>OMIK01000043.1 GCA_900299075.1 Chlorobi bacterium Chlorobi_1
CCCTCAGATTTTCTCCTTGAACTCGCAGATCATCCGGCTTACCGTCTCGACGTCGATGAGGAAGGCGTCGTGGCCGTAGGGTTCGTCGAGGAAGAGGATCCTCGATCCGGGGATCAGGCGCGCAAGCTCCTCCTGCTCCTCCTTGGGATAGAGGATGTCCGAATCGATCGAGAGAATCTCGACCGGCATCCCGAGCGACCCGAGCACGCTTTCATAGGAGCTCCTTCCCCGCCCCACGTCGTGCATGTCCATCGCCCTGGTCAGGGTCACGTAGGTGTTCGCGTCGAAGCGCCCGACAAGCTTCATCCCCTGGTAGCGCTGGTAGCTCTCGGCCGTGAAGAGGCCGTCCTCCTGCACCTTCCTGCCGAACCGGAGCTGGAAGTTCTCGAAGCAGCGGTAGGTGCACATCGCCATCAGCCTCGCGGCGGCGAGCCCCTTGGCCGGCTGCAGCTCGGGGTCGTACCAGCCGTCGTTCCAGTCGGCATCGGCGGCGATGGCCATCCGCTGGGCCTCGCTCTGGGCGATGCACCAGGCCGAGTGGCGGCCGGAGATGCCCATCGGCATGAGCGCGCCGGCCATCTCCGGGTACATGCACCCCCACTCCAGCACCTGCATGCCGCCGAGCGACGCGCCGACCACCAGGCTGAGCCGCTCGATGCCGAACGACCGCACGAGGCGGCGCTCCACCTCGACCATGTCTCGGATGGTGATGCGCGGGAAATCGGGGCCGTAATGCTTTCCGGTCGCCGGGTTCGTCGAGAGCGGGCCGGTGGTGCCGTAGCAGCTGCCGAGCACGTTGCTGCAGATGATGAAGTCCCTCGTTTCGTCGAAGGCGCGCCCCTCGCCGAACAGGCCACCCCACCAGGACTCGGCGTCGGCATTGCCGGTCAGGGCGTGGCAGACGAGGATGGCGTTGCTCTTCTCCGCGTTCAGCGTGCCCCAGGTCCGGTAGGCGACCCGCAGTCCGGGCAGCTCGCCGCCCAGCTCCAGCCGCAGGGGCTCGTTCGATTCGAAATAGCGTGTCTCTTCGGATATGACGGGAATATGGTCCATTGATCGCTGTTCAGGATAGATTCTCGAGTGCGCGGCCGAAGTCGGCCTTGATGTCGTCGATGTGCTCGATGCCGACCGATACCCGCACCATGTCCGCGCTCACGCCGGCCGAGGCCTGCTCCTCCGCGGTAAGCTGCTGGTGGGTGGTCGAGGCCGGATGGATCACGAGCGTCTTGGCGTCCCCCACGTTGGCCAGGTGGCTGGCGAGCCTGACGCCGTCGATGAACCTCACCGCACGGTCGTAGCCCCCCTTCACGCCGAAGGTGAGCACCCCCCCGAAGCCGTTGCGCAGGTAGGTTTTGGCCAGCGAATGCGTCGGGTGGCTCTCGAGGCCGGGATAGTTCACCCAGGCGACGTCGCTGCGGGACTCGAGCCAGCGGGCCAGCTCGAGGGTGTTGTCCGCATGGCGCTGCACCCGCAGGGAGAGGGTCTCCAGCCCCTGCAGCAGCATGAAGGAGTTGAACGGGCTGATGGCCGGCCCGAAGTCCCGGAGCCCCTCGACCCGCGCCCTGACGATGAAGGCCAGTTCGCCGAAGGTCTCATGGAACCGCATGCCGTGGTACCCCTCGGAGGGCTCCGTGAAGAGCGGGAAGTTGCCGCTGGCCCAGTCGAAGGTGCCGGCGTCGACGATGATGCCGCCCATCGAGGTGCCGTGGCCGCCGACCCACTTGGTGGCCGACTCGACCACGATCGAGGCGCCGTGGTCGATCGGCCGGCAGAGGTAGCCGCCGCAGCCGAAGGTATTGTCCACGACGAGCGGGATGCGGTTCTCGCGGGCGATCGACGAGAGCGCCCCGAAATCGGGCACGTGGAAGGCCGGGTTGCCGATCGACTCCGTGTAGAGCGCCTTGGTTTTGCCGTCGATCGCCCTGCGGAACGACCCGGGATCGTTGCCGTCGACGAAGCGCACCTCGATGCCGAGGCGCGAGAAGGCCACCTTGAACTGGTTGTAGGTGCCGCCGTAGAGGTAGCTGGACGACACGATGTTGTCCCCCGCCCCGCAGATGGTCGCCAAGGCAATGAACTGCGCCGAGTGGCCGCTCGCCACCGCGAGGGCCGCCTTGCCCCCCTCGAGCGCCGCCATGCGCTTCTCGAGCACGTCGGTGGTCGGGTTCATCAGGCGCGTGTAGATGTTGCCGGCCTCCTTCAGGGCGAAGAGGTTCGCGCCGTGCTCGGCGCTGTCGAACACGTAGGAGGTGGTCTGGTAGATGGGCACGGCCCTCGATCCGGTCGTCGGATCGGGCTCCTGGCCGGCATGGACCTGCAGGGTCTCGAACCGGAAATCGGCGGTATGGTCGTTGGTCATGGCTGTCGTACGGTAAAGGAATCGGTCGTCCGTACAGGCGGGATGGGTGTCAGCTCGTGCTGACGTGAAGCGTCAAGAGAGGTATGAAATCGGCAGGTATGCATACATCATCTTTCCCGGATTCCCTCCGGGATGGATTTGGCACCGCTCATTCGTGAATGAAGGTTGCCAAGGCTTCGCAGGGCCAGTCCCTCCGCCTTTCTGGATGATAGCTTGAAATCTGAAAAAGAACGTACAAGTTTCAGGAATCTAAGGAAGCGCATGCTATTTTACAACACATATCATTTTTTTCATTGACCTTACAGGTATCGACACCATGCCCGTGAACGCACGAGAAACCGCCCTCCGGGTGCTCCAGGAGCTGGAGTCCGGCAACAGGAAATCAGAGGAGGTGCTCAACCGCCTGCTCGAACGTACAGAGGCCGGCAGGAGCGACCGCGCCCTGGCGAGGGAGCTGGTGAGCGGCACCCTCAAGTACCGCCTGCAGTGCGACTTCGTGATCTCGAAGTTCTACCGGCACGACTACGCCAAGGCCGCGCCCGTCCTGAAGAACATCCTGCGGCTCGGCGCCTACCAGCTCCTGCACCTCGACCGGGTGCCCCGGCCGGCGGCGGTCGACGAGTGCGTCAAGCTCGCCCGGAAGTTCAAGGGCGACCACCTCTCGCGGCTCGTCAACGGCGTGCTCCGCAAGATCTCCCCGAAAACCGTGCTCCTCGACGAGTGGACCGCCGGCATGGAGGAGGCCGCGCGCCTCTCGGTGCTCTTCTCTTACCCTGAATGGCTGGTCGGGCGATGGCTCGCTCGCTACGGGAGTGGGCGGGCCGAGGCGATGCTCCGCCACGGCAACCTCCCCCCCGCCACCGCCTACCGGGTGAACCGCCTCAAAGGGACGCCCGACGAGGTTGCCGGCAGGAAGGGGCTCGAAGGGGTCCGGCGACTCGACGACGGCCTCGACAACTTCCTCTTCTCGCAGGAGTTCACCCTCATGGAGCCGCTGCTCGCCGAAGGGGCCGTCAGCGTCCAGAACCCCTCGCAGGCGCTCGCCTGCCTGCTGGCCGCACCGGCACCCGGCAGCACCGTCTACGACATGTGCGCCGCGCCCGGAGGGAAATCCACCTTGATGGCCGAGCTGATGGGCGACAATGGCCGCATCATCGCCCTCGACCGGTCGGCGCGGAAACTCGAACGGGTCGCTTCGAATGCCCGCGCGCTGGGCATCACCAGCATCGAGCCGAAGGAGGGGGACGCGCTGGATTTCGACCCCGGCTGCGCCCCCGACACCATCCTGCTCGACGCCCCCTGCACCGGCACCGGGGTGCTCGGGCGCCGCGCCTAACTGCGCTGGCGCACCGGCCCCGACAAGCTCACGGAGCTCGCCGCGCTGCAACAGGCGCTGCTCGACCGCGCCTCCACGGTGCTGAAGCCTGGCGGCACCCTCATCTACGCCACCTGCTCGGTCGAACCCGAGGAGAACGAGCTCCAGGTAGCGGCGTTCCTCGGGCGCCATCCCGAATTCGAAGCCTCGCCGATTCCCGCAGGCTTCCCCGCGCCATTCCTCCCCGCCGAAACCGGCGACGGCTGGCTGCTCACCCTGCCCGGCGAGCGGGAGGGGTTCGACGGCGGCTTCGCCGCACGACTCAGGAAAACGGAGGCGTGACGATGCCCGGGCTGCAGGAGGCGTACCGGTCGCGGCTCGACTCGTTCCTCAACTACCTGACCCTCGAGCGGAACTTCTCGGGCAACACCCGCGCCTCCTACCTCAACGACCTCGGACGCTACCTCTCCTGGCTGCAGGAGGCCGGCGTGCAGCCATCGGAGGCGGTGCCGGGGGACATCCGGAAGTTCATCCTCGAGCTGCACGGGATCGGCCTCGAAGCGAGCTCCGTGGCGAGGAACATCTCCGCCATCCGCTCCTTCCACAAGTTCCTCGTCACCGAACGCCTTGCGGAGGCCAACCCGTCGGAGAACATCCACCAGCCGAAACAGGGGCGATACCTCCCCTCGGTGCTCACGGTGGAGGAGATGATGCGCCTGCTCGACGCTCCCCTGCGCCAGCACCCACCGGGCAAATACCTCGTCAGGGACAAGGCGATGCTCGAGTTCCTCTACGCCACCGGGGTCAGGGTGAGCGAGATGGTCGGGCTCTCGCAGCAGAGCCTCTACCTCGATGCCGGTTTCGTCAGGGTCTTCGGGAAGGGATCGAAGGAGCGGCTCGTGCCGATCGGTGAGTCGGCAGCCGCATGGGTGAGGCGCTACCAGGAGGAGCAGCGCCCGCAGATGGCGGGAGCGAAGGCGCAGGATATCCTCTTCCTCAGCTCTCGCGGCACGGGCATGTCGCGCATGGCCGCGTGGAACACCGTGCGGCAGTACACCGTGATCGCCGGCATCGAAAAACCGGTCAGCCCACATACCTTCCGACACACCTTCGCCACCCACCTTCTCGAAGGGGGCGCCGACCTCCGCGCCGTGCAGGAGATGCTCGGCCACAGCTCCATCATCGCCACCCAGATCTACACCCACATCGACCGCTCCTTCATCAAGGAGGTCCACCGGACCTTCCATCCGAGGGGATGAAAACAATGGATAATTGATAATGGATAGTTGATAATTGAACATGCGATTCCTGAACGCATCAGCCCCCATCTTCCATTATCCATTATCCATTATCCATTATCCATTATCCCTTCATGATCCCGACAGGGGTGAGCTGGGCAACCTTGCGGGCGATGCCGGCGGCGGCGACGGTGCCGACGACGTCGGTGATCTCCTTGTAGGCTTCGGGGGCCTCTTCGGCGAGGCCGGACATGGAGCCGGCCTGCACGGAGATCCCCTGCTCCTCGAGCACCTTCCTGAGGTGGCCGCCCTGGATCGTGTGCCTGGCCCTGGTGCGGGACATGCGGCGGCCGGCGCCGTGGCAGGAGGAGCCGAAGCTGCCAAACATGGCCTCCGGCGCCCCTTCGAGGACGAACGAACTGGTGCCCATGCTTCCGGGAATGATGACCGGCTGGCCGGGGAAGGCGCGCGTGGCCCCCTTGCGATGCACCAGCAGCTCCATCCTGCGGCCGTCGACCTGGTGCTCCTCGACCTTGGCGACGTTGTGCGCGACGTCCTACACCACTTCCGGCGGCGGCGAGGAGAAGAGCGTCGCCCAGGCCTTGCGGAGCTCCCAGGTGATGAGCTGGCGGTTGGCCCAGGCGAAGTTCGCCGCGGCGGACATGGCGCGGAAGTACTCCTGCCCCTCGGGGCTGCGGAAGGGCACACAGGCCAGCTCGCGGTCGGGCACCCTGATGCCGTAGCCGGGCATGGCGAGGTTCATCCTGCGGATGTAGTCGGTGGCGACCTGGTGGCCGAGCCCGCGCGAGCCGGTGTGGATCTGGAAGACCACCTGGCCGCGGAAGAGGCCCATGCGCTCGGCGGCGGCCGGATCGAAGATCGTGGAGACCCGGTCGATCTCGACGAAGTGGTTGCCGGCGCCCATGGTGCCGAGCTGGTCCAGGCCCCGCTGCCTGGCGTGCGTGGAGAGGGCGGCGGGATCGGCGGGGTCGAGCACGCCGCCCGATTCGAGGCGCACGAGGTCCGCGGCCGAGCCGTAGCCGAAGCCGACCATTTCGGGTGCGCCACCACGGAGGATGGCATCGAGCTGCGCAGGGGTGAAGGTGATCCGGTTGCCGTGGCCGACGCCGGAGGGTACCTGGAGGTAGATCTCTCTGGCGAGCGCCGGGATGCGGCCACGCACCTCGGCGAAGCGTTCGGTGCTCCGCAGGAGGCGGACGCCGCAGTTGATGTCGTAGCCGATGCCGCCGGGGGAGATGATCCCTTCGTCGAGGTCGAAGGCCGCGACGCCGCCGATGGGGAAGCCGTAACCTTCGTGGATGTCGGGCATGGCGAGGGCGTAACTGCGAATGCCGGGAAGGGTGGCCACGTTGACCAGCTGCTCGAGGGAGCGGTCGGCGAGGATCTGTTCGAGCATCGCCTCGGAGGCGTAGAAGCGTGCGGGCACCCGCATATCTGCACGAAAGCCGGCGGGAATCTCCCACAGCCACTCAGAAACCCTCCTGATCGACCTGCGCTCCACTTCCAGCCTCCTGTTGTGGCGTTCCAAGGGGGATGCTGCTCTTGCATATTCCTGAACCAACTGGCGCAGGTAAGCGTTCCGGTAGATGCCCCTCCGAACATTGAACCAGCAGCGGAGATGAAGGCCCTGAACAGACGAGTCGCTGGTGCGCTTATGGCCGCGCTCCTCTCCCTCCTGCCCTTCATGCCCCCGGCCGCGGCAAAAAACGGAGCCGCCATGACACTCTCGATCACCTCGCCGGCTTTCGAGGATATGGGCCCGATCCCGGCACGCTACACCTGCGAAGGAGAAAACATCTCCCCCCCGCTCACCTGGTCGAACCTGCCGTCTGGCACGAAAAGCCTGGTGCTGATCGTTGACGACCCCGACGCGCCGGACCCGGCCGCTCCGAGGCTGACCTGGGTGCACTGGCTGGTCTACAACATCCCTCCCGGCATGACGGGGCTGGAGGCCGGAGCGGGCAACCGGCCGCTGCCTCCCGGTGTGCAGGAGGGTGTCGGGAATTCAAAGCGCAGGGAGTACAGCGGCCCGTGCCCACCGGTCGGCAGGCACCGCTATTTCCACAAGCTCTACGCGCTCGACGTGCTGCTCGAGGGCCTGCGCTCGCCCGACAAGGCGAAGCTCGAGGCGGCGATGCAAGGGCATGTGCTCGGCGAGGCGGTGCGGGTCGGCACCTACCGAATAAACGGCCGATAGGGCGTTCAGTGCTGCCCGTGCCCTTCTGGTGCGCTTCGCAGCTCGCCGGTAACCAGGTCGAGGAGCTGGCCAGGCACCGGTATCCGGGCATCGAGCGACAGCGATGTCCTGATGGACTCCCTGAACACCTCCTTGACCCGCTCTTCGCCATGCACCACCAAGACCGCGGGACTGCACTCGCAGCTGCCGAGCCAGCGCAGCAGGTCGTCACGGTCGCCATGCGCCGAAAGGCCGCCGATGGTATGCACCTTTGCCGCAACCCGGTAGGCCGTGCCGTTGATGTGCACCTCCTTGTGCCCCTCCACCAGCCTGCGTCCGAGCGTCCCCTGGGCCTGGAAGCCGATGATGAGCACATGGCACTCGGGCCGCCAGACGTTGTTCTTCAGATGGTGGATGATCCGGCCGCCGTTGCACATGCCGCTGCCGGCGACGATGATCGCCCCCTGACGGTGCGAGTTGATGGCGATGGACTGGTCGACGCTGCCGGTCAGGTGGAGATTGCCCAACGGCGGCATCCGGCGCAGCTCCTTCCTGAACAGCTTCGCCTCCTCGTCCCAGAGCTCGGGGTGCTCCCAGTAGATCATGCTCGCCTCGATGGCCATCGGGCTGTCGAGGTAGACCTGCCATCGGGGCAGGTCCCATTCGTGGTAGTGCTTGCCGAACAGGTAGAGCAGCTCCTGGCTCCTGCCGATGGCAAAGGAGGGGATGAGGATGTTGCCGCAGTCGCGGCATGCCGTGGTGATGATCTCGCCGATCTCCCGGACGGTCTCGTCGAGCGACCGGTGCAGCCGGTCGCCGTAAGTGCTCTCGACGATCACGTAATCGGCGTGCCTGATAGAGGAGGGATCGTTCATGATGGGGGTGTCGTACTGGCCGATATCCCCGCTGAAGACCAGCGTACGGCGCTCCTCCCCTTCCGAGATTTCAAGCTCGACGAATGCGGAGCCAAGGATATGGCCGGCATCGTGCAGGCGGAGGAAAATGCCGGGAAGGATTTCCTTCACTTTTTCGTAGCGCAGGCCGTGCATCCGGTCGACGGCGACCAAGGCCTCCTCGACCGTGTAGAGGGGTTCCGCGTCGCCGTGCCCGTGCCGTCGGCGTCGCAGGGCATCGTGTTCGGAGAGGGATGCGGAGTCCTTCAGGAGCACCCTGCAGAGCTCGATGGTGGCCTCGTGGGTGTAGATCGGCCCCCTGAAGCCCCGCTTGACCAGGAGCGGGACGCGTCCGGAGTGGTCGATATGGCCGTGGCTGAGCACAAGCGCGTCGATCGACCCGGGATCGAAGGGAAACGGCTCGCGGTTGAGCACCTCGTCCTCGAAGCCCCCCTGGACCAGGCCGCAATCAAGGAGTAGCGTGAAACCACCGGCCCTGAGGATGTGGCAAGAGCCGGTCACCCGCCTGGTCGCCCCGTAGAATTCGAGTTCCATAAAGCCTCCTTTTGAAGACATTTCGACTGAATCCTCAACGGCAATATACAGAAATAATAGTTATGGCCGGCGGTAACGGCAATCAAGGAAAGGGACAACTGGGACATAAACGACAAAAGGGACAGCAGGGGAAGAGTCATCATCTTCGTCCCTGCTGTCCCTGCAGTCCCTCTGGTGCCTGTCCTCTTAACCGTCTTTCATCCGGCGCTTCTTCGGAGGGTTGAAGCCGGTGAAGAACGAGGAGTCCTTCTTGCCTTTCCCTCCGGCCTTGCCGAAGCCCTTCTTGCCGCGGTCTCCCCGGTCGCCACGGTCGCTGCGCTCTCCCCGGTCGCCGTAGCCGCCGCCCCGTTCGTCCGACCTCGATACCCGGAGCTGTCGGCCGCAGACGCGTACCTTCTTGAGCTCCTGGAAGACGTCGTTCGGCAAGCCTGCCGGAAGCTCCACGGTGCTGTACTGCTCGTTGATCACGATCTTGCCGACCGCTTCCGGGTCGAGGCCGATCTCGTTGATGATCGCTCCGGCGATGTTGCCCGGCTTCACGTCGTGCATCCTGCCCACCTCGATGCGGTAGGTCTCCATCGGCTCGTCGGAGTAGAGGCTCCCCTTGCGCTGCTTCTTCGGCTCACGCTCTTCGCGGAAATCGCGGTCACGGTCGCGGTCACGATCGCGGAAGGAGTCACGATCGCGGAACGAATCGCGGCGCGGTTCGCGGAAATCGCGGTCGCGCTCTCCCTGCCTCGAGGGCTTCTCGCGCTCCGGCTTCGCCGAGAGGAGGAACGGGGTGTCGCCCTGCAGGAGGCGTGCAAGCGCCGCGGCTACCTCGACCGGGGAGCCCTCGTGGTCGCGGCAGTAGCTTTCGACCAGGCTCATGTAGAACTCGAGGTCCTCGGCGGCGATGGTGTCGGTGATGCGCTGCTGGAAGCGGGCGATGCGCTTGTCGTTGATGAGCTCGGTCGACGGGAGCTCCATCAGCTCGATGCGCTTGCGGGTGGCGCGCTCGATCGCATAGAGCAGGCCGCGCTCCCTCGGGGAGACGAAGAGGATCGCCTCGCCGCTGCGGCCGGCGCGGCCGGTGCGGCCGATGCGGTGCACGTAGGACTCCGTGTCGGTCGGGATGTCGTAGTTGATGACGTGGCTGATGCGCTCGACGTCGAGGCCGCGTGCGGCGACGTCGGTCGCGATGACGATGTTCAGCGTGCCGTCCTTGAGCTGGTCGATGGTGCGCTCGCGCTGCTGCTGCACCATGTCGCCGTTCAGCGCGGCGGCAGCGAAGCCCCTCGCCTGGAGCTTCTCGGCAAGGTTCAGGGTCTCGGTCTTGGTGCGCACGAAGATGATCATGCCGTCGATCGGCTCGGCCTCGAGGATGCGGGTCAGGGCATCGAGCTTGTGGTGGCCGCCGACCATCCAGTAGCGCTGGCGGATGGTCTCCACCGTGGTGGTCCTGGTCTTGATGGTGATCTCGGCAGGCTCCTTGAGGTACTTGCGGGCGATGCGGAGGATCGGCGCCGGCATGGTGGCCGAGAAGAGGGCGACCTGACGCTCTTCCGGGGTCTGGTCGAGGATCCATTCGACGTCGTCGATGAAGCCCATGCGAAGCATCTCGTCCGCCTCGTCGAGCACCAGGCAGCTGAGGCCGTCGAGGTTCAGGGAGCCTCGACGCATGTGGTCCATCACCCTGCCCGGGGTGCCGACCACCACGTGGACGCCGCGCTTCAGGTTGCGGAGCTGCACGCCGTAGTCCTGGCCGCCGTAGATCGGCAGCACGTGGAATCCCGGCAGGTGCTCGGCGTAGCTCTGGAACGCCTCGGCCACCTGGATCGCCAGCTCCCTGGTCGGTGCCAGCACGAGGGCCTGCGGCTCGGGGCGCGAGAGGTCGAGGTTCGACAGCACCGGCAGCGCGAACGCGGCGGTCTTGCCGGTGCCGGTCTGCGCCTGGCCCAGCACGTCGCGGCCTTCGAGGATGAGGGGGATGGTCTGCGCCTGGATCGGCGTCGGGGTTTCGTAGCCCACGTCGTCGAGGGCCTTGAGAATGGGTTCGGCAAGCTCGAGGCTGCGGAAAGTCAGCTGTTCGTCCATGAATGGTCCTTCCAGATTGATAAAAAAAGCCCCGTCGGGGCAGTGGCAGCAATGCTGGAAAGAAGAGGCATGAAGAGGGGTTGTCGTCAACCGTCGCATCCATCGTCCGGCGTCCTTGCGGCCCGCCGCCGACCAGTCACAATCAGCGGAAAAAACCGTCCGTCGATCAGCTCGACCGGCCCGGGGTCCTCCGCGCTCTTTCTTGGCATATTCACCACACACGAAAAATCGCCTGCATAGTACGATTTTCTTCGGCCAAAGACGAATTTATTTTTCAAAGCCCGCCCGAAAGCGGGAAGCGGCACAGGACGCGGTACTCGGCGCCGGAGGGGTTCAGGATCGATTCGTAGAGGCAGAGGGTGTCGAGCAGCCCCTCCCAGGCGGCCTCCTCGCGGAGGACCGGCAGGGCCGGCGAATCCGATCCCTGCCGCCTGAGGCGGGCGATGGTGAGGTGGAGCAGGAACTCACGCGAAGCCATGGATCCGCCGCCGAAGGTCGCCCCGAGCTGCAGGGCGAGGGTGAGCAGCGCCTCCGGGGCGGTGCCGGTCGCCCAGAGCAGCCGGGGACGGCGAGGGTCTGGCCCGGCCGATACCGAGTCGAAACGCACCGGCACCGGCGCCGTGGCCGAAGCGATCCCCTCGAGCACCCTGCAGACCGGCTGCAGGTGCTCCGGCGCCCAAGGAGGAACCATCGTCACATGCAGGTTCGGGGAGGGTATCCAGCGCACATCGAGGCCGGCATGGGTCCGCCTGAAGCCCTCGACGGCCTGCTTGAGGGGATCGCCGGCAGGCAGGGCGATGAAGACCCGTTTGCGCTCCATGTCAGATATCCATCAGGATGACCGCCTTCCAGGTTCCGTCCGCCTGACGCCGGGCCTCGGCGCCATGGTAGGTGACGGCCTTGATCTCGTCCCGTGCACCGGTGACGCTTCTCCCGAGGAGGCGCCCCTCGGCGAAGGTAGCGCCGAGAGCGGAAAACTCGATCCGGTCGTACGCCTCACGATGGATCTCCGAGAGGGTCAGCGCCTCGTTGAGCAGGTCGACCAGCAGCATCGCCGGATCCGCCGCCTCGACCGAGAAGGGGCGCGCCGCACCCGAGGCCCCCCATGCGGGGCCGGTCCATGCCGTCATCGCCTGCAGGGACTCGGCGATCAGCTCCCCGTAGGCGTCGCCGGTGACCTCGAAGCAGAGGTCGGCGGTATGTTCGACCTGGCGGTGCGGCATGCTCTCCATCTTTACCGGAGCTTCCTTTTTTCTTACCTTACCATCTTATGGGCGGCAAGAGTTCCTGGCCGCACCTTCCGCAACCGTTACCCACGCCGAGACCCGACATGCCCGGAGCAGCCCTCGCCGCATACCGTACCCTTTCGCCGCTCCTGCCGTCGCTACTGCGCCTCCTGTCGCCACGGATCGCCTCCCTGAAGAAATTCGGTGAGCTCCGCAAAGGGCTGTTTGCCGATATCGAGAGCAGGCTGCGCCGATGCCCGAAACCGGCATGCCGGCTCTGGGTGCACGCCTCGTCGGTCGGCGAGTTCGAGCAGGCACGTCCGGTCGTCGCCGAGCTGAAGCGGAGGCTCCCCGGCCTCGACGTCGTGGTGTCGTTCCTCTCCGACTCCGGTTACGAGGCGCGCAAGGATTACGCCGCCGCCGCGGCCGTCTTCTACCTGCCCCTCGACACGCCGGCGAACGCCAGGAAGCTCGTCGAGCTCGTCAGGCCGGACATCTTCATGCTGATGCGCTACGATTTCTGGCCGAACCATCTGGAAGCCATCAGGAGGAGCGGCGCAAAGATGGTGCTGGCAGCGGCGGCGCTGCCTCCCGGCTCGGCCTACTTCAACCCCCTCCTCAAGGGCTTCTACCGCAGCCTGTTCGCGCTCTTCGACGCCATCTTCACCGTCGAGGGCCGCGACCGCGAGGCATTCCGCTCGGAGTTCGGCTGCAGCAACGTCGTGCAGGCCGGCGACCCGCGCTTCGACCAGGTCGACGAACGCCGGCGGCTGAGCGACGAACGCGCCGCACGCCTCAAGCCGATGTTCAGGGGGCGGAGGGTGCTGGTCGCCGGAAGCACCTGGGAGGCGGACGAGGCCGTGCTGCTCCCCTCCTGGCTGCCGCTCCGCGACCGCCTCAGCCTGGTGGTGGTGCCGCACAAGGTGGAGCGGCCGAACATCGACCGCATCCTGCAGCTCCTGCGATCCCGGGGGCTCGAGGCCGTGACGATCTCCTCGATCGGCGACAGCTTCGAGCCGGAGAGGCAGGTGCTCGTCGTCGACCAGACCGGCTACCTCGCCGAACTCTACACGATCGCCTCGCTGGCCTACGTCGGCGGAGGATTCGGCGTCAACGTGCACAACACGATCGAACCGGCGGTCCACGGCATCCCGGTGCTCTTCGGCCCGAACCACCGGAAGTCGCCCGAAGCCCTGGGGCTCATCGAAAACGGTGGCGCAACCGTCGTCACCGGCGAGGCGGAGCTGCGCTCCGCTCTCGAACGGTTCGCCGGCCATCCGACGATCATCCGCGAAGCCGGCGTACGCGCCGGAGAGTACGTGCGCGTACGGCTTGGGGCGACACGCACCGTCGCGGACGCCATGGCGAGGATGTGCCCAGGGCAGGAAGGGTGACGCCCTTTTTTACGTATATTCATCCGGAACCAACGCTCACCTAAACAGGGAATGACCATGTTTTCGAGAATCCAGAGCCTCTACCTCTTCCTTGCCGCACTGCTCGCCGTCGGCAGCATGGCCATGCCTTTCTGGACATTCACTGCGGAACGGGTGATCTTTTTCGGCGACTTCATGGATTTCCAGGGTGCCGGAGCCCTCGTCAGCACCGGCAGCATCGCCGGCGGCATCTTCTCCCCACTGACCGCCCTTGCATCCATCGCGACGATCTTCCAGTTCAGGAACCGCAAGTTCCAGCAGCGGCTCATCCTGCTCTGCTACGCCCTGTTCGCCGGCGACCTGATCTCGGGGCTTGCCGGGGGGCACTTCCTGAAGCTCTACCTCGAAACGAAAGCTACGGCAGTCACGTTCATTCCGGGTGGCGGGATGTTCCTCATCCTCCCCGAACCGGTGCTCTTCTGGCTCGCCTCGCTCGGCGTCAGGAAAGACGAGAAGATCGCCACCGCGTACAAGAGGCTCTGAGATGCGCATCGCCGTTTCGACCGGAGATATCCACGGCATCGGGCCCGAAATCATCCTCAAAAGCCTTGCCGGCCTCCAGCGGCAAGGGCTCTGCCCCGTCGCCATCGGCTCGATCAGTGTTTTCGAGTACTCCCGGGAGCTCCTCGGGCTGCCTGCCAGGATCGAACCCGTATCCTCGATCGACGCCGTAAGCCGCGTTGTCCCGGAGAGCGGGGTGCTTCCGGTGCTCAGCGTCGAGGAGCCCGACACGATCCAGCCCGGCACCATCTCGAAAACAGCCGGATTCGTCGCCATGAAGGCGCTGGAAACCGCCGCCGGCCTCTGCCGTGACGGCAGCTGCGACGCCCTCGTCACCGCGCCGATCCACAAGGAGTCGGTTGCTCTGGCCGGTTTCAGGAACACCGGCCACACCGACTTCCTTGCCGCCCTCTTCGGCGTGCCCTCGCCCGTCATGCTCTTCGTCGACCCCGTCTCGGGGCTGAAGGTGGCCCTCGCCACCATCCACGTCCCGCTCTCAGCCGTTCCGGGGCTGGTCAGGTCCATGGATATGGACACATGGTTCAAGGACCTCGAGGGATGGATGCGCCGGGATTTCGGGCTCGGCCACCCAGCCATCGCCGTACTGGGGCTGAACCCGCACGCCTCGGACGGCGGGGTCATGGGTAACGAGGAGGCATCGGTCATCCGCCCCTGCATCGAACGCCTCTCCGGCACGCTCGACATAGCGGGGCCCTTCCCGGCAGACGGCTTCTTCGGCGCCCGACGCCAGCGGGAGTACGACCTGGTGGTCGCCATGTACCACGACCAGGGGCTCCTCCCCTTCAAGGTGCTCGCCTTCGACACCGGCGTCAATGTCACCCTCGGCCTGCCCATCGTCCGGACCTCGCCCGACCACGGCACCGGATTCGACCAGGCGGGGAAAGGGAGCGCCTCCGGGCGCAGCTTCTCCGAAGCGGCCCTGCTCGCCGCTGAAATCGCACGAAACAGAACGACAACACCTCCATCCCTCCCATGATCGCATTCACCAATGCCGATATCGAGATCGGCAAAAAAAGCATATTCAGGAACCTGAACCTCACCATCCAGCCCGGCGAACTGGTCTACGTCGTCGGCAGGAGCGGCAGCGGCAAGACCACCCTGCTCAAATCTCTCTACATGGAGCTCAAGCCCGTCAAAGGCGAGGTCGGCATCGGCGGATTCAGCTCGAAAAGCATCAGGAAGCGGCAGATCGCCTTCCTGCGGCGCAAGCTCGGCATCGTCTTCCAGGAGTTCAGGCTGCTCGAGGACCGGAACGTCTACGACAACCTCGCGTTCGTGCTCAAGGTCACCGGCACCAAGGAGGCTCTGGTCAGGGACAAGGTCATGAACGCCCTGCGCGAAGTCGGCCTCGAACATGCCGCAAAGGAGATGCCCCGGAAGCTCTCGGGCGGCGAGCAGCAGCGGGTCGCCATAGCTCGCGCCCTGGTCGGCGAGCCGGTCGCGATCCTTGCCGACGAGCCCACCGGAAACCTCGACCCCGAATCCTCCATCGAGGTGCTCGAGTACCTCAAGAAGATCAACGCCAAGGGAATCACGGTGGTCATCGGCACCCACGACTACGAACTGGTTCGCCACTACCCCTCGAAAACATTGCTGATCCAGGACCAGAACCTCGTGGAGACCTCCATCCAGGCCTGCTCCACCGGCTGGCGCCCTGTGGTCATGCCCGCCGCAGAGGCGGTCGAAGCTGAGTCCTGAGAACGCCTGCTTTTCGATAATCGCATGTGGATATGAGGGGAGACGAGCCGGCTGCCGCCTGGCATCATCGGCAGGTTATGAGTTTTTCCGGGCCCTCCCCCTCGGGTTCTCCACAGGCAATCCCGCACCCGGACTTACCGCTGGCTCCGGGCGATGAAGAGATACCAGCCAAGCAGTGATGACTTCCGGAACACCGAATGCACCCGCTTGCCGTTGAGCGTGTAATCGAACACCCCCTTCTCCCTGCCCATCACCGCCCTGAAGGCGTCGCCGAGGCTTTCGTCGCCAACCTCGGCAACCCTTTTGAATATCCGGCTCTGATACCGGTGCAAAACGATCCTGGTGTTGGCGTCGAGCGCGTAGAAATAGGTATTTTCCGGCAAGCTCATGAAGGAGTCCACCAGCGTTGAGAGGCTGGCGGCATCCACCGACACGCCGATAGCCGCTACGACCTTGCCGTTGGCGGTCACCGGAGTGGCGACGATGATCGAGCGCTGCCCTGTGGATTTGCTGATCACCAGTTCGCCGAGCACATCGCCACCCGCCATCAGTTTCGGGAAATAGGCGCGATCCCTGAGGTTCTGGTCGGTCAGGCCCCCCTTTGCGGTGGCGTAGTAACGGCCGTCGGGCATCATGAACCACACGGTAGCATCAGTCGGAAGGTCCCGGCTGAAACGCTTGAGAAGTGGCCCGACCCCGCTCCATCCGGCCGACTTGGCCTCACTGGTCGCAGCAATCGTTTTTTCAGTCCGGAGAATACCGGCAAGATGCTCCTCGGCAAGTGCCGTATACGCACCAAGGGCGACGTCAGGTTCCAGGTCGAGCCGAACCGTTTTCGCATCCGCACGAACTGCGAGAAGCAGCATCGCCAGCACAGCGGACACAAGGATAGAGTTGGATTTGCACATGAGAGGCCTCCTTTCAGGGTTGTTTGTTGAACACCATGAACTTCAGTCCCTCTGGGAGAAAAGGGAAACCGGCCGGATATAACATCCAGGATCCGGCATATGCCCGGAGTGCGGGACGAATTGCGTTGGCGGGGAACTGTGGTTTGCGCTATCGAAGGAGTACGCGTTGCTCACATTCAGGGACCTTGCTTCACCTGTGAACGCCGAGCCGAAGCCCGGCGTTCCCGGAATGGACAGGTCTGCCATAAGCGGGCTGTTGACGTCGTGAGTGGTTCGAGGGCAAAGCGGAGGAGTACCGATGTATCAAGGAGGTGGAGAAGGGGCCTTTCTTGATTACGAGCAGCCGGTGGTCATACCGCAGTCGTCGCAGACCTTGCAGGTGCCGTTCTGCTTGACGCGCATGGAGCCGCAGTTCTCGCACTGCTCGCCGGTGTAGCCCTGCACCCTGGCCTGGGCGATCTGGCTCTGCAGGACGCAGTTCTGCTCGTCGGGCGGCATGCCGTACTGGAGCGCCTTTGAGGCGGGCACGGTGAAGCGGAACCCGGCCGCGCCGACGGGAGCCTGCAACCGCCCCGCTGCCGCTGACCAGGCAGGCAGCCACATCGCCTCCTCGGCGTTATGCGCCAGCACCCCGAGAGTGGAGAGGCAGCCGAGTTCGTTGAGGGAGATGATGCAGGGTAATTCAGGTGTCGGGGGGCAATCGTCTGGTCGACGGGCATGTTGCCCCACTCCGCCAATGCATTGCTCAGCGGCCGGTCCCCCTGACAATGCGCAGGATATCGAGTTTCACCAGCCAAATGATGGCACGTGACACCTCGATACGGCGTGATGGGGAAA
>OMIK01000044.1 GCA_900299075.1 Chlorobi bacterium Chlorobi_1
CCCTACCTGCGCCCGCTCTACGACGCGCTGCAGGACATGCTCACCGCGGAGAAGCTCAAGTTCCTGACCGAGCGCCGGGTGATCGAGATCGTGCCGCTGGCCTACATGCGCGGCAGGACCCTGAACAACTCCTTCATCATCCTCGACGAGGCGCAGAACGCCTCGAGCAAGCAGATGAAGATGTGCCTCACCAGGCTCGGCGTCAACTCGAAGGCGATCATCACCGGAGACGTGACCCAGGTCGACCTGCCGAAGGAGATGGAGTCCGGCCTGTCCAACGCCGAGAAGATCCTGACCGGCATCAAGGGGATCAGCTTCGTCTACCTCGACAAGTCCGACGTGGTCCGCCACCGGCTGGTCAGGGACATCGTGGACGCCTACGAGCACCACGAGGACGGCCAGCGGAGCCCGCGCCCCCCGTTCAAGGAACTTTGACCGCCCGGGAGGGGGTTGATTCAGTGCCGGGAGTTCCGGCACCATTCCATTCCGATATCCGAGCAACACCAACCGGAGCAACCCATATGCCACACCGAATCTCCGAAGACTGCACCTACTGCGGCGCCTGCGAACCCGAATGCCCGGTCAGCGCGATCTCTCCTGGCGACAGCGTCTACGTCATCGACGAGAACGTCTGCGTCGACTGCGTCGGCCACCACGACGAAGCGGCCTGCGTGGCCATCTGTCCCGTCGACTGCATCTCCAGGGTATAGGATTCATCGGCCGCCGCCGGGTAGCTTGAACCCTGCGGCGGCCCTGACGGATTTCCCTTTGCGAAGGGCGGTTTAATTGCCGGCCCGCTTGTTTCGGGCTCGGAAAAAAGGTTATATTAACCGGATTCCATCGCAATTGTTCTTTTCTTTTTCAAACACTCAAAGCACGTCGTCAAAATGGCACTGTATATCACCGAAGAATGCACCTACTGCGGTGCTTGCGAACCCGAATGCCCGGTCAACGGCATCACCGCCGGTAACGACATCTACGTTATCGACGCTGCCGCCTGCACCGAGTGCGCCGGCTATGCCGATGCACCGGCTTGCGTGGCCGTCTGCCCTGCAGAGTGCATCGTTCAGGCTTAACCCTGATACTGCATTACGATAAAAAAGAGGCCCGTCACAAGCGGGCCTCTTTTTTTTATGGATAATGGAT
Source organism: Chlorobi bacterium Chlorobi_1 (assembly GCA_900299075.1). GTDB lineage: Bacteria > Bacteroidota > Chlorobiia > Chlorobiales > Chlorobiaceae > Chlorobaculum. The sequence goes on from OMIK01000044.1 coordinate 1,147, forward strand.
AGTTGGCCATGGATAATTGAAAAATCAAGACAGCGTAGTCAACCTCCGGCCACCCTCCCCATTATCCATTATCCATTCACAGCTCGTAATCCACAAGGCGGCGCTCGGCTGAGGCCTCTCCGATGAAGGGCTTGAGGGCTTCGTGCTCGGGATGGGACTGGTACTCCTGAAGGGCCCGCCGGTCGACGAATTCCGAGTAGAGCACCACGTCAGCCGAGCTGTCGGTCCGGCTGAAATCGATCCCGACCTCGATGCAGACCAGGCCGGATATGCGGCTCCGGAGCGCTTCGAGCTTCTCCTTGATGAGGCGGGCGTTGACCTGGGGAGTGTTGCCGTGTGCGGCATCCTTCAGGCGCCACATGACGATGTGCTTGACCATGGTGTTACGGAAATAAGGATTGTTGCGGGACTTGCCCGAAGGAAGCCGAGACCGGGCTCACCCCTGGATGGCCCTGGCGATGCGAAGGGCATCGGCCTCCTCCGGAATAAGGTCGAAGGTGCCGATGAACTCCTCCGGGACCCGCCTTGGGCGTCCGGAATCGGGATCGACACAGATCCAGAGCGTTTCTGCCCTGGCGAGGATCGCCTGGTCGCTGCTCCGGGTGACGAGGTACTTCCTGCGGGACTTGCAGTCGTTCAGGGATGCGATCCAGGTGTACAGTTCGATCCGCTCTCCGGCGAACGCCGGCCGAAGGTAGTCGATCGTGTGCGTGCGGGCGACCCAGACGGCACGGCTCTCACGGTAGCGTTCGAGGCTCCACCCCTCGGAAGCCGTATGCGAGGTGGCGGCATCCTGCATCCAACGGACATATTCGATATTGCTGGCGTGCCCGTTGACGTCGATGGCTGACTCGGGCACGGTGAAGTCGTGGATGTAGACCGATCTCATCCGACGCAGCTCCTTGCCGATGCGAAGGCGGCCGGCGCTGCGGAGGAGAGGGCCTCCCGGCGGTGCTTCTGCTTGGTGAGCTTGGTCACCTCGGCGCCCCTCCGCTTCTGGTTCACGGCAGCACGGCTGTCTGCCCTCCCCTTTCGTCCCGCCTTGGCCGGGGCTGCCGGGCGGGCGTTCGCCCCCTTGCCCGGCTTCAGGGCCAGCCGCTTCTCCTCCTGCTGCCTGCGTCCGCTCCTGAGGGCCGCTTTCGACTGGGCAGGGCGGCCATGCGACGCCTTCAGCGCAAGCTTCCGGTCGTACGCGGCGTGCTTCTGCATCTTCTGGTCATGCCGCTCATCAGCGAGGCGCTGCTGCCGGTCAGCCTTGCGGTTCACCCCTTTTGCCGCTTTGATACCGGCGGCTTCAGGCCGGCCGTTGCGGGCGACCTGCATCCTGAGGGCGGCAAGCGCCTTCTCGCGGTTCCGGGCAACCTCCCTGGCCGATACGGGGTTGCCTCTTTCGGAGTACCTCTTTGCGGCAACAGGCGTCGAAACGCGCTCTCCGGGAGCGATGCCGAGCCCCTGGTCGAACATGTCGGCAGCCATCCCCCAGCGGTCCCCCTTGGCGTTGAGCATCACCAGGAGCACATCCTTGCGCTCCCTGACCGCCCTGGCGATCAGGCACTTGCCCGCATGGTTGGTGAACCCGGTCTTGATGCCGACCGTGTAGGGATAGAGCTCGAACATCTTGTTATGGGTCTTCAGGGAGAAGGGCCTTCCGGTGGCGATCTCCTTGAAGTTCGCCCGCTCGAGCCTGGCGATGGCGTTGAATTCGGAGTTCCTGACCGCGTGTTCGGTCAGCACCATGAGGTCGCGGGCGGTGGTCCGGTTTCCAACCCAGGGGGCGAAATCGAATCCGGCGGGGTTGGTGAAGTGAGAGCTGGCCATGCCGAGGGACCTGGCCCTCGAGTTCATGGAGCGCGCGAACCCTTCGACGCTTCCGCCGAGATGGATCGCGATTGCGAAAGCCGCGTCGTTGCTGGAGTTGACCATGGCCGCCTTGACCAGGTCGCGGAGCTGGATACGGTCCCCTTCCCTGAGGCCGGCCTTGGTGGGCTCGACGAGGGTCGACTCTTTCGTGACGACCACCTCGTCGTCGAGGTGCCCGCTCTCGATGGCCATGATGCAGGTCAGTACCTTGGTCAGGCTGGCCGGTGAGACCTGCTGGTCGACATCCTTCGACATCAGGACGTTGGAGGTACCGTTCTCCTTTACCATGTATGAGGTGATGGAGTCGTACGGCGCGGCATCAGCCCGTCCGTTCATGGCCAAAAAGGCCGCCACAGCGCAAATCAGGCGGCACAGGGCTTTCATCCCTGAAAAAAGATGTCCGGCAAGGCGGATCCGGTTGCCGTCGATCCTGCCGCAGGAGACTGGGGCCGAGGACTTCAGGACGGTATCTGACATAGGTGGATTTGTTTGAGGTCTGTTCTGAATAAAAGAAAGCCTGGCTGAAAAACCTTGAAAAAAACTCGATTTCCCGACGGTGGACGCACGCAGCCTCATCACTGCTCCTTGCCATCACCGGCCTCTTCCCCCTGCGCTTCTCCGGACCGTGAGGAGAGCAGCGACTGGTAGTGGCGGACATCGAGCAGCACCACGGAGCTCTTCCCGTGCTGGGTCAGGACGATCGGCCGCCCGGTCTTCTTGACCTGCCTGACGAGCGACGCCGTATTGGCCCGGAACTCGGACAGCGGCCGTATGTCGTTCTCGAGATCTATGCCTTTCATGCAGTTCGATACGGTTTTCTGTACGCTTTTTACTACTTCTTAATGTACGCTTTTTAGTACATATCAAAAAAAAGAGAGAAAAGAGTGAAGGGACAAGCTGATTGCACTTGGCCCTCATCGCTATCGGTATCGATCTTTTCGGACATTCGATTTCGAGAACGATGGGGATGGGAGTGGAATACCGGTTTCGATAGCGATGGCGATGGCGATAGAGATAGAGATGGGAAGAGGATGCGCGGGATTGCAATCAGCGCTCGGAGAGGGCAAGTTTGAGGGCCAGGCCGACGAAGATGGCGGCCGCGGTGCGGTTGAGCACCTTCCGGGCCGCAGGCGAGCGCCGGAACCATTCGCCGAAGCCTCCGGCAAGCAGGCTGATGAGGCCGAAAACGACCAGGGTGGCAAGGATGAAGGCTGCGCCGAGCTGCAGGAACTGCGCGACCATCGATCCGTGCCGCGGGTCGGCGAACTGCGGAAGGAAGGCAAGGAAGAAGAGGGAGACCTTCGGGTTGGTGAGGTTCATGACGATCCCGCGGCGGTAGAGTGCGCCGAAGGAGAGGCGGGGTGCCTGGCCGTCGCCATCGGCCATACCGCCTGCCCGCCAGGCCTGCCAGGCAAGATGGAGCAGGTAGAGCGCGCCTGCCCCCTTCAGCACCGTGAACGCCAGCGCGGAGGCGCGCACGACCGCCGCAAGCCCGAGCGCCACGGCGACCGTGTGCCCGACGAGGCCCGTGCAGAGGCCGAAGGTCACGAATATGCCCGCCGCCCGGCCGTTCTGTGCCGACTGCGCCATCACGAACAGGTTGTCGGGTCCCGGCGCAAGCGCCAGCAGCATGGCCGTGGAGAAAAAGGCGAGAAGCGTCTGGGTGTCGATCATGTCGGTTTCGTCAAAAAAGCAGCCTGAAGCGTTTTCTGCAGGAAGACCACGTCGAACGGCATCCCCTGCCTGATGCCGACCTCTCGGAGGCGGCCGCATTCGATGTAGCCGTGCGAGGAGTGGAAACGGATGCTCCCGTCGTTCAGCGACGAGACCGTGGCGACGATCGTCGAGAGCCCCATGGAACGGGCGCCGGCTTCAAGCCTGTCGAGGATGGCCGCGCCGATCCCCATACCGGTGAACTCCGGCGCGATGAAGCAGCTCAGCTCCGAGGTGCCGCAGAACGACGGGATGGTGCTGTAGGGTCGCAGCAGCCCGAAGCCGGCCAACTTCCCGTCTCCCCGCTTTGCCGTCACGGCCGGCCAGCCGGAAGCGAAGGACATGAGCGACTCGAACCGCGCCAAGCCTACCGGCTCGTCGGTGTAGGTCGCGAAGCTGTTCGAAACGTAGTGGTTGAAGATGTCGAGCATCCCTGCCCGGTCATTCGGCGAGGCGTCGCACAGCACGATGTCCATCAGCGGAACTTCTCCTGCCGCTGGCCGGCGGAGAGCTTGCCGCCGTAATGGCCGAGCAGCACCGCCACGGGCAGCATCACGAGGAGGTCCAGGAGATAGAGCCAGTGCAGGGGGCCGGTGCCACCGATCACGCCAGGGTCGGCGAGGCGGATCGAAACCGCGCCTGCGGCAAGCAAGAAGAGCGCGACGCCCAGCCGGATCTTCTTCATGAACACCGGGGCTTTGGCGCCGTTGTACTTCCTTTTCCAGTCGAGGATGCCCGAAACGAATGAAACCGGCACGGCGAGAAGCACGACCACGAGCAGGTGGAGCACCGTACGCTCGAAGAACTGGTCGCCCGCAGGCAGGGCAAGCAGCAGGTAGAGCACCGCTACAGGGATCAGCCCGTTGCTGAAGTGGGCGGATATCGCATGGAGGAAGAAGGTCCTCCTCATCTCGTCGATGAACTTGCCTGAAGGCATGGCTGCGCTGAAGTAGGTTGATCGTGGGAAGCCACACCAAATTTACCTCCTGCAACGCCGGACTCCAAGCGGGAAGATCGGCGATTATTTGCCGCAAGAAGTTTCATTCCTTGGATTAGCGTGTTATTTTTCAGGCCTTGAGTATCGACCAAACCAATCCAGCCATTTGCAGGTGAACGACTTTCCTCCAGACCGGCACGCCGGGAACAGGCTCGACGCTTTCGGCGAAAACGGGGAGATCGGGCGCCGCAAGCCGTTCCTGCAGGAACGACGGAGTTCCGAGCCGCTTTCGAAAGCCGCCCTGGTCGTCAGGTTCCTGAAGCCCATCACCTGGATACCGGTGATCTGGAGCTTCCTCTGTGGCGCCGTCTCATCCGGAGCCTTCGGATGGAGGGAGGCCGGCGGCATGAAGTTCCTGCTCGCCCTGCTCCTGACCGGGCCGCTGGCGACCGGCACCTGCCAGATGCTCAACGACTACTTCGACCGCGACCTCGACGAGATCAATGAACCGTCACGGCCGATCCCCGGCGGGGCCATCACCCTGCGCGACGCCACCCTGCTCATCGCCATCTGGTCGGTCCTGTCGGTGATCGCCGGCTACCTGATCCACCCGCTCATCGGCCTCTACGTGGTGGTGGGAATCGTCAACGCGCACCTCTACAGCGCCAACCCCATCAAGCTCAAGAAGCGGCTGTGGGCCGGAAACATCATCGTGGCGGTCTCCTACCTGATCATCCCGTGGATCGCCGGCGAGATCGCCTACCGCCCGTCGCTCTCCCTCGACAGCCTCACCCCGTCGCTGATCGTCTCCGGCCTCTATACCCTTGCCAGCACGGGCACCATGACCATCAACGACTTCAAGTCGATCGAGGGCGACCGCCAGGTCGGCATCAACACGCTGCCCGCCGTTTTCGGGGAGCGCAAGGCTGCCGTGATCGCTTCGGTGCTGATCAACCTGGGACAGCTTCTCGCGGCAGGCTACATGCTCCTGCTGGGGCTCCCGTGGTACGCCCTCGGCGTCGGCGCCCTGGTCATCCCGCAGTTCGTGATGCAGTTCAGCCTCGTCCGGTCGCCGAGGAGCATGGACGTGCGCTACAACGGCGTCGCCCAGAACTTCCTGGTCGCGGGGATGCTGGTCTGCGCATTCGCCATCCGGGCAACGAACCCATGAACGCGTCCGGGGGCCCACTGGTTTCGGTCGTCCTGGCCACCCTCAACCGAGCGCCATTACTGGATGCGGCCATCGACAGCGTACTCGCCCAAAGCCTTCCCGACTGGGAGCTGATCGTGGTGGACGACGGCAGCACGGACGCAACCTTCGAGGTCGTCGACCGCCACCTGCAGCGACACGGCAACATCCGCTACATGAAGCACCGCAACCGGAGGAGCTCGCTGGCAAGGAACGCCGGCATCCAGGCCTCGTTCGGCCGGTACGTCACCTTCCTCGACAGCGACGACCACTACCTGCCGGAGCACCTCTCCTCCCGGGTGGAGCTGCTCGAATCGATGCCGGAGCTCGACCTGCTGGCCGGGGGATTCGCCATCGAGGGGGATCCGTGGGTCAGGGACCGCAACGATCCAGGGAAGCTGGTCCATGTGAGTGAGTGCATCCTCTGCGGAACCCTCTTCGGGCGCAGGGAGCTCTTCGCCTCCATGGGCGGTTTCAGGGATATCGGCTATGCGGAGGATACCGACCTCTGGGAGCGGGCGGCCGCGAGCCACCGGGTCATGAGGATCGACGCGCCGGAGAGCTACATCTACGTGCGTTCGGAAGACAGCATCACCAGAACCTGGAAAGGAATCGACACATGATCTCTTCGGTCACGGTCTACTGCAGCTCGAGCGGCAAGGCGCCGGGAAGCTATTTCGACGAAGCGTCCGCCCTCGGCTCCGGGCTCGCCGAACGGAACATCGGGCTCGTCTACGGCGGCGGGCACGTGGGCCTGATGGGGCGCACGGCGGATGCCGTCATGCAGGGCGGAGGCTCGGTCAGGGGGATCATCCCGCGCTTCCTGGAGGAGAAGGAGGTCGCCCACTACGGCATCACCGAACTGCATGTGGTCGAAACCATGCATGAGCGCAAGATGCTGCTCACCAGCTGGGCGGACGCCTTCGTCATCCTCCCCGGCGGCTTCGGCACGCTCGACGAGCTCATGGAGATCCTGACCTGGAAGCACCTGGGCCACCACGACAAGCCGATCATCCTGCTCAACGTCGGCGGCTTCTGGAACCAGCTCCTCGGGTTCTTCGAACGCATCGCCGGAGACCACATGGTCAAGCCGGGCTATGAGGCCTACTACGAGATCTGCGATTCTGCAGAAGCCGTCCTCTCGCTCATCGACCGGCTGAACCAGCGGTAAGGAGCCCTCCCGTGCGCTTCAGAAGCGCTTCTGGTAGATGTGGCAGTAGGGATGGTGCCCTGTCTTCTCATAGTAGTCCTGATGGTACTCTTCGGCCGGCCAGAACTCCCCTGCCTTCACCACCTCGGTAACCACCCTGTACCCCTTCCCCTCAAGCCTGGCGATGAGCGACTCGACTATGCGCTTCTGTTCGTCGCTCGTATAGAAGACCGCGGAACGGTACTGGTTGCCCACGTCCGGCCCCTGGCGGTTGAACTGCGTCGGATCGTGGATCTCGAAGAAGAGTTTGGCGAGCTCCTCGTAGCCCACCACCTTCGGGTCGTACTCGATCTCAAGGGCTTCGGCGTGGCCGGTCATTCCGGTGCAGACCTGCCGGTAGGAGGGATGTTCGGTCTTTCCGCCGATATAACCGACCCTTGTCGAGAGCACCCCCTTCACCTTCCTGAAGTGGTACTCGACGCCCCAGAAGCAGCCGCCTGCAAACACCGCTTTTTCGGTAGCAGCCGCAGGCTTGTCGGCGGGATCGAAGCTGAGGGAGATGGAGTTGACGCAGAACCTGGCGCTCTTGGGGGTGAGCCCCTCCCCGAAGAACACGTGGCCGAGATGGCCACCGCACTTTGCGCAGACGATCTCGGTGCGCCGGCCGTCGGCGTCGGGCACCTGCCTCACCGCGCCGGGAATGGCGTCGTCGAAACTTGGCCAGCCGGTACCCGACTCGAACTTGTCGTCGGAGCGGAACAGGGGGGCGTCGCACTGGCGGCAGAGGTAGAGCCCCCGCTCCTTGTTGAGGTAGAAGCGTCCGGTGAATGGGCGTTCGGTCCCTTTGTCTATGATGACCGCCCGCTCTTCGGGGGTCAGGTTCCTGCAGGTCATTGCATCCTCCTTTACGGTTGTCGTTGTCGGCCTCGACGAGCTTCCGGCCGGAGGCCCGGCAGAACAGGCGGCCACAAGGGCAAAGAGTGCCACGATCAGGGCCGGCAAGATATTCAGCCTGGTTCGCATGGAGTGGGGCTTGGCGGTTGCTCTTTTCAGCTTTTCAACCCGATTCTGATTCAGAATGTTTCCCGATCGGTGAACGAAGATCGGGGAAACCGCAGTTGATAGGGGAAACGAACCAGCAAAATACCAGAAGATGCCGGACCCCCGTCAACCGAACAGGCTCATCGGCCAGAAAAGCCCCTACCTGCTGCAGCACGCCTGGAACCCGGTCGACTGGCGCCCCTGGGGCGAGGAGGCTTTCGAGGCCGCCAGGCGGCAGGATCGGCCGATCTTCCTCTCGGTGGGCTATTCGACCTGCCACTGGTGCCACGTCATGGAGCGGGAGTCGTTCGAGGACGAAGCGACCGCCGCCATCCTGAACAGCCGTTTCGTTCCGGTCAAGGTGGATCGGGAGGAGATGCCCGACATCGACCGCATCTACATGCTCTTCGTCCAGGCGACCACCGGCAGCGGCGGCTGGCCGATGTCGGTCTGGCTGACGCCATCCCTGAAACCGCTGTACGGGGGCAGCTACTTCCCACCCGTCGAACGCTTGGGTCGCCCCTCGTTCCGCAGCGTGCTCGAAACCCTGGCCACGCTCTGGCAGAACGACCGGGAGCGGCTGCTCGACAATGCCGGCTCGATGATGCGCCGGCTGCTCGAACTCGCCCGCCCGCCGCAGGGCAGCGGCGAGCTGACCGAACGCCCCGCAGCCCGCTGCCTGGAGGAGCTGGAACGGAGTTTCGACCCTGAGTACGGGGGTTTCGGCGGCGCGCCGAAGTTCCCGCGCCCTGCCCTGCTCAGGTTCCTGCTCGGCAGGGACGGGAGTGCCGGAAAGGGTGAAGCGGCCCGGATGGCGCTCGTCACCCTCGACCGGATGGCTGCGGGCGGGATCCACGACCACCTCGGCATCCCCGGCAAGGGGGGCGGAGGATTTTCACGCTACTCGACCGACCGTCACTGGCAGGTGCCCCATTTCGAGAAGATGCTCTACGACAACGCCCAGCTCGCCGACATCTACCTCAGGGCCTTCCAGCGGACGCGGGAGGCCCGGCATGCCGAGGCCGCCAGGGACATCTTCAACTACGTGCTCACCGACCTGCGCTCCCCAGAAGGGGCCTTCCTTGCCGCCGAAGATGCCGACAGCCGTCCTGCCGCCGGAGGAGACGCGCGGGAAGGGGAGTTCTACCTGTGGAGCGAAGCGGAGGTATCAGATCTGCTGGGCATGGATGAAGCCCGCCTCTTCTGCATGGCCTACGGGATCCGCGGGCACGGCAACGCGATCGAGGATCCCCACGGGGAGTTCGCCGGAAGGAACGTCCTCTTCATCGCGGAGCAGAGGGCGGAGGTCGCGGCACACTTCGGGATAACCCCGGCAGAGGCTTCGCGACGGCTGGACGCGGCACGGGAGGCGCTCTTCGAAGCAAGAAGCCGAAGGCCGCGGCCGCTACGCGACGGGAAGGTCGTCACCGCATGGAACGGGCTGATGGTCTCCGCGCTTGCCCGGGGGGCCGCCATCCTCGGCGACCGGTCGCTGCTGGATGCTGCGAAGCTGGCCGTGGAGTTCGTGCTGGAGCAGCTCTACGTGAAGGGACAGGGGCGGCTCTTCCGAAGCTGGTGCGACGGGGTGGCGTCGATCCCCGGCAAGGCCGCCGACTACGCCGACATGGTCCAGGGGCTGATCGACCTCTATGAAGCTACGTTGGATGCAGGTTACCTCGGCATTGCCCTGGAGCTGGCCGAAAGCCAGGTCGAGCTCTTTGCCGACCGGGCCGAAGGAGGGTTCTACAGTTCGGCCTCATATGACGAGCTGGCCCCGTTGCGGCTGAAGGAGGATGAGGACGGAGCCGAGCCGTCGGCGAACTCGGTGAGCGCGATGAACCTGCTCCGCCTTTCGGCCATGACCGGCCGTGAGGAGCTGCGCCGGCTGGCCCTTTCAGCCATCCGCAACTTCACCGGAATCCTGGAACGGGCCCCGACCGCGATGCCGCTCATGCTTGTCGCCCTCGACGCCGCCATGAGGCCGGGCCTCCGGGTGGTGCTGGCCGGAGAGCCCGGGGACGAGCGTCTGCGCGAACTGCACCGGGCCGCCTTCAGGCACGACCGGAGCGACATGGTGCTCATGCACGGCACCCTGGCCTCGAGCGGGCTCCTCCCGGATGCCTGGGCGACCGTCAGGGCGCACCAGGGAGCGCCGGCGGCCTTCGTCTGTTCGGAAGGCTGCTGCCGGCCGCCGGCATACGACCCGGATGCCCTTGGAAAATTGCTTGAATGGCGAAAGGAGTGCTGAACAGAGCCGCTCCTCCCTGACAAGGCTCAGCGGATCTCTTCCCTCTCCAGCGGCTGTTTCGGCTGGAGGGGGTTCTCCATGCCGCTGACCGCGCCGATCGCCTTGAATGCAAGCGAACCGGCCGCGAAAATGCCCAGGCCGACGACCGCAATCCCGGCAAGTCCATGGACGATCGGCATACCCACGGGCGACAGGATTGCCGCGCCGCCGGCGACGCCGACCGCAGTTTTCACCAGATTATCCTGACCTCCCTGTTCCATATCCCCTCCGCCTTTTGCTGCTATTGGTGAACGCCATCTAAAGTCCCCCGCCGGCTTTTCCGGAAAGACCGGCATGTTCTTGAAATTTAATGCATTTTGCGAATAAAATGATCTGCAGGATTGGAAATATGGCGTTGAAATCATATAATTAACCCATCTTTTTCGAGGACAATTAGCTCAGCTGGTTAGAGCGTTCGCTTCACACGCGAGAGGTCAAAGGTTCGAATCCTTTATTGTCCACCACGGATTCATCTTTGCATCCCGGAGCCCTCCCCCGTTTCCCCATCTACGCTACCGCTCCGGATTCCGGTTTTTTCTTTTCAGCTCCTCCACGGATCAGTTCCTTTTGTCCTTTCGCCACGGAACCTGCGTCTTCTGCGCCGGACTGCCTCTCGAGCCTCTCCTGCCGCAATGGACGGCTTCCAGGCGAAACCATAGCAGTAACCCATGCGGTCAACGGGAGAAACGCCCGGCACCGCAACAAAGGCATCCAGGAGAACGTCATGAACGAAGAGGCCATTCGCCGCATCATCAGCCAGATCGAAGCCGACAAATACCTCAACGCGATACAGGCCCTCCAGGATGAGATCCTGAAGATAGAGGTGGCGTCCGGGCCTGCGGATTCCGCCCCACCCTCGGCAAAGAGAAAGATCAGGAACATTTCCGAAGTTATCGAGAAGATCAGCGAAGCCGCCGCATTCGGCGACGAATGGGAGGAGGGGCGATCGGCAAAGAAAAAAGCCATCGACAGGCTCTGCAAACTGACTCGCTGAGGCTCGGGCACAGCTGTTTCCCCGCTCCGCAATGTTTCCGTATATTTATCGGCCCCGTCGATAAACGGGATCATTGGCCAGGAGGCCGGAACCATTCCGCGTTGTTGCATGAGTAAAAAAGCGTTTATCAAAGCCTATCTGAAGAACCCCTCCAGGACGGGATCGGTGCTGCCCTCTTCCGAGCGCCTGGGCAAGGCCTTTGCCGACCAGCTCGAACTGCTGCCGGTTCACCGGATCGTCGAGCTCGGCCCCGGAACCGGGGCCCTGACCAAGCATATCGCCGGAAGCAGCCCGAAACTGGTCGAGATCGACCGGGAACTCTGTTCGGTCCTCGGCGACCGCTTCCCCGACTGCGTCATCGAGAACAGGTGCGCCGTCGAGTTCCTGCAGGAGTGCCATGAGCCATGCGGCCTGATCGTCTCGATCCCCCTCATCAACAACCCTGAAAAGCCGAGGATCATCGCAGCGATCGGGGAGGCCTACCGGCGGGGCGTGGTCGCGTGGTGCATGATCTTTACCTACGGCCTTGCGGACCCGCTGAAGGAGGCCGGCTTCAGGAAGTCGAAAAAGATCAGGTCGGTCATCATGAACATCCCCCCGGCACACATCTGGTACTATGAATAGGGTCGTCAGGCACCTCCTCTTCTACCTCGGCGGCATCCTGCTGCTGCTGCCGTTCTGGATACTGGGCACGTTCGGCGCCAACGTGACGGTCGAACAGATCCTCTTTCACGTCATGTCCGGCCTGGAGGCCGTGGAGGCTACCGACCGCACCCTGAAGGTCAGCTTCGCGCAGCACGTCCTGGCCATGCCGTTGCTCTTCCCGATCGCCGCGGCGCTCCTCTCCGCAATCGCCTCCAGGCTCGCCGACCGTCGGGCGGCCTTGTTCGAAAAGATGCTCAGCGCCTCATGCATCCTGCTGCTGCTGGCCGGGTCCGGCATGTTCGCCTGGAAGCTGAACATCGCACAGTACATCGTGTCGCGATTCGGACGCGACATCTTCTCCGGCATCTATGTCGATCCCTCCAGGCAGCGCTTCAAGGCACCGGAACGGAAGAAGAACCTGGTGCTGATCTACGTCGAATCCCTCGAGGCGGATCTTTCCGACCTCCGGCCGGGCCACGTGGACGCCATCCAGGAGATCGAAGGGCTCCCCGGCCACCAGGTGAGGGAGTTCTTCCAGGCGCCGGGCACCGGCTGGAGCATCGCCGGCATCATCGCGAGCCAGAGCGGTGTGCCGCTCAAGCCCTTCTACTACAACCTCAAGGAGGAGGGCAACTTCATGGGCAATTTCGACAGGCACGGTTTCTGCCCCAGCCTGGTCTGCGTGAGCGACATCCTGTCGAAACAGGGCTATACCCAGTACTTCCTGACCGGCCCCGACCTGAAGTTCGCCGACATGGACAGGTTCTTCTCCAGCCACCACTACGATTACCCGATCGGCCGCGCGGAGTGGCTGCAGCGCGGCCTGGACCGGAGCCTCTTCACCAGCTGGGGCGAGGGGCTCCAGGACGACACCCTCTTCGACCAAGCCTACCGCATCATCCAGTCCGAACGGGCAAAAAAGCGGCCGTTCCTCCTCTCGATGATCACCATCGACACCCACTTCCCCGACGGCTTCCCCTCACCGAGGAGCACTCCGGAGGAGTCGCACTCCAGCTTCGTCGGGGCGTTCCGCTACACCTCGAGGCAGCTTGCGGCCATGGTCAACCGCCTGATCTCCGAAGGCGCCCTCCAGGATACGGACATCATCATCATGGGCGACCACCTCTTCATGGCAAGCGACGAGCAGCTCCGGGACAACTTCGCCAAAGAGCGCCGGGTCTACTTCAAGATGATCACCGCCGACAACAGGAAACCCAACCGCGACCGGATGACCCACTTCGACGTCGCGCCGACCATCCTCGACCTGCTCGGCATGCGCCGGAATACAAACGAGCACTTCGGCCTCGGGATCTCGCTCTTCTCGAAAATATCAACGGAGGAGTACGGCAAACACCTGCAACAGGTGATGAGCGAGGAGATCCTCAGCCCGTCGATCGTCTACGACCGCTTCTGGGATGCCCGGCAGCAGGCGGGTATGTGAACCAACAACCGGTTCCCGCGACATTCCCCCGGAACCTCAGGCCAGTTCGAAGAGCAGGAGTTCCGAAGGCTCCACGGCCACAACCTTCAGGATGGGCTCTTCGCTGATGGCCGCACCGTCGCCGGCGTCGAGGCGCACACCGCCCACCTCCACACTGCCCCGCGCCACCTGAAGCCAGGCATGCCGTCCTCCTTGCAGCTCCCGGGACGCAGACTCGCCCGGCTCGAGCAAGGCCGACAGGAGCGATGCGTCCTGATGGATAGTCAGCGACCCCTCGCGGCCGTCCCGCGAAGCCAGCAGCCCGAAGCGGCCGCGCCGGAGTCCAGGCGGGAAGTGCCGCTGTTGGTAACCCGGCGTAAGCCCTGTGCGCTCCGGAAGAATCCATATCTGCAGGAAATGGACCTGCTCGGATTCCGAATGGTTGAATTCGCTGTGGGCCACCCCGCTGCCGGCGCTCATCAGCTGCACCTCGCCAGGCCTGATCACCGCCCCGTTCCCCATGCTGTCGCGATGCTCAAGGGCGCCCTCGAGCACATAGGAGATGATCTCCATATCGCGGTGCGGGTGGGTTCCGAACCCCTTGCCGGGAGCGACCCGGTCCTCGTTGACGACACGCAGCGCCCTGAACCCCATGTGCGCCGGATCGTGGTACTCCGCAAAGGAGAAGGTGTGCCTCGTATCGAGCCAGCCGTGGTCGGCATGTCCGCGGTCGGCGGCCCTCCTGATCGTGATCATGCCGCGCCCCCTTCCAGGCCGGATCCGCCTGCGGCAAACAGCTTCACCCAGGAGACATAGCGCTCCATCCAGGCGCGCATGAACTGCCGGCTCGCTTCGCCGATGCCGCCATCCTCGGCAAAAAGCACCTCCTTGGCCTGGATGAACACCTCCGGCTGGCAGAGAACCGGAACATCCAGATAAGCGAGGATGTTGCGCAGATGCTGCTGGGCCATGGAGGTGCCCGGGGCTCCGGCCGACACCCCGACGATGGCCCCCGGCTTGCCGGCCCATGAGCTTTGCCCGTAGGGGCGGGAGGCGTGGTCCAGGGCATTCTTGAGCACTCCCGGAATGGAACGGTTGTACTCCGGCGTGACGAACAGCAGGGCATCGGCGCCCCCGATGTCGCGCTTCAGGCGGAGGACCGAGGCTGCCGGATTGGGATCGTCATCCTCGTTGTAGGGAGGCAGCCCCCCGATCGGAACCTCGAAGAAGGTAAATCCTGGGGGAGCGAGCCTGTAGAGCGCTTCGGCAAATCTCCTGTTCAGGGACTCTTTCCTGAGGCTGCCGACGAGAACTGCGATCCGGTAGATGTTCATGGTGATGTCTGGTAACGGTTCCCTTGAGATTGATGTGTTCATGGTCAGCCGATCCTGACCGAGAGCATCGAGAGCGAACCGCCCTCGATCCCCTCGACCGGAAAGCTCACCGCGTCCCCCTCCCGCTGCAGGCCGAGGATGTAGAGCAGCGGCAGGAAGTGGTCCGGGGTCGGCGAGGAGAGGCGGGCATCCTCCCCGAGATCCAGGTAGTCGACGAGCCGTCGCCCCTGCCCGTCGGCAATAAGCCGCCTCGATGCTGCCTCGAAGCGGAGAGCCCAGTCGTAGGGCTCGGCCGAGGGGGATTGCCAGCGGTAGGCCCGGAGGTTGTGGACGATGTTGCCGCTTGCAAGCACGAGCACCCCCTCATCACGGAGCGGCGCGAGGCGCCGGCCCGTATCGAAGTGGTGCGCCGGTGCCTTCGTCGAATCTATGCTCAGCTGGACGACCGGAATATCGGCATCCGGGAAGAGGTGGCACAGCACCGCCCAGACGCCGTGGTCGAGGCCCCGATGGTCGTTCCGCACTACCTCCGCGGGCCGCAGGAGCTCCCTGACCCGTTCCGCCAGTGCGGGGCTGCCGGGAGCCGGGTAGCCCACTCTGGAGAGTTCAGGCGGGAAGCCGTGAAAATCGTGGAGGGTCTCCGGGGCGTCGCTCCCCGTTACCGAACTCTCCTGGATGTACCAGTGCGCGGAGACGGCAAGGATCGCCTCCGGTTTCGGGAGCCCGGAACCGAGGCGTCGCCACGATTCGGTGAATCGGTTCGTCCGGAGCGCATGCATCGGATTGCCGTGCGCCATGAAAATTGCCGGCATCGGGTTTGACATTGCGGTCGGATCATGGTTTGCGAAAAGCACCTCGATCTGCATCTTCCAAAAAAGCAACGACCGTTCCCGGGCGTTGGTTCCATGTGCCACGAAGGAAGGTTCAGGAAGAAGTGACGAATCTGTTTTGCTCAGAGGCGACTATTTGTTATCTTCACATATAAAGCGTCAATACAACCCAAAGCCAAACACCATCATGGACATGTCCGGAGCATTCGTCAACGGCGCAGCAGCATACGGCAGGCTTCTCGAAGTCTTCATCGACGGCCACTGGTGGGTTGTTGGGGATTATCTCGAGAATGTCGGCAAGTGCACCAAGCGCCTCGGCGCCAACGCCTATCCCCAGCTTTATGGCATGAGCGGCATCAGGGGCGGCTCTCCCGATGTTTCAGGCCGGGCGACCCCGACCAAGGATGTCGAGTCGCGATTCAAGGACTGACCTGATTCGCCTCAAGGTCTCGAACCTTCGAAAGACACAAACTGTAAAAACGGAGCCCGACAGCTCCGTTTTTTTATTCCCTGTCAAGACTCCCGCCAGCCGGGGTCGCGTGAGGCGACCCTGCTGACGGGTTGCTCACATGTTCCCCTCCCTAAGGTAGCGCTGATGCCAGCCCAGGGCCTCGTCGAGCAGATGCGGCGTATGGCGCCCGAGCGAGCCGGCCGAGGCACGCTCATGGTAATCGAGCAACGCCGGCCTGAAATCGGGGTGGGCGCACTTTTCTATGATCACCTTCGCCCTCTGGTTCGGGGAGAGACCGCGCAGGTCGGCAAGCCCCTGCTCGGTAACGATGACCTGGACATCATGCTCGGTATGGTCCACATGGGAGGCCATCGGCACAATACAGGAGATCTGCCCGTTCTTGGCCTGGGACGGGGTCATGAAGATCGAGATGTAGGCGTTGCGCGCGAAATCACCCGAGCCGCCGATGCCGTTCATGATGGAACTGCCCATCACGTGGGTGGAGTTGACATTTCCGTAGATGTCGGCTTCGATCATGCCGTTCATGGCGATGACGCCGAGACGCCG
Organism: Chlorobi bacterium Chlorobi_1; assembly: GCA_900299075.1. Taxonomy (GTDB): domain Bacteria; phylum Bacteroidota; class Chlorobiia; order Chlorobiales; family Chlorobiaceae; genus Chlorobaculum. The sequence continues at coordinate 17,565 of OMIK01000044.1, forward strand.
GATCACCTCCGGATGGTTGCTGATCTCCTGGGTCCGAAGGATGATCCGCTTCCGGTAGATGTCGATATTGTCGTTGAACTCCGCAAGCCCCGCATCGCTGAGGGAAAAGGCCGTCGCGGAAGCCATGGCGAGCTTGCCCGACCGGATCATGTCGAGCATACCGTCCTGAAGCACTTCGGTATAGGCGGTCAGGTTGTCGAACGGGCCGGTGTTCAGCCCCGCCATGACCGCATTGGCGATATTGCCCACGCCCGACTGCAGCGGCAGGAGGTTTTTCGGGAGGCGCCCTTTCCTGACCTCGTGTTCGAAGAACTCGAGGATATGGCCGGCGATGAGCTGCGAGTTGGCGTCCGGCGGCGAGAACGGAGAGTTCCGGTCCGGAGCGCTGGTCTCGACGATGGCGATGATCTTGTCCGGATCGCAGCGGAGGTACTGCTCCCCGATCCGGTCGTCGGGCTTGACCAGCGGGATGGGCATCCGGTTCGGAGGCAGGCTGGTGCCATAATAGATGTCGTGCATCCCCTCGAGCTTGTCGCTCTGCATCGAGTTCACCTCGAGGATCACCTTGTCCGCCAGGTCGAGCCAGGTCTTGTTGTTGCCGATGGAGGAGGAGGGCACGAGCCGGCCATCCTCCAGGATGCCGGAAACCTCCACCAGGGCGACGTCGAGCTTGCCCAGGAAGCCGAACCAGACGAACTGGGCGACATGCGACAGATGGATGTCGATGTACTCCATCTGCCCGGCATTGATGCGCTTGCGGCAGACGGGATCGGACTGGTAGGGCAGGCGCATCTCCACGCCATCAGCCTCGGCAAGCGCACCGTCGAGCTCCGGGGCCGTGGAGGCGCCGGTCCAGACGCCGATCCTGAAATGCTCCCCTGCCGCATGGGCCGCGGCGATACGCCTGGCAAGGGCTTGCGGCACCGATTTCGGATATCCTGATCCGGTGAATCCGCTCATACCCACGTTGACACCATCATGAATGAGGGCTGCCGCCGCATCGGCGGACATGACCCTGCCCTGCAGGGAGTTGCAGAGGATACGGGACTGCTTCATAAGCTGATCGACTCCGTTTCAGTATTGATGAATGAGGATGCGGCTGAGCTCCATCTCCGGAGCAGATCCGACATCACCGGCCGAGGCATGAACTTACGATATTATCTCTTGAATGAAAAAAGAGTTACCTGTGGCAGGAATCCGCTTACGGAAAGAATTCCAAAAGCGGATTTTTTTTGAAAGAAACGGAGCGACCGGACGTACTAATAGCCGTAACAAGGAATGGAGATGTGCATCCGTACCGGAGGATGAGGGTCGGAATATCCCCCGGGCCGCCTTTGACGTCGTGTTCTCCTCAAGTAACACCAATAACTGCCAACAGTCATGTCGTGCCCTCAACCTGATGCCGTGTCCTTCAAGAAAAACCGCTTCGAAATCAAGCTGACGACCGGATTCCTCCTGTTCACGGTCATCGCCTATGCCGGCGTCATCTACGAGCAGTTCCGGTCACTGTCGATCCTGTTCGAGATGCGCTCATGGTCGCTGTTCGTGACCCATCTCCTCTTCCTCGTGATGATCTCGTTCCTGGTGTACGGCGGCGTGCTGTACCACCTGACGAGGATCGGCTACTTCAAGCGCTTCTCGAAGAACCGGGACAATTCGGAGAAGGAGCGCGCGCTGACCGTCAAGGAGGATGCATCGCGCCTGACCATCCTGGTCCCCTCGTACAAGGAGGAGCAGAAGGTGATCATGCAGACCCTCCTCTCCGCAGCCTTCCAGCTCTACCCGCGCCGCAGGGTGGTGCTGCTCATCGACGACCCGCAGGTACCGCCCTCGGCAGGTGCGGCCTACCGCCAGCTGACCGAAGCCCGCGAGCTTCCCAAAACGCTGACGCGCTACTTCGACACCCACAAGCAGCGCTTTTCGGAACTCGAAAGCGCCTTCCTCGACCGCAGCAGCGACGGGCGGCTCGACATCTCCGCCGAGAAGTCCCGCCTGAACCTGATCTGGGCCGAGATGGAGAGCTACTTCTCGACCAAGATCGACACCTACGAGGTGGAGAACCATGTCGACGAGCTCTTCGTGAGCCTCATTTACCAAAAGCTGAAGTCGATCTTCACCGACAAGCTGAAGCTTGGGATCGAGCCGAGCCGCGAGGCGCTCGCCAGGGAGTACCGATTCCTGGTCGTCCTGTTCGACGTGCAGCTCGACTCCTTCGAGCGCAAGCGCTACGTCAACCTGTCGCACGCATCGAACAAGGCGATGAACCTGAACAGCTATATCGGCCTCACCAACGGCTTCTACCGCGAAGAGCAGCGCTCCGAAGGGCTCATGCTGGTCAAGTGCGAGGAGCACGAGGCACAGCTGGTGGTGCCGGGCACGGACTTCTTCATCACGCTCGACGCCGACAGCCTGCTGGTCCCCGAGTATTCGACCAGGCTCATCAGCATCATGGAGAGCCCGGAAAACAGCAGCATCGGGATCGCCCAGACCCCGTACAGCGCCATTCCGGGAGCGGACAACCACATCGAGAGGATCGCCGGCGCCACCACCGACATCCAGTACCTGATCCACCAGGGCTTCACCTTCTTCAACGCCACCTACTGGGTGGGAGCCAACGCCCTCATCCGCGTGGCTGCGCTCCAGGACATCAGGATCGAGGCGAAGGAGCGGGGATACGACATCGTGAAGTTCATCCAGGACAAGACCGTCATCGAGGACACCGAGTCCAGCATCGACCTGGCGCACAACAAGTGGCGCCTCTACAACCATCCGGAGCGCCTTGCCTACAGCGCCACGCCGCCCGATTTCGGCTCGCTGGTCATCCAGCGCCGCCGCTGGGCCAACGGCGGGCTGCTGATCATGCCGAAGCTGATCAAGTACCTCTTCCGCGAGTTCTCCTTCAAGAGCTTCCTCGAAGGCTTCTTCCGGTTCCACTACCTGGTCTCGATCGCCGCGGTGAACATCGGCCTGCTGCTCCTGATGGTCCTGCCATTCGGCAAGGAGTTCAACAGCTTCTGGCTGCCGCTGACCTCCCTTACCTACTATATCCTCTACGCCCGCGACCTCAACCAGAACGGCTACAGGATCTCCGACGTCTTCAGGGTCTATGCGCTGAACCTCCTGCTGATCCCGGTCAACCTCGGCGGCGTCTTCAAGTCGATCGAGCAGGCGCTGACCGGCAAGCACATCCCCTTCAGCCGCACGCCCAAGATCCAGGGGCGCACCGCAGCGAGCCCGCTCTACATCATCGCCTCCTACCTGCTCTTCCTGCAGTTCTTCGGCGGCGGCCTGTACAGCATCTACCAGGGGTTCGTCTATCCGGGCTGCTTCTCGCTGCTCACCGCCGCATTCCTCTTCTATGCGATCGTCCGCTATATCGGCCTCAAGGAGAGCATGGAGGACCTGAAGCACACCCTCGCGGAGAAGATGCCCGGCCTGAAGCTGGCATTCTCCTCCCCCCAGCTCACCAAGCATGCCTGAGCACCGGCGGAAGAGTGGCGGAGTTGCAGCACGATACGGCCGCGGCCTTGCGGCAGGGCTTGCCATGCTCCTGTCGCTCTGCCGCGCCACGACGTCAGGCGCCTCTCCGGTCATCCTCTCCCTCGACGTCGAAGAGTCCTGGGACGACCAGGCCCTCCGAAAAGTCGACCTGAAGGTTCCGGCGACCTACTTTTTCACCGGCGAATTCGCCAGGGAGCATCCCGAGGTGGTCGCCGACCTCGCCCGGCGGGGCAACACGGTCGGCTCCCACTCCTACAGCCACCCGCACTTCAACAGCCTCGGCGAAGAGGCCCTCCGCAATGAGGTGAACGCATCGAAAAGCCTGCTCGAGTCGATCGCCGGCAAGCCGGTCACCTGGTTCAGGGCCCCGTTCCTCGAATACGACCAGCGCCTGATGCGTGCGCTCAGGGAGGCGGGCTACCAGGGCGACAGCTCCGACAAGGACTCATGGGCCCACCAGGATACGATCTACGAACTGCCGATCTCGAACTTCGAGGATTCGAGCCTCATCGCCTCCGATTACGACATGATCGAGGAGGGGCGCTTCAACGGCAGCCAGTTCAAGGAGGCGCTGCTGAAGATGTACCGTGAGAAGGAGAAGAGCGGCGAACCGCTCGTGGTGCTGCTCCATCCGAGCTTCTGCTCGAAAGAGGCCGGAGCGCTCGGCGAATTCATCGACGAGGTGAAGCGGTCGGGCGGGCGGTTCTGCACGGTCGAGGAGTACCTTGCCGAGTTCAGGCAGCATCGCCCATCGAAGCGGGCGGTCTGGATCGACGCGTCAGCCAATGCCGGATCACCGGAAAAGCTTGCCGGCGAAATACGGGCCCTCGGGGCCACGGACGTCTTCCTGAAGGCCACCGACCGCGACGGCACGCTCTATTTCAACCCGAACGGCAGCAGCGACAGGTTCGGCAAGCTGGTGGCCGCCTTCAAGTCCAGGGGGCTCAAGGTGCACGGCTGGATCTCCGCCCTCGCCGACCGCAAAGCGGCCGCCCGGCACCCCGAATGGGCCATGATCGACAAGTACGGCAGGCGCTCGGAGGGTTGGCTCTCGCCCGCCAGCCCCCAGGCCATGGCACACCTCGAGAAAACCGTGCGCACCCTCTCGGCAAACTACCGGATCGACGGCATCTGCATGGAGAACCTCTCCTACCCGGATGCCGAGTTCGACTACACACCGGCCATCGCGGAGGCCTACGCGAAACAGCGGCACCTCGGCCACGTGCCGAAGCTCGAAGAGCTGATGAACGACGAGTACACCTCCTGGTGCCAGTGGCGCTCGACGGTGATCGCCAACCTTGCAGGAAAACTCGCCAGGGCTGCCAGGCATCCGGGGAGAGGACGCATCGAAACCTCGATCATCCTTCCCGGCGACTCAGCCATCAACTTCAGGACACCGGAAACCACAGGCCAGAACGTCGGCCTGCTTGTACGGCATATCGATATGGTGGTGGCGGACATCCCCCTCGCCGGGCAGCAGGGCGGGATCGGCAGCCTGCCGCTCCAGGCGCTCGCGCTGCATAACCGTGCCGGCGAGAAGCCGGTCCTGTACCGCCTGAACGAAACGGCCGGACAGGGGCCGGTGACGGACGAGCTCCGCTCCGGGGCTGCGGGCAAGCTTTCGACCGGCAGCGACGGCATCAGCCTCCTGCAGGCCGGCGCTTCGATGAGCACCGAAAAGGTCCGCCAGGTGTTTGCGGGATCATCGAATGCCCGTTCGAACGAGCTGGCCGGGCGATCGGCAAAGAGACACCGCTGACAGGCCACCGTGCGGCGGGAGCCTCGGGACTGATTCCGAACCGCCACAGCAATGCGCCAACGAATCTTCCACCAGCAGAACGCACAAGGGACCGCCGCCCGTCAAGGGCGCCGCAGGAGGCTCGACTCCGGCAACTACTCCCGGGCGCTCCTGCCGAGCACAAACAGGAAGCGGATGAACCCGATGCTGATCAGCACATCCACCATTGCGGGAACAAGCACGAGCCGCATGAGGCCTGCCTTCAGGACGTAATACAGGGCGATGACCGCAAAAATCAGCCGTCCGACCGCATTGAGGAGCACAATGCCCTTGCGCCTGCCGGGGTCGCCCGAGGCATACAGCACCAGGGAGCCGATAAGGACCAGGTCGATACCGGCCGTGTTGATAAGCAAGGCATGGGCAGGGTTTACCGGGCGGGCATAGGGTATGCCTCCAAGATGCAGCAATGCGTTGCTGTCGCTCAGCAGGAAGAGGTAGCGGTCGGCAAGGCCGGGAATCATGAGCGGTCCGGCAAGCAGGATGTTGAACACCCCTCCGAAAACCAGGAGGTACCTGAACCGGCGGATGATGTCGTTTTGGCGTTTCAACGGGACCTCCGGAGTGATGGATGTCAGGGAACTGGCCAGGTAATGGTCAATGCAGTTGGTGCGTCTGTTTGCCGCGCCCGTCGGCGATCCCGTCGCCCACCATCTCCACTTCCGGGCAGATCCCTGTCAGCATCGATCCGGCGGCGAACAGACCCGCAATGCCTCAGGCAGCGAGGAAAAAACAGAACGGGGGGGACGACGGTTGCCGCTCCTCCGGCTCCGGCAGCTTCGTTCAACATGGGCGCTCCGTAAGTCCAGGATTGCCGATACCCCGTACTTCAAGGCATAAGAGAACGTAGCGAAAAGTGGCCGAACCCGAAAGCTCCCGACGATCAGCGTTCCTGCCCGAGCAGCGCTTCCGCGAAGTTCAATCCTGCCAGCCGCCGCCGACGGAGCGGTAGAGGTCGGCCACGGCAGCGAGGCGCCGGCGCTGCACGTCGGCCAGGTCGAGCTCGGCCTGCAGGAGGTCGCCCTCGGCGGTAATCACCTCGAGGTAGGTCGCCATGCCGCTTGCGAAGAGCAGGCGCGAGTTCCTCGCGGCCAGCCGGAGCGTCTCCACCCGGCGCCTCGAGAACAGCTCCTGCTCCCCGCTCTTCCGGACCTGCACGAGGGCGTCGGAAACCTCGCCTACCGCCTTTATGATGGCCTGGCGGAATGAGAGCTCGGCCTGGTCGCGCCGTATTCCGGATTGCCGGTACTGCGCGACGAGCTCGCCGCGCCTGAAGATCGGCTGTACGACCGACCCGCTGACGATGCTGAACAGCGAGCCCGGCGTGGAGAACCAGTCGCCGGAAGCGGTCGAATTGAAGCCCCCCTGGGCGGTGACCGTGAGGGAGGGGTAGAGCATCGCCTTGACCGCCCCCATCGAGGCGTGCTGCGCCATCAGGGCCTCTTCGGCCGCACGGACATCCGGGCGGTTGCGCAGCAGTTCGAGCGGCACGCCGGCACCGAGGGAGTCCGGCACGGCGGAGCGGTCGAGCCCGGGGTTCCGCTTCACCGGCGAGCCGGGCATCCGGCCAGCGAGGATGGAGAGGGTGTTCTCCTGCGCGCTCCGCAGGGCCTCGAGCCTCGGGATCGACTGCCTGGCCGCCTGCAGGCGGGCATCCTGCTGCTGGACGGCGAGGCTGGTGACGTTCCCCGCATCGTACTGCAGCCGCATCATCGCCAGGGTGGTGTCCGACAGCGCCACGCTGCGCCTGGTGATGTCGAGCTGGGCGTCCAGCATCGTGAGGTTCCAGTACCCCTGGGCGACGTCGGAGACGAGCCTGGTGCGGACCGCCCGGGCTGCGTCGGCGCTCCGCAGGTACTCGGCGAGCGCGGCCTTCTTGCGGTTGCCGATCTTCGCCCAGATGTCCGGCTCCCATGACGCCACGAGCGATGCGGAGTAGTCCCTGACGGTGAGTGAGGAGGTGCTCTGGGCCCGGAGGCTGTTGCCGGAGTAGTCCGTCGACGAGGCCCCTGCCTGCAGGTTGAGCGTCGGCAGGTTGCCGAGCCTGGCGACGGTGAGCGACTGCTTCGCGAAATCGATGTTCCTCAGGGCGATCCTGAGGTCGTGGTTGTTGACCACCGAACTGTCGATGAGGGCCCTGAGATCCGGGTCGGCGAAGAAGCTCCTGTAGGGCACGGCAGCGACCGTCCCGACGGAGTCTGCCTGTCCCGGATAGCTTTTCGGCAGCGCGACCTCTGGACGGCTGTACTCCTTCACCGGGCTGCAGGCGGTGGCGGAGAGTGCCGCGGCCAGCACCGCAGCTGCTGCCAGGCGGCGCGGGGCGCCCCCTGCCGGTTCATCCTGTCTCCTTCGGGTCATAACCCCTCCCCCTCTTGCTTCAACTGTTCCTCGAGCAGCGTGCCCGCCTCGACGATGGGCGCCGCCGGACCGGTGAACCGCTCCTGGAGGCCCTGGAAATAGACGAACAGCACCGGCACCACCATGATGCCGAGCACCATGCCGAGCAGCATGCCGCCGATGGCCGCCGCACCGATGGAGTGGTTGCCCATCGCGGCAGGGCCGGTCACGAAGAGCAGCGGCAGCAGGCCGGCGACGAAGGCCAGCGAGGTCATCAGGATCGGCCTGAGCCTGGTCTTGGCGCCCTCCCTTGCCGCCTCTTCGAGCGACATGCCGGCAACCCGGCGCTGCAGGGCGAACTCGACGATCAGGATCGCGTTCTTGGCGAGCAGGCCGATAAGCATGATGATGGCAACCTGCACGTAGATATTGTTCTCGATGCCGGCAAGCTTGATGCCGATGAAGACGCCGAGCAGCCCGGTCGGGATGGAGAGCATCACCGCCAGCGGCAGCAGGTAGCTCTCATAGAGCGCCGAGAGCAGGAAGTAGACGAACACCACCGAGAGCATGAAGATGAAGAGCAGCCCCCCGGAGGATTCGAGCTCCTCCCTGCTCTGCCCCTTCCAGTCGTAGGTGTAGCCGTCGGGAAGCACCGATTTCGACACCTCCTCGACCGCCTTGATCGCCTGGCCCGTACTGTAGCCGGGTTTCACGACCGCATTGACCGAAATGGAGTTGAAGAGGTTGAAGTGGTCGACCGCATCCGGCCCGTAGACCTTCTTGAGAGTGACGATCGAGGTGACCGGCACCATCTGGCCGGCGGCGCTCCTGACGAAGATGCCGTTCAGGGAGGAGGGCTCCCGCCGGGCATCGGTTTCGGACTGCAGGATGACTCGGTAGTACTTGCCGAAGCGGTTGAAGTCGGAAGCCTGCATGCTGCCGTAGTAGCCCTGCAACACGGTCATGAGGTCGCGGACGCCGACCCCGAGCTCCCCCGCCCTGGCGTTGTCCACGACCAGCTCGTACTGCGGGTAGGTCGGCTTGAAGGTGGTGAAGGCCATGCCGATCTCGGGGCGTTTCATCAGCGCGCCGATGAACTCCTGGCCGATGCCGCCGAACTTCGCCAGGTCGCCGCCGGTACGGTCCTCGAGGCCGAACTCGAGGCCGCTGACCGTGCCGAACCCCGGAACCGTCGGCATGGAGAGCGCCACGAACGACCCCTCCTTGATCGAGGAGAGCCTGCCGGAGATCGCGCCGAGCACCTGCTTCATGCTCCGCTGCTTCCCGCGCTCTTTCAGATCCTTGAGCTGCATGAACATGAGGCCCGAGGTCGGCGACGAGCTGCGCGTCAGGATGTTGATGCCGGCCACCGAGATCACCTTCCTGATCTGGGGCATCGAGCTCATCATCGCCTGCGCCTTGTCGATGGTGGCCTGCGTGCGCGACAGCGACGCCCCCGGCGGGAGGCTGACCGACACGATCACGAAGCCGTTGTCCTCGTCGGGGATGAAGCCGGTCGGCGTGGCCCTGAACATCCAGAACGAAACCGCCGTCACGGCGGCGAGCACGCCGAAGGCCACCTTGCGCCTGCCGAGCAGGTAGAGGAGGCTGTCCACATAGCGCACCTTCAGGTTCTCGAAGCCGGCGTTGAACGCCGTGAAGAAGCGCTGGCCGGCCCCCTTGAACCGCTCCTTCCCTCCCCGCTTGTGCTCGTGCAGGTCGGTGAGGAAGAGCGCGCAAAGCGCCGGGCTGAGGGTCAGGGCGTTGACCGCCGAGATCAGGATGGCGATGGCGAGCGTGAAGGCGAACTGGCGGTAGAAGACGCCGGTCGAGCCCTGGAGGAAGCCCACAGGAAGGAACACCGAGGCCATGACCAGGGTGATGGTGACGATCGCCGTGGTGATCTCGCGCATCGTCGCGACGGTGGCAAGCTTGGCAGGCCAGTGCTTCTCCTCCATCTTGGCGTGGACCGCCTCAACCACCACGATGGCGTCATCGACCACGATGCCGATGGCCAGCACCAGGCCGAAGAGGGTCAGCACGTTGATCGAGAAGCCGAAGAGGTTCATGAAGAAGAAGGTGCCGATGATCGCCACCGGCACGGCAATGGCAGGGATCAGGGTCGACCGGAAATCCTGCAGGAAGATGAAGACCACGAGGAAGACCAGCAGGAAGGCCTCGACCAGGGTGTGCTGCACCTGCTCGATCGACTCGTCCACCACCTTCTTGGAGCTGAAGGGTATGGAGTACTCGATGCCCGAGGGGAAGGAGCGGGAGGCCTTCGCGAGTACCTTGCGCAGCTCGGTCTCGACCTTGTTGGCATTGGAGCCGGGAGACTGGTAGACCGCAAGCACCACGCCGGGCTTGCCGTCGGCCTTGGTGTTCACGGTGTAGCTGTAGGCGCCGAACTCGATCCTCGCCACATCCTTCAGCCGGAGCAGCGAGCCGTCGGGGTTGGCCCGGACCACGATGTTCCCGTACTCTTCGGGAAGGGCGAACTTGCCGCGGTACTTCATCACGTACTGCATGGGCTCGTTGCTCATCAGGCCGAAGGAGCCGGGGGCCGCCTCGAGGTTCTGGCCCTGGATCGCCGCCGAGACCTCCTGCGGGGTCAGGCCGTAGGCGGCCATCTGCTGCGGACGCAGCCAGACGCGCATCGCATAGTCCATGTTGCCGTAGACCGACACCTGGCCGACGCCCGGCACGCGGGCAAGGTCGTCGACGATGTTGATCTTCGCATAGTTCTGCAGGAACTTCGTGTCGAACTCCTTCTCGTTGCTCAGGAGGTTGATCAGCATGATCTGGCTGTTCTGCCGCTTGACCGTCGAGATGCCGATCTGGTTGACCTCGGCCGGCAGCCGGCTCGTCGCCTGTGCCACGCGGTTCTGCACGTTGACCGCCGCCTGGTCGGGGTTGGTCCCCTGCTTGAAGAAGACGTTGATGGAGAGTGTGCCGTCGTTCGACGAGGTCGAGGTCATGTAGGTCATGTTCTCGACGCCGTTGATCGCCTCCTCGAGCGGCGGAGCCACGGTGCGGCCGACCGTCTCGGCGCTCGCGCCGGGGTAGCTGGCGCTGACCGACACGCTCGGCGGCGCAATGTCGGGAAAACGGGTGATGGGGAGCTGGCTCATGCTGACCAGGCCGAGCAGCACCAGGATGACCGAAATGACCGTCGCGAGGACCGGGCGGGAGATGAAGCGTTCCAGCATGGGCCCTGCGGTTTAGCGAGCGTTTCCGGAGTTGGCCGCAGCCGAGGGGGCTGCAGCAGGCGCGGCGGAGGCGGGGCCCGCGGCTATCGGCTTGATCGGGGCGCCGTCCTTCAGCTTGTCGATGCCGGCGGCCACGATGGTGTCTCCAGGCCGCACCCCGCCGGTGACGATGTAGTCCTTGCCGCTCTTGCCGGACACCGTGACCACCTGCTTCTTCACCCTGTTTCCCGGCTGCAGCAGGAAGACGAAGAGCTTGTCCTGGAGGTCGACCGTAGCTGTCTGCGGCACGAGCATGATGTCCGAAAAGCGCGCCGAGAGGCTGACCGTCCCCGAGTTGCCGCTCCGGAGCAGGCCGCCGTCGTTCGGGAACGAGGCGCGCATGCCGATCGATCCGGTCACGCGGTCGAATCCGCCGCTCAGCGATTCGAGCTTTCCGGCCTCCGGATAGGCCGAGCCGTCGGAGAGGGTCAGGGCCACCGGCGGAACCGCCGCCACTTTCCGATCAATGGTGTCGCCCGGATAGATGCGCTTGAACCTGGCGAACTCGGCCTCGCTGATGCTGAAGACCGCATACATCCGCCCGACGTCGGAGAGGGTGGTCAGCGGTTGCGTCTGGTTCCTGGTCAGGAGGGTCCCCTGCCGGTAGGGAATGCGCCCGACATAGCCGGCGAAGGGTGCCCGCACCAGGGAGTAGCCCAGGTTGATGCGCGCCGCCCTCGCCTGGGCGGCAGCCTGGGCGGCCACGGCCTTCGCCGCCTGCTCCTGTGCCCTGGCCGTGGTGAGCTGCACCGGCGCGACCACCTTGTTCTCGACGAGGGGCACCAGCTTCTCGGCATTGACCCTGGCTACCGACGCCTGCGCATCGGCGGCCTGGCTGGCGGCGGCGGCGGTGTTGTACTGCTCGCGGTAGGTGGAATCGTCGATGCGGAAAAGGGGCTGCCCCTTCCTGACCAGGTCGCCCTCCTTGACCAGGATCTCCTGAAGCACGCCGTCGACCTGTGGCCGGATCTCGGCGTCTGCACGCCCCTCGAGGCGTACCGAGTAGGAGGAGGCGATATCGGCGGTGCCCGACCCGACCTGCATCACCGGCAGCGACGGGACCATGTTCTTCTTGTCCTCCTCTTTCCTGCCGCAGCCGGAAAGCGCGACGGAGATGCCGAACACGGCCGTGAGGGCGATACGGGGGAAAACGCGGAGCATCGATGGGGAAGGGGTGGTGGTCATCCTCAGGTCAGGTCATCGGTGAAAATTTGCTGGACAGCCGGCACGCCGGTGGCGAGCCGGGGGTCGGGCTGTTGCCCGTTTAACGATAACGAAAAAACAGGATAAAATCCTGTGCTTCTCCGCCGATTTTACAACAAGTGCACGATGCGACGCCGGTCAGGGGGAATTCCTGCGTTCGAGCTCAAGAAGCCACCTCTTGACCGGAACTCCTCCGAGGTAGCCGCCGATGCTCCCGTCGCTCCGGACCACCCGGTGGCAGGGAATGACTATCGGCAGCGGGTTGCTCGCGCAGGCCGCGCCGACGGCCCTGGAGGCACCCGGCGACCCGATCGCCACGGCGACCTCGGCATAGCTCCGGGTCTGGCCGTAGGGAATCTCCGACAGGGCCGACCAGACCCGCCGCTTGAACCCGCTCCCCTCCGGGGCGAGCGGCAGCGTGAAGGCGCGGAGATCGCCCGACAGCCAGGCATCGAGCTGCAGGAACGCTTCGGCGATGAGGGGCGTGCACCCGGCATCAGCCCCGACGGCTGCCGCAGGCACGCCGAAAAACAGCCCGGTCAGGGCCGCTTCGCCGGCGGAGATCCCGATCTCGCCCAACGCCGTCCGCCTGCAAACGATATGCTTCACCCGGTTGATTTTTCTGTTGCTCCCGCCACCAGATTATACGCAATCCCGCGAAACCCGTAAAAACGGAAAGCCCGGCGCTGCCGCCGCCTGCGGATCGTAAAAGCCGGGCCGGCCGCACGATTTCCATATGATCGGTCGTAACCGTATGTTGAGATATGACAAAAAACTATATAGATTCAGAAGACACCACGCTGTTCGAAAAGGCGGTGGCGGCGGAGCTCTTCCAGGAGCGGAGAACGTTCGAGGAGTGCCGGTTCAGGGCCTGCAGCTTCGCCGGCGCGAAGCTCGACGGCATGGTGCTCAGGAGCTGCATCTTCGAGGAGTGCGACCTGACCCTGGCGACCTTCAGGGATACGAGCCTCCAGGAGGTGCGTTTCATCCGGTGCAAACTGGTCGGCGTGCAGTTCGACGCCTGCAGGAGGCTCCTGCTGGAAGTGGCGTTCGAGAAATGCCTGTCACGGTTGTCGGGCTACGTCGGGATGTCGTTGAAAAACACCGTTTTCGAGGGATGCGACCTGCAGGAGGCTGACTTCACGGGCACGGACCTCGCCGGATCAAGCTTTGCAGGATGCGATCTCACCAGGGCCCAGTTCAACAGGACGAACCTCGAAGGGGCCGACCTCCGCACCGCATACGGCTACGCCTTCGCGCCGGAGTCGAACCGCCTGAAGCGGGCGAAGTTCTCGATGCCCGAGGTGCTCGGGCTGCTTGACGCCTACGGCATCGAGATCGAGTAGACAGCAATCATTACTGCTAACCTACCATGAACACAGGCGAACCAGAACTATCCCCCATCATCCAGTACGATATCCAAAACCAGCGCGCGATCCTCCGGATTGCCGACGAGGGGTTCTGGGAGTGGGACCTGGACGAGAGGTGCTTCTGGCTGAACCCGTTCTTCAGCAGGCTGGCAGGCCTCGATCCCCAGCAGGAGATCGTGGATGCAGCTCTGTTCGCCTCGCTCATCCACCCCGAAGACCGGGAGCTCTTCCTCGGCTCGGTACAGGCCGGGACATACAAGCAGGCCATCACCACGACCGGACAGTTCCGCCTCCTGTCGAGGGACGGCCACACCTACTGGATCGAGTCCAAGAGCAAACCGGTCGATTTCCGCAAGGACGGCTCCCCGCTCAGGATCATCGGGCATGTCTTCGACATCACCGGCCGGAAGCCTGCGGACGAACAGCTCAAGAAACTCAACCGGGCGCTGCTGGCAATCAGCAAGGGCAACCAGGCGCTGCTGAGGGCCAACAACGAAATGGAGCTGCTGAACGAGATCTGCGGCATCATCGTCGAGGTGGGAGGTTACCGGATGGCGTGCGTCGGCTACGCCCAGGACGATCCCGGCAAAACCATCCGGATCGTCGCCAGGTCTGGTTTTGACGACGGCTACCTTGACTCGGCCAGCATCTCCTGGGGCGATAACGAACGGGGACAGGGCCCGACCGGCATGGCGATCCGCAACGGGCGCCACTGCGTCGTCCACAACATGCAGGCCGACAGGAGTACCGAGCCCTGGAGGAAGGATGCGATGGAGCACGGGTACGCATCCGCGCTGAGCTGCCCGATGAAAAACAGCGAGCGCGCATTCGGGGCCCTGAACATCTACGCCGCAACTCCGGACGCTTTCAACGAGGAGGAGACGGAACTGCTCAGTTCCCTTGCCGACAACCTCGCCTACGGCATATCGATGCTGCAGAACCGCGCAGCGCGGAAGCTGGCCGAAAAGCAGCTCATCGAGGGCAACAAGCGGATGCACTTCATCCTCAGCGCCGCAAACGCCGGGATCTGGGAGTACGAGATCGGCTCGGATACTGCCATATGGTCCGGCGAGGTCTGGAACGACTACGGCATCGACGGCGAGACCCGCCAGCCGTCGCTCGCCCGCATGCTCGAAACCGTAATCCCCGAAGACCGCGAAGCGGTCAAGCTCGCCGCGGAGAAAGCCTTCGCCAGCGGCACGGACTTCTCGATCACCTGGCGGACGAAGGACGCCGACGGGAAGATCCGCTGGGTCATGTCGACCGGGACCCCCTTCAGGGAGGCCGACGGCACCATTTCGCGCTACCTGGGCATCGTGGTGGACATCACCGACCGGAAAAAGGAGGAGGAGAAGAAGCACCAGCTCGAATCCCAGCTCCGCAAGGCGCAGCGGCTCGAGACGATCGGCACCCTCGCCGGCGGCATCGCCCACGATTTCAACAACATCCTTACCCCGATCCTCGGCTACTCGGAGATGGGGCTCCTGACCTTCGCCGACGACGAAGCCGGACAGGAGTACTTCCGCGAAATCATGCTGGCGGCCGACCGGGCAAAGAACCTGGTGTCGCAGATCCTGGCCTTCAGCAAGGCGCAGGAGATCACCCCTTCGGTGGTCAGCGTGCCGGCGGTCGTCGACGAGGCGCTGAAGCTCCTCAGGCCCTCCATCCCCGCATCAATCACGATTTCGGAGGAGATCGAGCCGTCGTGCGGCAACATCCTCGCCGACCCGTCGCAGATCCACCAGGTGGTCGTCAACCTCTGCACCAACGCCTCCCAGGCGATGGGTGATGCCCCGGGGACCATCCGGATCGAAGTCCAGCAGATCATCCCCTCCGGCGAACTCCTGAAATCCCTCCCCAAGCCGCATGCAGACCGGTATGTGCAGCTGAGCATCGCCGACACCGGCATCGGCATGGATGAAGAGACGATCGAGCGGATCTTCGAGCCCTTCTTCACCACAAAAGCCCCCCAGAAAGGAACCGGGCTCGGCCTCTCCGTCGTCCACGGCATCGTCACCGGCTACAACGGCCTGATCACCGTGCACAGCGCCCCTTTGCAGGGCACCGCATTCCGCATCTACCTGCCGGTGGTCGACGCCAGCGCCGAAGAGGAGGCAGCCGAACAGGCTCTGGCGACCGGAACGGCGAGCATCATGTTCATCGACGACGAACCGGCCAGCACCAGGATGATCTCGATCATGCTGGCCAAGCTCGGCTTCAGCATCCAGGCGTTCAATTCACCGCAGGAGGCCCTGGACCGGTTCAGGATCGATCCGTGCCGGTTCGACCTGGTGATCACCGACCTCACCATGCCGGTGATGAACGGTGTCGACCTGGCCACGGAGATCCATGCCGAGCGGCCGGACCTGCCGATCATCCTGATGACCGGCTACGGCAAGGACCTGGAGAGCATCAGGTCAGCCAACTGGCACGGCATCAGGAAGTTCCTCAAGAAACCGGTCAAGATGACCGAACTCGCCGCCACCATCAGCGAGGTGATCACCGAGTGAGGCTGCCGTTGCCAGCGGTAGCGCTTCACGCCTGACGATGCCCATGCCAAGGGGAGCGCTTCGCCTGGGCGATCGCAAGCGAAATCGGTTTCGTCATCGCTCACGATGCTTTTTGGCGGTGCCGTTTGACCGGTCGCTCATCCGGAAACACTCTTCGAGAGAACATTGCCGATAATGCGGACGATTTCGTCAGGCTCGACTGGCTTGATCGAGGAGCGGCTCCAGCACTCCCAGAAAATGGAACTCGTCGGCCGGCTCGCCTCGGGAATCGCCCACGAGATCAACAACCCGCTCAACTTCATCCAGCTCAATTTCACGACCCAGCAGGAGTACTTCGCGGATCTCCGGGAGCTGTACCACTTAAACAGGAAGCTTGCGGAACAGGGCGGGCCTGACGTCAACGGGCAGAGGCCGCTGCAGCAGGAGTTGCGCCGACTGGAGCAGGAAATCGAAGCCGATTCGCTCATTTCCGGGATGAAGGGCATATTCATCGATTCACAACGCGGTATCGACCGCATCAGGAAGATCGTCGAGGGCATGAGAAGCCTTTCGTACCGGAGGGACCTTGACAAGAAGGCAGCTGCGGACATCAACCGGATCGTGCTGGATTCGCTGAATATGGCACGCGGTGAATACCGGTTCTGTGCCGACCTCGAAACCGGCTTGGGCGAGGTTCCGGCCGTACTCTGCGTCGTCGACCAGGTCAACCAGGTGCTGCACAACCTGATCGTGAACGGCGCCCACGCCATCCAATCGCAACACAGAAGGGAAAAGGGAAAAATCGCCATCCGGACCTGGTCGGACGACGCGAAGGCCTATTGCGTGGTGGCGGATGACGGACCGGGCATACCCGAAGAGATCCGGTCGCATATTTTCAACCCGTTTTTCACGACAAAAAGCGCCGGCAAAGGGACCGGACTCGGCCTGTCGATCTCCTACGACATCATCGTCAACAAGCACAACGGGGAGATTTCCGTAACCTGCCCCCCCGAGGGAGGCACGGCCTTCACCTTTTACTCCCGCTTGCCGGCGACCGGCATGGGGCGCTACCATGAAAAACATTTCGGAGATCCAGGTGCTTTTCGTCGACGACGAAAGCGATACGATCAACGGGCTCAAGCGCTTCTTTCGCAGGACATCTTACCGGAAATCATTCGCCGCATCGGGAGCAGAGGCGCTACAGGCCCTGGAAAAGGAGCCGGTCGACATCCTGGTTACCGATGCCCTTATGCCGCAGTTGAACGGCCCGGAGCTCATAGGAATCGTGAAGGGTCGCTTCCCCGGGGTCCTCTGCCTGCTGATCACCGGCTCGAATGAAATCGAACAGATCGTCAAATCGGTCGGCGCCGGCAACCTCTTCGGCTACATCACCAAACCGATAGATCCGGAAGCCTTCAGAAGCACGATCGACAGCGCCGTCGATCATTGCCGCGCCGCCAGGCGTTGATGGCCGACGGCCGAGCGCAGGATACCGGGACCGACAAGCGGCGGCTGGATGCCAGCCATCCCGGCTCATCGGAGTCTGCGGAGAAACAAAAAAAGCTCCCGGTTATTCCGGAAGCTTCCCTTGCTGCGGAGAGGGAGGGATTCGAACCCTCGGTAGCCCTAATCGGACTACGTCGGTTTAGCAAACCGGTGCCTTCAGCCACTCGGCCACCTCTCCAAAACGTTGGTGCGGAGGATGAGGGACTCGAACCCCCAAGGGCGCAAACCCGGCAGTTTTCAAGACTGCTGCCTTACCAATTAGGCTAATCCTCCAGCTATGTAAAGAGCGAGGAACAAGATAAGCAATAGGAGACATTTCTCCAGAACAAAACAACCTACCATGTATTCCTGGCGGAGAGGGAGGGATTCGAACCCTCGAGGGCTGTTACACCCTACCCGCTTTCCAGGCGAGCGCACTAGACCAACTATGCGACCTCTCCGTTTCTATGGAGCGTCAATGTACAACGGATTTTCGTTTTTTAAAAACATCTCGAAACTTAACGTTCCAAAAAGTGAATCCACGATGCATTTCAGCCCCTATTCGGGGCCTTCATACGCAGGAAGATCGTTGCCAATACGGGGCCGCTTTCGTAAATTGCCGGATTGATTTTTTGCCGCAATCCTTAACAGGCAGCCCCTATGGACAAAATCCTCTACGATGCCCTGACGTTCGACGACGTCCTGCTCGTGCCCGCATACTCTTCAGTACTTCCCAAGGAGACGGTCGTAGCTTCCAAGCTCACCAGGAAGATCGATGTCAACATCCCGCTGGTCAGCGCCGCGATGGACACGGTGACCGAAGCCGAGCTGGCCATCGCCCTTGCTCGCGCCGGCGGCATCGGCATCATCCACAAGAACCTCTCGATCGACGAGCAGGCCCGCCAGGTTGCCAAGGTGAAGCGCTTCGAGAGCGGTATCATCCGCAACCCATTCACCATCTACGAGGATGCGACCATCCAGGACGCCCTGGACCTGATGCTTCGCCACTCGGTCTCCGGCATCCCGGTGATCGAACGGCCAGATGCGAACGGCTCCATGCGCCTGAAGGGCATCGTGACCAACCGTGACATGCGGATGAAGTCGTCGTTCGGGGACCCGATCACGACGATCATGACCACCAGCCTCGTGACCGCCCAGGAGGGCATCGACCTCCTGACCGCCGAGGAGATCCTGATGAAGAACAAGATCGAAAAACTGCTGATCGTCGACGAGGGTGGCAACCTCAAGGGGCTCATCACCTTCAAGGATATCCAGAAGCGCAAGCAGTGCCCGGACGCCTGCAAGGACAGCCAGGGACGCCTGCGCGTCGGTGCCGCCGTCGGTATCCGCGCCAACACGATCACGAGGGTCGACGCCCTGGTGGCGGCCGGCGTGGACGTCGTTGCGGTCGACACGGCGCACGGCCACAGCCAGGCAGTGCTCGACATGGTGGCGACCATCAAGAAGGCCTATCCCGACCTGCAGGTGATCGCCGGCAACGTCGCGACCCCAGAGGCGGTCAGGGACCTCGTAAAGGTGGGCGCAGACGCCGTGAAGGTCGGCATCGGGCCCGGCAGCATCTGCACCACCCGCGTTGTCGCGGGCGTCGGCATGCCGCAGCTCACAGCGGTCATGAAGTGCGCAGAGGAGGCCGCCAAGACCGGCACCCCGATCATTGCCGACGGTGGCGTCAAGTACAGCGGCGATGTCGCCAAGGCGATCGCGGCCGGAGCCGACACGGTGATGATGGGCAGCATCTTCGCAGGGACCGACGAGAGCCCTGGCGAGACGATCCTCTACGAAGGCCGCCGGTTCAAGGCCTACCGCGGCATGGGCTCCCTCGGCGCGATGTCCGAACCGGAGGGCAGCAGCGACCGCTACTTCCAGGATGCCTCCGCCGAAACGAAGAAGTACGTCCCGGAAGGGATCGAGGGGCGCATCCCGGCCAAGGGCAAGCTCGAAGAGGTGGTCTACCAGCTCATCGGCGGCCTGAAGTCCTCGATGGGCTACTGCGGCGTCAGGAACGTCGCGGAGCTGAAGGAGAAGACCCGTTTCGTGCGCATCACCTCGGCCGGCCTCAGGGAGAGCCACCCGCACGACGTGATGATCACCAAGGAGGCGCCGAACTACTCGACCTCGGTGTAGTACGGTAAAAGAGCAGGCACCGAAGGAACAACACCAAAGCAGAAAACCCCGGCGATTGTCGGGGTTTTCTGCTTTACGGAAATGGCGGGCAAGAACACGGGCAGGCACAGGAGCCTGCCCCTACAATGCGTCATAACGTAAAACTCTTCATTTTGGGGGACCCATAGGATGTTGAAGGGCACGGCACGCCGTGCCTCTACGGGGGAGGGGGAATCCATACCGCTCCAGACAATGCAAAACCCCGGCGATGCCGGGGTTTTGCGTCACAGGGACAATTATCCATTATCCATTATC
>OMIK01000045.1 GCA_900299075.1 Chlorobi bacterium Chlorobi_1
AATCGCTATCGAACGCTCGATCCCGATCGAACCCGATGGCGCCCGTCACCGCACGCGGCCTTCCCGGTGCCCGGCCTCAGTCGCCGAATTCGGAGAGGTAGCGCTGCATGAACTCGTCGATGTCGCCGTCCAGCACGTTCTCGACGTCGAACCGTTCGTAGTTGGTCCGGTGATCCTTGATGCGGCGGTCGTCGAGCACGTAGCTGCGGATCTGGCTGCCCCACTCGATCTTCTTCTTCTTGCCCTCGATCTCGCGCTTCTTGGCCTCCTCCTCCTCGCGCTTGCGCTGGTAGCGCTGCGCCATGAGCATCTTCATCGCTCGTTCGCGGTTCTGGAGCTGCGAACGCTCCTCCTGGCAGCCCACGACGATGCCTGAGGGGATGTGCTTGATGCGGACGGCGGTTTCGACCTTGTTGACGTTCTGGCCGCCCTTGCCGCCGCTGCGGAAGGTCGAGAGCTCCAGGTCCTCCTTCCTCACCTCGATCTCCACGTCGGGCGGAGCCTCGGGGTAGGTGAAGACGCTGGCGAAGGAGGTGTGGCGGCGTGCGTTCGAGTCGTAGGGGGAGACCCTGACGAGCCGGTGGACGCCGTTCTCCGCCTTGAGGTAGCCGTAGGCGTAGGGGCCGATGATCTCGAGCGTGGCGCTCTTGATGCCGGCGCCCTCACCCTCCTGGTAGTCGTCCGTGAAGACCTTGAACCCCTTGCGCTCCGCCCAGCGCATATACATGCGGTAGAGCATCTCCGCCCAGTCCTGGGCCTCGGTGCCGCCGGCGCCGGCGTGGATGATGATCATGGCGTTGCCGGCGTCGTCCTTGCCGGAGAGCATGTTGCGGAACTCCATCGCCCCGATCTCCTGCTCGATGCGGTCGAGGGTCGCGTCGAGGTCCTTCACGAGCGACTCGTCCTCGAGCTCCGTGGCGATCTCGATCTCCTCGGCGGCGTTGCCGGCGGCCGCCTTGAGCCGGTCGTAGGCCTCGGTCCAGGACTTGTGGTCGTTGATCTCCTTCATCAGCGCATGGGCGGCCTTCTGGTCGTTCCAGAAGTCGGGTGCGGCCGATACCTTCTCGAGGTCGCTCACCTTCTCTTTGCGGTTGTCGATGTCGAGATAGCCGCGCAACTGCTCCAGGCGTTCGTTGATGGCGTGGATGCGGTCTTTTTCGGCGTCGAACATGGCTGTTGGTGTCAAGTGATTGATAAGAGAGCCGGGCGCATGGCCCTCCCGTTATCCCGCTGACCCTGTGCCGGCCAAGGCTGGTACAGGGGTGCGAATGGACGGAATATACACAATTCGGGACAGGCCTGACGGGTGATTATTCGGCGATTGCCGAAGTTGTAGAAAGGCCCCTCCACCGCAACTGGCAATGCACCATGCCAAACGCCCGGATGCATCAGCAAGGCTCCGCGGAAGCCTCCTCCGGCCGGCCGGGAGTCCCGGCCTTCCCGGAGACGGACCCCGCGTCGGGCCTCTCCGAAGCCGCTGTCTTGCAGCTTCGGGCAACGCACGGCTTCAACGAGGTGCCGCAGGAGCGCCGCCACCCCTTCATGGAGTTCCTCGGGAAGTTCACCGGCCTCTCCGCATGGATGCTCGAGCTGATACTCATCCTCTCCCTGGGGCTGGGCAAGCATGCCGATGCCCTGGTCATCGGGGGGTTGCTCGTGGTCAACGCCGTGATCGGCTTCCTGCAGGAGCGCCGGGCTTCCGGGATCGTCGATGCCCTCCGCCTCAGGCTGCAGGTCACGGCGAGGGTCCTTCGCGACGCGGGCTGGAAGTTGCTTCCCGCCCGGGAACTGGTGCCGGGGGATATCGTCAGGGTCAGGCAGGGGGACTTCGTCGCGGCCGACCTCAGGCTGCTCTCCGGTGAGCTGGAGATCGACCAGTCCGCCCTGACGGGGGAGTCCGCGGATGTTCACAAAAAGGAGGGCGATCTCCTCGCTTCTGGCTCGACCGTCCGTTCCGGAGAGGGCGATGCCGTTGTCGCCGCGACCGGGGCAAGGACCCTTTACGGGCATACGGTCGAACTGGTCGGGCTTGCACGGCCGAAGCTGCATATCGAAACGGTCGTTGCCCGCCTGGTCCGCTGGCTTTTCGCCATCCTCGGCATCCTGCTCCTCATGGTGCTTCTGCTGTCTGCCGTCCGCGGCATGCCTATGGGTGAAATCCTGCCGCTCATGCTGGTGCTGCTCATGGGCGCGGTGCCGGTCGCGCTGCCGGTCATGTTCACCGTGAGCATGGCCCTGGGGGCGAGGGAGCTGGCGAAACGGGGGGTCCTGGTGACACGGCTCAGCGCTGCCGAAGACGCGGCGACCATGCAGGTGCTTTGCGTCGACAAGACGGGAACAATCACGATGAACCGGCTTGGCGTGGCCGAGGTCGTCCCCGTCGGCGAGGTTGCCGGGTGCGATGTCCTCCTGGCAGCCGCACGTGCCTCCCGTGAGGCGAACAACGACCCGATCGACCTGGCGGTCATCGCGGCGGCCCGTGGCCGTGGATGCCTTGCCGGAAGCCGGCCGGGAGAACAGGTTTCGTTCGTGCCCTTCGACGCCGGGCGAAGGCGCACCGAAGCTGTCGTCGAACAGGATGGGCGCCGCATCACGGTGATGAAAGGTGCCGTCGAGGCCGTCGCCGCTGCCTGCAGGGCGGATGATCGCACCATGGCGCGCCTCGATGATCTCGCCGGAGGTTCGGCCGCCAAAGGTTTCCGGACGCTCGCCGTGGCGAGCGGGGCGGAGGGGGAGGGTTGCCGGGTCATCGGGCTTGTCTCGCTGCATGACCCCCCGAGGCCTGATGCGGTGACGCTGATAGATCGGCTCCGAAGCCTCGGCATCGGGGTGAAGATGCTGACGGGCGACGCCTTGCCGGTGGCGGCCGAAACTGCAAGGCGTGTCGGCCTCGGCACGATACGGCGGGTTTCGGAGGGCTTCGCGCTGTCGGCGGCGGACGGGCTTGCGGAGCTCTATCCCGAGGACAAGTACCGTGTCGTCAGGAGCCTGCAGGATGCCGGGCAGGTAACGGGAATGACCGGCGACGGGGTCAACGACGCGCCGGCCCTGCGGCAGGCCGAGGTCGGCATCGCGGTGAGCACCGCGACCGACGTCGCCAAAGGGGCGGCCAGCGTGGTGCTGACCGAGCCAGGCCTGAACGGCATCGTCACCCTCGTCGAGGAGGGGCGCGCCATCTACCAGAGGATCCTCACCTGGATCATCAACAAGATCAGCCGGACCGTCCTCAAGGCGGGATTCGTTTCTGCGGCCTACCTGCTTACCGGGAAATTCGTGGTTTCTGCCTTCGCGATGCTCCTGCTCACCTTCATGACCGATTTTGCCAAGATCTCGCTCGCATCGGACAGGGTCAGGCCTTCGGCTCGTCCCGAGACCTGGGATATCCGCCGTCAGGTCGCGGTCGGTGCGGCGATCGGGATCGTCATGGTGGTGGAAGCCCTGCTCCTGCTGCACCTGTGCCGGACTCCGTTCGGCCTTTCGGATGCCGACGGGTCGCTCTACTCGTTCAGTTTCCTGACGCTCCTCTACCTGGCCGTCTTCTCGATCCTCTCCATTCGGGAGCGCCGCCATTTTTTCGCATCGGCGCCAGGCTGGCCGCTGCTTTCCGCACTGGCCGCGGATGTGGCGGTCGGGACGGCATTGACCTTCGCAGGGCTGCCCGCGCTTCCCCCGTTGCCCTGGGGGCAGCTCGCGGCGATCTTCCTGTTCGCCATGACGGTTTGCCTGACGGTCAACGACCGGCTGAAGGTCGCCATGCTCGGTATTGGGATGCCGGAGGCTGGGCCCCGGGAGGGGGAGGGTGGGACAGCATAAGGGGTTGGCTCAGATTTTCAGGAGTGCAGTGCGCCGCAAACGGCAATCACATGAAACCTAAGGAGGAGAGGACGATGAACAGGGC
>OMIK01000046.1 GCA_900299075.1 Chlorobi bacterium Chlorobi_1
ATCTCGACCCTGACCCTGAGCTCCTCGTGGAGTTCACGGTGCAGGGCGTCGGTTTCGGACTCACCCGGCTCCGCCTTGCCGCCGGGGAACTCCCACTTCCGTTCGAGATGGCGCCCTTCGGGCCTGCGGGCGATCAGGAACCGCCCGTCGCGTTCGATGATGGCGCAGACGACGTCGCCGATGTGGATGGGGTTGCTCACTGCTTCGTCAGGTATGTGGTTGCAAAAGGAAACGATGGCGGCATCATGCGGGAAGGAACTCGTTGAAGGTTTCAATCGTCCCGGTCAGGGACGCGACGTCGAGGAACGGCTTGATGGCCGCCACGCCCCAGGCTCCGCTCTCGATGCAGGCAAAGGCCCTTTCGGGGGTGATCCCGCCGACGGCGAATACGGGAATCCTGACTGCACGGCAGGCCAGTTCGAGCGCATGGAGGCCCTGCGGCGGTCCGAAGGCCTCCTTCGACGGTGTCGCGAATACCGGGCCGAACAGCAGGTAATCGACGCCGGACTTCGCGGCATCCACGGCCGCACCGGCGCTGTGCACGCTCTGGCCGGCAAGCATTCCCGGGAATGCCCGCCTGATGCTGACGGCCGGGCAGGATGCCTCGGTGAGATGTACGCCGTCAGCACGCGATGCAAGGGCGATGTCGGACCGTTCGTTGACCAGCAGCAGCGAGCCGCACCCCTCCAGCACCGGCCTGATGGCTGAGGCGAGATCCAGCAGCCGTGATGCCTGGAGCCCTTTTTCCCTGAGCTGGAACATGACCCTCGCCGATCCGGCGCCCGCGATCGCTTCGGCCTGCCGCATCGCGAGCCCATGGTGCCCGAGGTGCTCGTGGCCGCTGCTGACCACCATGAGGCGGGGAACGGTGGCCGATGGAGTTTTCATGTTTCTATTTTCAGCCACGATAGCTATTTTCGGTGGTAATTGCAATGCAACGGCTCCTGCGCTCCGCCTGAATTACCGGTTTGTCCGGCGCGTCGCACGCCCTCATGCGAAGCGTAAGCCCCAGAACAGAAACGCCATGCCCCAGATCCGTATCGAACTGAATGGCCGGCAGAGGGAGATCCCTGAAGGCTCAACCATCCAGGAGCTCCTCTCCATCGAAGGTGCCGAGCGCCAGCAGGTGGCCGTCGTCGTGAACGAACGGATCATCAGGCCTGACGGCCGGGCCGCATGCATCCTCCGGCAGGACGACCGGGTTGAGCTGCTGGTCTTCGCCGGTGGAGGATGACCTTCGGCATCCCGCTCACTTCCAGTAACACAGTACCATGGACCAGCTTCAGTTAGGCAACCATATCCTCTCCTCCCGCCTCATCCTCGGGACAGGCAAGTTCAGCAGCACCCGTGCGATGCTCGATGCGGTGCGCGCATCCGGCACGCAGCTCGTGACTATCGCCCTGAGGCGCTTCAACCGCGAACAGGCGGAAGACGACCTGTTCGGCCCCCTCTCGCACATCGAGGGGCTCACCCTGATGCCGAACACCTCCGGGGCGGCCACGGCCAGGGAGGCGATCCGGGCCGCGCACATCTCGCGCGAGCTTTCCGGAAGCCCCTTCATCAAGGTGGAGATCCATCCCAATCCGCAGCACCTGATGCCGGATCCGATCGAAACCTACGAGGCCTGCAGGGTGCTCGTCTCCGAAGGGTTCCTGGTCATGCCCTACATCCCCGCCGATCCGGTGCTGGCCAAGCGTCTGGAGGATGCCGGATGCGTTTCGGTCATGCCCCTCGGCTCGGCGATCGGCAGCGGCCAGGGGCTCTCGACGGCCGCAATGGTGAGCATCATCATCCGTGAAAGCCGGATCCCCGTCATCGTCGATGCCGGCCTGCGCTCTCCCTCGGAAGCCTGTGCCGCCATGGAGATGGGGTGCGAAGCGGTGCTCGTCAACAGCGCCGTCGCGGTCGCACGCGACCCGGCCGCCATGGCCGTGGCCTTCGCCCGTGCGGTCGAAGCGGGACGCCAGGCCAGGCAGGCGGGCATCATGCCGAAATACGGGGCGGCGGTTGCCACCAGCCCACTGACCTCATTCCTCGGCAACCCATGAAGAGGCTTCCCGGCTGGCTCTCCGACGAGCCCCTGTCGGCGGATATCGCCCCGTTGCTCGAGGAGGGCCGCATTCCGCTCGAACAGCTTGCCGCCGAGGCCCGCGACACCACCCTGCGCCGTTTCGGGCGGATCGTCTCGCTCTACGCGCCGCTCTACCTTTCGAACTTCTGTTCGAGCGGTTGCGCCTACTGCGGCTTCGCCTCCGACCGAAAGACCCCCCGCCGGGCCCTCGAACCCGATGAGATCGACCGGGAGCTCGCCGCCATGAGGCGGCTGGGCATCGGCGACGTCCTGCTGCTGACCGGCGAACGCACTTCGACGGTGGGCTTCGGCTACCTCTGCAGGGCGGTGGAGGTGGCCGCCAGGGTCATGCCGCGGGTAACCGTCGAGGCTTTCCCGATGACGGTGGCCGAATACCGGACGCTCGCGGAGTGCGGCTGCAGTGGCATCACGATCTACCAGGAGACCTACGACCCCGGGCGTTACGGCGAACTGCACCGGTGGGGCCCGAAACGGGACTTTGCCGAACGGCTCGAAACCCCCGAGCGGGCGTTGCTGGGAGGCATCAAAAGCGTCGGGGTCGGCGCGCTGCTGGGGCTTTCCGAACCGGTCGCCGAGGCGCTGGCGCTCGCCCGCCACGTCAGGCACCTCTGCCGGACCTGCTGGAAGGCGGGCATCTCCGTCTCCTTTCCGCGCATCCGCCCGCAGGAGGGGGGCTACCAGCCGGCCTTCCCGGTCGACGACCGTTTCCTGGCCAGGATGATCTTCGCCTTCAGGATCGGCTTTCCCGACGTGGATCTGGTGCTCTCCACCAGGGAAACCCCCGTGTTCCGGGACGGAATGGCAGGGCTCGGCATCACCCGGATGAGCATTGCCAGCAGGACGACCGTCGGCGGCTACCACCACGCCGAGGATGCCGGCACCACCCAGTTCGAGGTATCGGACGACCGCAGCGCAGAGGAGTTCTGCCGGGCACTGCGGGCAAAGGAGATCGAACCCGTGTTCAAAAACTGGGATCCGGTGTTCAACGGGCCGACCATGCAGGAGGGGGAAGCATGATGCTGACCGGGAGCCAGCGCCGGCGTTACGCCCGCCATGTCGTGCTTCCCGAGATCGGCGAGGAGGGGCAGCGGAAGCTGCTCGCCTCGAAGGTGCTCGTGGTCGGAGCGGGAGCCCTTGGTTCACCGGCAGCCCTCTATCTTGCCGCCGCTGGCGTCGGGACCATCGGCATCATGGATGGCGACCGGGTCGACCTTTCGAACCTGCAGCGCCAGATCCTGCATACCACGCACTCGGTCGGCAGCCTGAAAACCGAATCGGCGCAGGAGCGCATCGGCGCGATCGATCCCGATATCCATGTCGAACCCTACCCGTTCCGGCTTACCGAAGGCAATGCGCCCGGCATCCTCCCCCGCTACGACTTCGTGATCGACGCGACGGACAGCTTCGGCACGAAATTCATGCTGGCCCGGACCTGCCATATGACCGGAAAGGGCTGTTCGCACGCCGGCATCAGGAACTTCCACGGGCAGGCCATGACCGTCATGCCGGGCAAGAGCGCCTGTTACCGATGCGTATTCCACGAAGAGGGCATCGAAGACAGCCCCGTGCCGGAAGGCCCTTTCGGCGCCCTCCCGGGGGTGATCGGATCGATACAGGCACTCGAAGCCCTCAAGCACCTCCTCGGCATCGGATCACTGCTGACCGACACCATCCTCACCTTCGATGCGCTGACGGCCTCCTTCCGCAGGGTCACGGTCCGGCGGGCGCCGGACTGCCCTGTCTGCTCCTGAGGAGCATTCCCGACAGAAGGAAACAGAACCCCCGGCAAGCGCCCACGGCACTGCGCCGGAGGTCACCCGTCGGGTAGATGTGTTGCCGGGTAGGGCCGCCCTAACCGTCAGCAGGAACCATGCTGCCGGGCTAACCGGGTCAATAGATGAGCACCGGGGCGGAAAAGCTGTAGCCGGCACCGTGGAGGGTCTTGACCGGTATGCGCTGGTCGATGCTCTCTTTCTTCCGCCGAAGCCGGTGTATCAGGGCGTCGAGGGCCCGGTTGCCGAGGTCGTCGTTACCGTAATCGAGCGCCTTGAGCAGATCGGAACGTTCGATCAGCGCCCCCGGCCTGCCGGCGAGCAGTTCGATCAGGTCGAACTCCTTTGCGGTGAGCGCGATGCTCTCCCCTCCCGGAGTCGACAGGGTGCCGGCTGACCGGTGCAGGACCCAGGGCTTCTGGTCGCCGGAAACCGGCTCCAGGCCGACCGTCGCCGTCGATCCGATGCGGCTGGTGATGCTCGAGACCGAAGCGGCAAGTTCAGCGAAATCCACCGGCTTGACCAGGTAGAGGTCCGCTCCCGACTGATACGCGCTCACCTTGCTTTCAAGGGAGGACTGGGCCGTCAGGATGACGATCCGCATGTCGGTATTCTTCCTGATATATCCGGCAAGGACGTGGCCGTCCTGGTCGGGCAGCCCGAGGTCGACGATGGCGAGAAGGTAGTGTTCACCCGTCGCCAGCGCCTGGTAGAACTCGATCGCACACGAGGCCGCGTAGACGCTGAAACCGGCAAGCTCGAGGTATTCGACCATGCTTTCGCGGAAGTCGCGGTCGTCCTCGACCACGATGATCTTTTTCCTGTCTTCCATAAGCTCCTTCTGCGTGGGGGTTTGATTCCGGACCCCCTGCCCGGAATCGTCTTAAACTTCAATGAATGAAAAAAACGGCCTTCTGTCAACTGCGCCGCCCCGCCCCGCCCTCCTGCCGTATGGCGGCCAACGGCAGGCGCACGACCGCTTCGACTCCGTCGGCGGTGGCCTCGATGCTGACACTCCCGTGGTGCTGCTCGAGGATGTTCCTGACGAGCCAGAGGCCGAGGCCCGCTCCCCCGGTATTGGCGGCATTGCTTCCCCGGCGGTATTTTTCGAACAGCTCCTCACCGTTGAAATCGACTCCGGAACCACCCCGGTTCCTGATGGTGACCACCGCCTCGCCATCCTCCAGGTGGCGCCCGATGACGATCTCCGTTCCGGCGGCCGAATATTTCCGGGCGTTGTCGAGCAGGTTGAAGAAGGCCATCTTCAACTGCGCCTGTTCGCCGTAGGCCATCGATTCCCCCAGGTTGCCCGAAGAGCGGACCTGCCGTTCCGGCCACATGGAGCTGAATGCCTCCAGCTGTGAGGCGATCACCCCCTCTATCCTGAACATCTCCACTGGTACCGACCTCGGCGACTCGAGCAGGCGGCTCTCCTGGATGGAGACCTCCATGACCTCCACGAGTCGGTCGATGGCCCGTTTGATCTTGGCGATCTCCTTGTCGTTCGAGAAGTTCCCGGCCAGGTACTTCATGTCGATCAGATCCATGTTGCCCCTGATGATGGCCAGAGGCGTGCGGTATTCGTGCGAAATCATGCTCAGGAAGCGCTTCAGGCGTTCGACCTCCTGTCGCAGCTGTTCGGTCCGCTCGGAGACGGCCCGCTCGAGCTGGGAGATGCTGGCCTGCTGCAGCTCCTGGACCGTGATGTCGGTCATCATGACCAGCACCCGCTTCTGGTCGTTGACGACGATGACCTCTGCCGAAACCAGCGCGATCAGGGGCTCCCCGTTTTTCCGGAGCAGTTCGACCGGCCGGCTGGACAACCGCCCCTGCTCATGGAGCACGGCCGCGATCTGTTCATGCTCTTCCGGATGCGCGAAGATCCCGGCGTCGATCACCCTTTTTCCGAGCAGCTCCTCCCTGGCGTAGCCGAAGAGCCTGAGCCACGAGGGGTTGACGTCGTAGAGGAGGCCGTTTTCCGGATCCTCGATGCCGATGGCTATCGGCGAGAAGTCGAAGATGTTCCTGAACTTCTGTTCGTTCTCCCGAAGCAGCAGCTCGCTGTTCTTTCGATCGGTGACATCCATGACCGTGCCGATGTAGCACTTCTCCTTCCCGTCCGCGTCGGGCAGCGGCACCCCCTGGCAGAGGAGCCAGTGGCGGGAACCGTCGGGATGCTCGACGCGGTACTCCACCTTGAACGATTCGTTGTGGCTGGCTGCCGACATGACCTGCGCGAAGGCCTCTTCGCGGTCCGGCTTGTGCACGTTGCTTTCGCAGAGCCGGTGCGAGGGCCTGATGCTGTGGGGGTCGATGCCGTAGAGCCCCCAGACCTGTTCGGACCAGGTCACCTTGTCGCCATCAATCTCCCACTCCCAGACGCCGGCGCGGGTGGCTTCGAGCGCGAAGTTGAAGCGGAAACGGCTCTCCTTGAGCGCCAGTTCAGCAATCTTGCGTTCAGTGATGTCGATAATCGTGCCGAGGTAGCGGACCGCATTTCCCTGCTCATCCTTCTCCGGCATGCCCCTCGACATGAGCCAGCGCACCGAACCGTCGGGATGGCAGATCCGGTACTCGACGTAGAGTTCCTCCTGGCTTGCCGCCGCGTCGTTGACGAGCTTGATGGTCGCCTGCAGGTCCTCCGGATGGATGTTCCTCGCCCACAGTTCGAATGAAGGCATAAGGCCATCGGCATGCTCGATGCCGTAGAGCGGCCAGATCTCGTCGGACCAGATATTTTCGCCGGAGGCGAGCTCCCAGACCCAGACGCCGGCACGGGCGGACTCCAGGGCCAGGCCGAGCCGCTTCTTGTTCTCGAGCAGGGCCAGTTCGGTCTCCTTGCGGGCAGTGATGTCGATGACCGCCCCGATGTAGCGCTGCAGCTTGCCCTCCTCGTCGTACATCGGCATGCCGCGGGAGGTGAGCCAGTGGACCGAGCCGTCGGGGTAGCAGGTCCGGTACTCGACAGATGCGGCGTTGCCGTCGAGCACCGCCTGCCTGATGATCCCGGAGACCATCTCCCGGTCTTCCGGGTGGATGGTGTCGACGCAGAGCTGGTGGTTCAGCTGCATGGATGCCGGCTTCAGCCCGTAAAGCCGCCAGACATGCTCGGACCAGTTCAGCTCGTCGGTCACGACGTTCCACTCCCAGATTCCGGTCTGCGCCGCGTCGAGCGCGTAGCCGAAGCGCCACTTGCTTTCGACCAGTTCGTTTTCGAGCAGCTTGCGTTCGGTAATGTCGATGACGGAGCCGATATAGTGCTCGATGCTCCCGTCCTTCTCGATAAGGGGCTTGCCCCGGGACATCACCCAGTGGATCGAGCCGTCGGGATGGCAGACCCGGTACTCGAGGTTGATCTCCTGGCGCTGGCCGATGGCCGTCCTGGATGCCAGGAGTGTCTTTTCACGGTCCTCGGGATGGATCACCGCCGCCCATCGCTCGAGCGAGAACTCCCGTTCGTCACCGCCGATGCCGAAGAGCCGCAACAGCGTATCGGACCACCTGACGAAGTTGCTCCTGAGCCCCACCTCCCAGACGCCGACGCGGGAGGCATCCAGGGCCTGGTCCATCATGGCCCTGTGGCGCTGCAGCTCGAGTTCGAGCTGCTTGCGTTCGGTGATGTCGATGACCGTGCCGACATAACGGTCAGCCCTTCCCGCTCCGCCCGGCACCGCCCTTCCCCTCGACAGCAGCCAGCGTACCGAACCGTCGGCGAGAGGGATGCGGTATTCGAACTCCATGTCCGCCATCCGTTCGGCAGCCCCGATCGTGACTTCCCTGCCCCGTTCGCGGTCCTCCGGATGGACCGCCTGCTCCCAAAGGCTGAGGACCGGCGGCCCCAGGGTGTTGTCGAGCCCGTACAGGCCCCAGACCTCCTCGCTCCAGTCCACCTCGCCGGTCGAGGGAACCCACTCCCAGACCCCCGCATGGGAGGCATCAAGGGCCATCGACAGACGCTCCTTGTACCTCGAAAGCTCGTGCTCGATCCGCTTCCGCTCGCTGATATCGAAACCGATCGACACCAGGCATGGCTTGCCATCGATGAAGATGCGGCGCGAACGGGCCATGAGCCATGACGAATCACGCTTATGGGGGTGCACCTCCATTTCGCAGTAGCTCTCGTCGCCGGAGCGCAGGGTATCGAAGAATTTTTCCTTGAGCAGGTCGACGGTGTCGGCGCTAAAAAACTCATTAGGGGTGTTGTCGCCATCTCCGTTTCCATCTCGCATGAGCGACTTCGCATAGCCGTTCGAGGCCATCACCGAGAGCTCCTCGTCGAGGATGACGGCCGAACAGGGGATGGCCTCCAGCAGCGCGGTCTTGAGTTCACTGTCCCGCCGCAGCTCGCGGTCGCGAAGCTGCTGTTCGGAATAGTCCCGGACGATCATGAACAGCCTTGAAATGGTGCCGTCCGATGACCGCATCGGGTTGATCGAGACCTTCCAGGTATCCTTCTCGTCGTCGAAGGCCATGCCCTCGCCCGAGGCGAGCACGGCACCGCACTTCTCCTTCAGGTACCCGGCCAGGACCGGGATGCCGAGCTCACCGGTGATGAGCCCGTAGATCTCCCTGCCGAAGCAGGCCCGCGGCTCCAGGCCGAACCTCGAGGAAAAGCGTCCGTTGATGTTCAGGACCACCCCGTCGGGGCGCATGATGAGCGCAGGGTCCGGTAGCGACTCGATCAGCGACTGCATCGCCTGCTCTACCGTTTCGGCGGAGGTGGTGGTAGGGGTTTTCGGTTTCGGCATGCTCGGGAATGATCGTTTCGCTGGACTGCTGCACCCGTCGGCCCAGCCTGACGGTTTGTGGATGCAAAAACTACATTTTTTTCGTCAGAAGCCGAAGCGGGGACGGCAAGGAGCCACGACATGCCAAACATCCCGGATAGTGCTTTTTTTGTCACGACCCGAGCCAGATATTACATTAATTATGAATATTTGGTTACTATCACACCATTATATCGACCACACCCCAATCAAGCCCTTCCGATCATGGAAATCATTATCAACGACAAGCCCTGCCAGGCAATGAAAGGGCAGACCCTCTCCAAGGCTGCGAGGATCAACCATAGCCATGTCGGCTATCTTTGCGGCGGCCACGCCGTCTGCCAGACCTGCCAGGTGATCGTACAGGAGGGTGCCGAACACCTCTCCCCTCCCAATGACGTCGAGCAGGCGTTCCTGACCGCAGAGCAGATTTCGGCAGGGTACCGCATGGCCTGCCGCGCCACCATCGTGGGGGAGGGTCCCATCAGGGTGCTTTCACGTCCCGAAATGGTGCGGCGCATGCTCTTCACCAATCCATTGCCCCTGTTCAGCTACGGAGCAGAGATCGGCCGCGGCGTCGCCAGCCAGTTCATCCCGGGAATCGGCAACCTTGCCGGCAGGATCGTCAAAGGGGAGATCCTCAACGAGAACGAGCTCGAGGATTTCAAGGACGGCGTCGAGGGCCTGGTCGGCCTGACGATCGAAACCCTTCCGGAGTACCTGCCGTTCAGGGAGCAGGTGATGGAGATCGTCGGCAAACTGCCGATCCAGCTGCCGGCCGTGAGCGCCGCCCTGCCCTCCGTCCAGCTGCCCATAGACCTTCCCTTCCTGAAAAAGAGCCCATCGAAAAAGCTTCTGCCGGCGGTCGAGATAAAGTTCACGCCGCGCAAGCAGGACAGCGATGCACTTCCCGAAGGCGATGACCTTGCCTGAAGGGCCCGCGCAGGCCTGACGCCCAGGCATCCGGGGGGCGCCGGAACTCAGCCCCCCGGATGCCTGGGCGTCAGGGAAGCTGGTCGAAGAAGGGTTCGAGCGAGTCCTGGATGCCCGGCGCCGCGTTGACCAGCTCGAAGGTCCTGCACTCCGCTTTGGGATGCCAGAGCGAGATCACCGCACACTCCGCCACGTCGCTCCTGTTGATGACCCCCATGATGGTGTCCCCGGTGCCGAACTGCAGGCTGTTGCCGAACGGTTCGCCATCCTGCAGGCCGCCCGGACGAAGGATCGTGTGGGATGCCCCCTGCCCGGAAAAGGCTGCACGGATGGCCTGTTCGCCCTGGAGCTTCATGTTCAGCACGCCGCCGTAGCGGTTCATCGGATGTTCAGGCCTGGTCACGGCCAGGGAGGTGACCTGGATGAAGTGCCGGACGCCGCACTCGCGCCCGATCCGGGCGAACGCCTTCATGCCGTCACGGTCGATGACGGAGGGCGGCGGGGCTTCGGGATCGGTCACATAGGCCCCGATTGCCGAAATGACGGCACTGCAACCGGTGACGGCCCGCTCCAGCTCGCAGGGCTCCTCGATCGTCCCGACCGCCAGGCGGCCGGCAGCCTCAGCCCCGAAAAGCTCCATCGCTTTCGATTCCGACCTGACGAACAGGCGGTAGTCGATGCCGTAAGAGGCCAGCCGCTGGACGATCCATCGTCCGGTCCTTCCGGTCGCGCCTGCGACAAGTACGGTTCCAGGATATTTTTTCATAATCACCTCAGGTTTATGGGCGCCCATCGCGAAATGCCCGATGCCGGAATATCAGGAGTGCATGTACTTCATCCCGAGAAGCGCGGCCACGATGAGCTGGTTGATCAGGAACAGGACGTTGTTGACCAGCGAAAAGCGAAGGAAAGCGTTGTGCTCGTGGATTTCGCTCTTGCCGATGGTGTGCCCGAAGCCGTCGTCGACGGCGTGCTGCATGAACGAGACGCCGTTCTGGGGGTCCCTGACCAGCTGGACCTCCACGAACAGGATGACCATCAGGCACAGCAGGATGAACCAGGAGAGGTAGCCGAATCCCCAGTCATGGGCCAGCCAGGCGAAAAGGGCAAAGACGAGGTCGACGATGAGGAACGCGACCAGGAAGGTGTTCCTCGGGCCGATCATCACCGCAAGCGATTTCATGCCCGCCTTGGCGTCCCCGTCGCGCGACTTGAAGTCGTTCATGATGATCAGCGCAAGCCCCATGAAGAAGTTGAGCCCGGCAAGCCAGAGCACTTCCGGCCGGAGCTCGCTGAACAGGGCATTTGCCGAGAGCCAGGGGATCACGCCGTAGGAGATGCCCACCGCCGGGCCGGAAAGCAGGATATTCTTCTTGAGCTTCAGTGGAGGCGCCGAGTAGACGAAGCCGAGGAAGAGGCCGGTGAAAAAGGAGCAGAGGATGACCATCCCCCGCGTACCGCCGATGTGCCAGCTCAGGATGCCGCCTGCGGCGATGGCGACCGCCAGCACGATCGACCAGTTCCAGAGGGCCTCGGACTTGGTGAGGCGGCCTGAGGGGATCGGACGCGTCGGTTCGTTGACCATGTCGAGCTCGAGGTCGAAGTAGTCGTTGACCGACTGGCTGAAGCCGGTGCCGAGCGGGCCGTAGATCAGGAAGAGGAGCAGCAGGAGCAGGTAGTCGTGCAGGGTCGGCTGCATGGCCCCCGAGGCCATGACCCCGCCGGCAAGGCAGGGGTAGACGCTGATCCAGGTGACCGGGTCCAGGATTTCGATATGCGCCTTGAGCTTGTCGACCAGGCTCCGGTGCCTCGCGGTTGCGGTTGCTGCTGCTTCCATAGGGGGGATATCCTTTTTTATTGCCTTCCGGCCGGTTCAGAGGAAATTTCCGGGTCTGAGCCCGGCTGCAAAACGGTTCATCGAGAGGTTGGCCAGCCAGACCCAGTTGAGCGGCTTGCCCTGCATGCGCTTCATGATGGCGCGCCCCCTGTAGACCTCCCGATGCAGCTTGATGAAGTTCTCGAGCAGCCTCTGGCCGGAGATCTTCTTCGGCTCGTACATCAGGTGGAAGGTATCGTACTTGTCCCAGTCGAAGTGCCGGATGCGCGGGCCCATCTCCTCGAAGAAGGGGGTGCCGGGGAAGGGGGTGACCAGCGAGAAGACCGGGAACTCGATCCGGTTCTGCATGATGAAGTCGTAGGTGGCCTGGAAGCTCTGCTCGTCGTCGTCGTCGAAGCCGAACATGAAGTAGCCCTGGATGGCGATGCCGTTCCGGTGCAGGTTGCCGACCGCAGTCTGGTAGTTGTGCAGTCGGTTCGAGCCCTTGTTCATGCTCTTGAGGACGTCGGGGTTGAGCGACTCGAAGCCGATGCTCATGAGGTCGCATCCCGAGCGCCCGGCGATCTCGGCCACCTCCGGCTTGTGCAGGAAGTTCATCGAGATGTTGGCGTTCCAGCGGACGCCGAGCCTGGCCATCCCTTCGAGCAGTTCGGTGAAGTAGGCCGGCCGGAAGCTGATGTTGTCGTCCATGAAGGAGAAGCTCGCCGCGCGCTTGCCGAGCCGCTCCTGGTGCGAGCGCATCTCGTCGAGCACCAGGTCGGGCTCCCGGTACCGGTAACTCTTGCCGTAGACGACCGGCGTGGTACAGAAGCTGCAGCCGACCGGGCACCCCTTGGTCGCGAGGATAGGGATGCGGTCCGCATAGCGCCTGGCGTTCGGCGAGGCGAGGGCGTAGCTGAAATCAGGGCGCTGCATCTCCGTCATCGGGCGGAGCCCTTCCGAGCGGTAGATGCCTTTCATGCGGCCCGTGATCACGTCGGCGGCGAGTTCATGCCATACCGACTCGATCTCGCCATAGACCACGCTGCTGCAGTGCGAGGCAGCCTCGTCGTGCAGCATCGTCGGATGGACGCCGCCGAGGATGACGATCCGGCCCTGGGCCAGCGCCCGGTCGCCGATGCCGTAGGCCTTGGTGGCGTTGAGTGTCCTGGAGGTGATGGCGACGACGTCGAAAGCGGAAAAATCCTCAGGGACGATGTCGCCGATGCGTTCGTCGAGGAGGGTGACGTCGAAGATCCTGCCGGCAAGGTTGGCCACCATGACCAGCTTCAGCGGCATGCTGACCCGGCCGGAGTCGACGGTCATGTTCGTCACGCTTTTCGGCTGGACGAGCAGCCATCTTTTCCTGCGCGACTGGTTGGCTGCAAGCCTGGCCAGCGAGGATTCGGGTTCGGAGATGTTGTTCGGTCCGGTTACTTCCTGATACATCCTGTGCGGTCGAGGTGGCCGTTAGCTGGAGAAGCGGCTCCTGACCTCCTTGCTAGGAGAGGCGAACCCGGAGACCTCGGGAGATCCGCCCCGCAGCATACCGGAAGCGGTTCCGCCATAGAGCTGCGGATAGGCGTTCGCACCGAGGCGCTTGGTGCATTTGCCGACGTTTTCGAGATAGTCGCCCACGACCCACCAGTGGCCGTCGATGAATACTTCAAGAAGGCGGCCATACGCTTCCGCACCATTGACGAAAGCTCCCTTCATATTGTTCATTCCCGTTGGTTTAGTGGTTCAATATAGCACGTTTTCCGGAAACGGGCGATGCCTTCCCTGCGGGCAGGCGGTTCCCCCATAGCGAGAAATCGCTGCTCCTGAAGGGGCTGTCCCAATCGTCGTGCAGTTCGGGTTTGTTATCTGCCTGGGGTTCAGGCTGCTTTTCCGGGCCGGTCCCCGCATCCGACGACGGCCGATCCGTCATGGCAGGCGGTTCAGCCTCCAGGACCGCCGCCACCGACTGTGGCGCAGCCGGGGCCGGGGTTCGCACCATCTCCGTCTCATAGCGGTTTTCGTCGGGTGCGCCGGTGATGAATCCGCATGGTGATTCCGGCATCGGGCGCAGCCGTCCGGCCGCTTGCGGCAACATCGCCGACTGCTGGTTCCAGAGGCACGATGCGGCAAGCAGTTCAGGATCCGGAGTCGAATCGTCAGGGACCTCCGTACAGGCCGTTACCGGTTTTACGGATCGGACATAGGGTTTGTCCGCTCGCTTTCTAAGCCATGAGAAGGGCATAATCACCTCTCCATATTGTTTCTCTGCCTGAAACATCGCCGTAATATCTATAGGGACCGTCGGCAGATAAACCCAATCTATAGCTTTTGTAATAATTATGAAAATAACTTATAATTATCGCATCCCCAGTGACTGGTGACGCGTGGATCCATCAGGAAAACAAGCGTATCGAGCCCCGTGTCTCACGAACCACGGCACCTCAGGCGACCGGGTCCGATCAGTCCAGCTCCGGTTCATCAATTCAAAACGATATCGCAATGGCAAACGAAACCAACGCCGACGTTTCGGCAACCTTGGGAAACCTGTCGGAGGCCGTCACCAAAATCGGGCAGATGCAGATCGAGCTCCTGGACAAGTCACTGAAGACTGCCGCCTCCGCACTTGAATCGTTGACTCCCGCCCTGGTGGATGCCGCCGGGAACCTCACCGGCATGCTCAACCAGGTCCTTCAGGGAATTTCGACGGCGATTGCACCGAAAAAGTAAGGCTTCCATTGGAGGAAGGCGTTCCGGCAGCAGTGCGGGGGCGCCTCCCCAATTATTCCAAACATATCTTGCCCTCCCATGAATGCCGATGAACCGGTAAGCGTCATCGCCTCCGCCAACGGAGCCAAAGGGATCGCCATGATGGTACCCGCCATCGGCCTTCCCGTTGCATTCCACCTGTTCGGCGGCGTCGTTGCCATCGGGGCCGGCATCCTTGCCCTTTCCGCCGCCCTGATGCCGCTCAGTGGAGAACTTTCCGGACTGGTCAGGAAAGTATCCGGCGAACCGGCAGCCCCTGAAAAGGGTATTCGTACTGCGGGCATTGCCGATGTGCCCGGGGTACCGCTCCAGGATTCAGTCCCCCCCCCTGCAGAAACCCCTTAATCACCCGCGCCATGTCCAAAATCCTGTTGATGCAAGCTATGCGCCAAGCATGGGTCGCCTACGTCCAGAAGCTCAACCGCCACCTGCAGGGCGACCGGATGGAACACTACCTGAGCCAGGAGACCGAGATGGGGATGAAACTCGAGGAGTTTGCGGAGATCGTGTTCATGGCAGGATTCAGCGCCGGGGAAAAGTACGCCGGCACCGTGAGCCTCGGCGGCAAGAAATACAAGGCCAAACTGAACTGAACCTTCCGGGTCCCTTCCCCGGAAGCCCTAAACCTCAACTGGAAAGGAGATTGCACAGATGGAACAGGCAAACACTTCGGATATGGTCAAGAACGTCGTCGGCGCCGCCGGGACTGCGCTGATCGCCCCCGTAGCGCCCCCGCTCCTGCACGGCATCGCAGGAATCGCCGTTGTCGGGCTCGGCCTCTTCGCGGCCGGCTCGCTGGTCATGAAGGTTGCCGGTGCGGTCGGCGGAACGGAAAATCCGCTGCAGCAGCTCCTGGGAACGAAGCCGGGGGCGCGCTGAGGGATATCAGGCCGCGTTGAACCGATGCCTTGCGGCAACGGGATGCCGGTTCAGGCCCTTTCCCGTCGCCCCGTACCGTGGAGTAGAGCTTTTGCCATAGTGGAGCCGGATGATGAAACGGAGCATTTCGAACAACGAGTCGCCAACGCTGAGCCGCATGAGGTCGGCCATGCTGGATATCGCGCTCGACAGCCTGCACGGGCACGGTTTTTTTTCGATGGCAGCCCTTGGCGGCCATGCCGCCGCTGAAGTGGCCCACGGCTCTCCCCTCTTTCCCGGGCACCTCGAATTCAGCCTCCTCGAACGCGACGGCCGGTTCGACCTGGCCCCTTTCATGAAAAAGCTCAGTTCCGATTTCACCGCCTACGGCCTTGACGTTTCGGTTTCCCTGAAGCGGAAGCGTTCGCCGGCGGTGCTCGCTCCCATACTGGGCACGCCACCACACGGCATCAAGGCCGAAATCAGGGTCCCCGGAGAGCCCTCCCTGGCGTTGGCCCTGTCGTTGGAGACCTCTCCATCGCCGCTTTTTTCCCTGCTCGACCCCTGCCTCGACCGTTCGAAACGCTTCTCCTGCATTCCGCTGCCCGGGTTCTTCGCCTGGAACGTCTGCTCACTGCTCAGCCGTCACGCCGCGGACAAAGGGTTCGCCCGCTACTGGTTCCATCTCTCGTGGTGCGTCGAAAACGGCGTGGAGCTCCCGCTCGACTGCCTGCTGCACCTGCTGCTGCACAAAGGGGTGGTGCTCGAACCGTGGAGCGCCGGCAAGGTGGTCCGGGAGAAACTCCATGTGCAGGTCTGCAAACTCGACCTCAACGCCCTCTTCAGCGACATGATCCTCAACGGCGCCCTCCCCGAGCGGACACGGGAGTGGTCGCCGGAGTACTTCAGCGGCATCGTCGACTCGATGAAGGTCACCGCTGCCTGGCAATCCCCTTGCCGTCCGGATGAATGAAGTCATAACGCCTCGCCTCCGCGTCTGGACGCCAGGAGGCGGTGCAATTCGGCAACCGTCAGCAAATCAACACCCGCGATGCTCAGAGAAATGATTCCCGAAGTGGTCGTCAAGCTGGAACAGCAGCGTTATGAAGAGGCGTTCGTCAACCTCGAAGGACTCATCTTCTACATGCACGAGAGCCTCAGGCAGTTCTCCGGCGACGAGATCCTGTATGTCGCCATGGCCCATGACGCCCTTTCGGAACTGCTGCGGGAGTCTGCCCAGAAGCCGGAGGATGCCACGGCATTCAACGGCGTCGTCGAATACTGCGCCCACCTTGCCGTATTGCGGCTGAGGGCGGCGCTCGGGGACCACGTCGCCGAACGGGCAGCGATGGCGATGTCTCTCTGCCTTGACGCCCTGACCAACCGGCAGAAGGAGCAGGGCGACGGGCATTAGCACCACCCGAAGGCAACCGCCCCCCTGATGCTGTCCCGGGGCCCCTGAAATACCTGCTACCTGCCCCATATCGGCAGGCCACCTG
Organism: Chlorobi bacterium Chlorobi_1; assembly: GCA_900299075.1. Taxonomy (GTDB): domain Bacteria; phylum Bacteroidota; class Chlorobiia; order Chlorobiales; family Chlorobiaceae; genus Chlorobaculum. The sequence continues at coordinate 16,503 of OMIK01000046.1, forward strand.
CCAGCGCAGCCACCGCGATGGCGGGGCCGAAAGGCCAGTCGGCCCGGCAGTCAAGGCCTCTGAAGCGTCGCCACACGAGAAACCAGCCCACCGTAACCACACCGGCCCAGAACAGGACGTACAGCACCTCGCCAGCACCCCGCCATGCAGCCAGCGCGGCCAGGAGCTTGATGTCCCCGCCGCCGATACCGCCATCCCCCCTGATGAGCCGGAACAGCCAGGAAAGCCCGCCAAGCAGGCACAGCACCACGGCGGCAGATGCCGCGCTCACGGGCAGGCTCTGCGGGGCAAGACCGGCGCTGCTGGCGGCCAGCCCCGCCATCCCCAGCGGCAGGACAACGCAATCCGGCAACAAGGTGGTGTCCCAGTCAATGAGGGCGAGCAAAACCAGGGAAGTGGAAAGGCATGCCCCGAGAAGCACGGCCAGGAGGGCCGGATGGCCGGAGGTGTTGGCGGCACAGCCCCACAGGCAGGCGTTGACGAGCGGCACCCAGATGCGCCGGAACGGCGGAACCGGCTGTTCCAGGCCGCCGCCGGGGCCCTGCCATTCGTGTAGCGCTACCCCTGAGCCCTGCAGCACCTTGAGGGGGATGATGCGTGCCAGCGGCACCAGCCACAGCCCCAGCAAGGCACCGGCAAGCCACCATGGACACGCGCCCCATGGCAGAGCCGGCAGAACAATGTCGTTCATGGCAACGCCTCTTTTGACAGGGCCTTGATCATCTGGATGACTGCCGGACCCAGCAGCACCGCCAGGAGCGTCGGAAAAATGAACAAAACCAGCGGCAGGAGCATTTTGACCGGAATTTTGGCAGCAAGCTCTTCTGCGCGCTGGGCGCGGCGTGAGCGCATCATGTCCGACTGCACGCGCAAGGATTCGGCAAGGCCGGTACCGAACTTGTCGGCCTGCACGAGCATGGAAACGAGGTCCTGCAGCTCTTCGAGGTGCGATCGCAGCGCCAGGTTGCGCAAGGCTTCGATTCGGGTGGCCCCTGCGCGCATTTCAAGGGCCGAGAGGTAGAACTCCTTGGCCAGTTCGGGATTGGCGCGCGCCATTTCGCAGGAGATGCGGGCAATGGCGGCATCGATGCCCATACCCGACTCGGTGCAGATGACCATGAGGTCGATCATGTCGGGCAAGCTGTCGCGCATGCGTTCGATACGCTTTCGGGTAATCAGCCGAAGCAGCAGTTCGGGCAGGTAGTAGCCTGCCGCGGCGGTGAACAGCACCAGGGCCATCGCACGGGCGAAGGGGATGCCTGGCAGGACGAAATGCGAGGACAAGGCAAGCACCGCCGGGAACACCAGGCTGAGCAGGGTTTTGACAGCGAAATAGTAGCGGGGCGCACGTTTGTCCAGAATGCCGGCCTGCAGGAACTTGAGATGGACGCTGGAGCTTTGCCATCCCTCCTCCGGGAGCGAGAGCCTGGAGAGGATATCGATGACCGTGTCGACTTTGCGGGCACTCGCCCTCCTCTCTGGCGAGGTTCCGTCGGTTGGGGCCCAGCCGTGGCGCACAATGCCGGAGAGGCGCTTTTTGAAGGTATTGTCGGCCATCCAGCCGCCCGCCGCAAGGCCCACCGAGGCGACGGCTGCCCCCGAGAGCAGGATGGCGAGGAGTTGCAGGAGTGCTTGCATGGCGGTGGTGGTCGGGCTTAAACCTTGATCTGGACGATGCGGTTGAGCAGAAAGAAACCGGCAGCCATGAGCCCGCCCCCGATGAGGAGGAGGTTCCGCCCCTGGGGAGTAGTCCAGAGGATCGAGATGTAGCCGGGATTGATGAGCATGATGATGCCCGCGAACATGAACGGCATGCTGCCCAGCACCCACGCCGATGCGCGCCCCTCGGAGGAGAGGGTGCGGATTTTGCCGCGCAGTTTGACGCGCTCGCGCATGGTGCCGGCAAGCCCATCAAGCAGTTCGGTGAGATTGCCGCCCGTGTCGTGCTGGATCATGAGCGAAATGACGAAAAAATCGAGGTCGCTGCTTCGAACGCGATTGGCGAGCTGGCGAAGGGCCTCTTTGAACGGGATGCCGAAGCCGATTTCATCGAAGACGGTCTTGAACTCCTGGCCTACGGGGCCCGGGAACTCCCTGCCGACCATGCCGATAGCCGAGGTGAGGCTGTGGCCGGCACGCAGGGCACGGGATATGTAGTCGAGCGTTTCCGGGAGTTTGTCTCCGAAGCCACTGCAGTATCGATCGGCCTTTCGGCGCAGCCACATCAGCGGCGTTCCGGCGCTAACGGCGGCCAGCGCCAGCAGGGTCAAGCCGTTGGCTCGACGCAGGAGGCCCAGCCCCAGGAGCACCGTGAACAGGGTGGAGGTGAGTGCCAGCAAACGCCCGGCCGTGAGCGGGACGTGCGCACGCCGGACCAGGCTTTCGAATCGCCCGAATATTCCGGATCGCGAGCGCAGCCAGGTTTCGAGCGCACCGCCCTGCCGGGCGGCGTGGGCGCTGCCGGGGCTGTGCCCGTTTGCATGAACGGCGTCGTATACGGCCTGTACGCGCTGTTTTTTCGCCCGGCTGCGGCGGTCGAAAAAGCGGCTCCACACCCCGTGGGCCAGCAGCATGGCCAGCGTGGCTGCCACGAAGGCGAAGAAGGGGATCAGATAGGTGGCCATGATGCACTCGACGGTTAACCGGTGGCGACGGGATCGAACATGCCCTCGCTGAGGCTGATGCCGTACGACCGGATTTTGTCGGAAACTTTGGGACGCACGCCCGTAGCGCTGAAACTGCCCTGCACCGAGCCGTCCGGGTTCGTGCCGGTGCGCCTGAAGCAGAAGAGCTCCTGAGTGGTGATGACCTCCCCCTCCATGCCGGTGATCTCCTGGATGCTCGTGATCTTGCGGCTGCCGTCACCGAGCCGGGTGACCTGGACGATGAAGTGGATCGACGCGGAGATAAGCTGGCGCAAGGCCTTTCCTGGCAGGCTGATGCCACCCATCCCCACCAGGTTTTCGAGCCTGGCAAGCGCGTCCCGGGGAGTGTTGGCGTGGATGGTGGTGAGCGAGCCTTCGTGCCCGGTGTTCATGGCCTGCAGCATATCGATCACCTCGGCGCTGCGGACCTCGCCCAGCACGATGCGGTCGGGCCGCATGCGCAGGGAGTTCTTGACCAGCGCCCGCATGGTGATCTCCCCTTTGCCTTCGATGTTGGGCGGCCGCGTTTCCAGCCGGATGACATGCTCCTGCTGCAGCTGCAGTTCGGCAGTGTCTTCGATGGTGACGATGCGTTCGCAGGAGGGTATGCAGCCCGAAAGAATGTTGAGCAGCGTGGTTTTACCCGTACCCGTCCCCCCGGAAACGATGATGTTGCACTTGACTTTCACCAGGGCCGACAGCAGCTCCGCCATGGCGGGGGTGAGCGTGTTTTTCCGGATGAGGTCGACCATCCTCAGGGGGACCACCGAAAAGCGGCGGATGGTGAGGATGGGGCCGTCAAGGGCCAATGGCGGAATGATCGCGTTGACCCGCGCCCCGTCGGGCAGGCGGGCATCGGCCATGGGGCAGTACTCATCGATGCGCCGCCCGACGCGCGAGACGATCTTGTCGATGATTTTCATCAGGTGCGCATCGTCGTTGAAGCGGATGTCGGTAGCCCGGATTCGTCCGCCGCTTTCGACAAAGACATTGCGGTAGCCGTTGACCATGATTTCGGAAATCGAGGCGTCGGCCAGCAGGGGCTCAAGGGGCCCCAGGCCCATGATTTCGTTCTTGAGGTCCGAAACCAGCCTGGCTCGCTCCTGGTCATTGAGCGGGATGGCCGCCTCCTCGATGAGCTCGCCCAGCAGGGTCCCAAGCTCGTCGCGCAGCTGCTCGGGAGTCAGGCTTTCGATCGAGTTGAGGTCGATGCGGGTAAGGAGGTCCTGATGCAGCTTCATTTTGGTCGCGTAATAGTCCCCCCCCGGGGATGCCGGCGTCCATATGCCCGGCGCGGGTGCCGGCGGATGCGGCGTATCGGCCCCAGGAGGCTGTTCCGGCTCCTCCGAACCGGTCGGCTCCGGCGCATCAGGGAGCGCCGTCCGCCTCGTGGAGAGGTTCCAGCGAGCTATCTGATCTTTAAGCGATGCCATAGTGAGCGTTTTTGGTGATTGCTGCCCGTGAAGCTGGCGGCCCACTCGACGATCGCCTGGGAAAGCCTGGACCTGGGCGCCGCCTGCAGGACGGGACGGCCCGTCAGGAGGGACTCCTCGACGGCTTCGGCGTCGGAGGGGAATGCCTGGCTTATCGGCCTGCCGATGATCTTTTCGATTTCGGCACGGGAGAGGCGGGTACTGGAATCGGCGCTGTTGAGGATGACCTGGATGCGCGACACCGGTGTTTCAAACTCTTTCGAGAGTTTGAGTAGCAGGCCCGCCCTGCGAAGCGATGGGAGCGACGGGGCCGAAACGATGCAGAGCTCTTCAAGGTGCTCGAGGAGCCAGATGCCGACCCGGTCGAACGTCGGGCCGAAGTCAACCAGGATGAAGTCGTACAGGTTTGCTGCGATGCGGACCAATTCGCTCACCCGCTCGGGTTCGATATGGACGATTTTTTCGAACGTCGTGGGCGAAGGTATCAGGTCGAGCGTAGGGCCGAGGTGCTGCACCATGCTGTCGAGCAGCGACTGGTCAAGCCGTTCGGACTGGCTCGAGATGTCGGCCAGATCCTGGGGGTGGCTCTCCCCCGTGAGGTACATGTCAAGGTCGCCGAAGGGGAGCGCGACATCGATCGCCAGCACGCGGGTGTCAGGCTCCCGTGAGAGCGCGAAAGCCAGGTTGGCCGCGAGGCACGAGCTGCCGTCGCCACCTTTGGAAGCGACGAATCCGAATACCCTCCCCCGGCTTGTGCCCACGCCGCCAGTACGAAGCTGGGCGCGCCTGATGACTTGCCGCAGGGTTTCCGGAAAGCTGTCGACAATGACTTCACGCACCCCTGCGCGCATCAGCGACAGCAACAGCTCGGGCTGGGTTTTCGGGTGCAGGGCCACGATGGCGGCGTACGGCAAGGAGAAGCAGAGCTTCTCCACTTCCTGAAGGTATTCGGGAACGCCGGGTTCAAAGCCCATGAGGAAGACGAGATCGGGTTTCGTGTCCGCGAGCTGTCGCAGCATCCCCCCCAGCTCGCCTACCAGGCGGGTCACGCGGTGTTGTCCCGCGTCAAGTTGTGCTTCCGGGACCTCCCGGCAATGGGGAGAGCAGGTAACGATGTTCATACGTGGTTATTGTACCAGCAATGGCGGGGTGTAGGCGCCATAGTACGGCACCCCGACGCCGTCCCCCGGGTTCGTCGTGCCGGTGGGCACGTTGCTGGTGAAGTGGCCTTCGATGTATTTGGCGCCCTGGTTGTAGCCGGTGATATGGAAAGCGGCAATCGCGTAGACCGGCTGGAAAGAGTCGGTCACCACGTCGTCGACAACGAACATGGCCACATCCTGCCCCACGGGGATCTCGCTGTACACGGAGGCCTTCGCGCCCGGCTGGATGTAGGTATCCTGGCCGATGGAGAGGCTGATGGTGTTGCCGGTCCTCATGAGGCCGACTACATACTGGACGCTCGGGTCTTTCTCCGATGACTGGAATGTGGTCCACTGGCCCGACAACACACTCACCTTGTTGATGATGTAGGTGGAGCCGAGCCTGATGGACGGAGCCACGCCATGGCTGTCGACAACGGGAGCATTGGCCGCCGTATTCCAGTAGTTGTCGAGCATTTTTTTGCTGATGACAAAGGGGAAGATGCCCGTGCCGCCCGCGGGCGGAGCGATCATGCAGGTGGCTCCGGCCTGGACGCAGCTTTCGGCGATACCCAGGAGCGGGGCGAAAAACAGCTTCAGGGGCCCCCCGTTCTGCGTGCCGGAGAGGGCAACCGTGACACTGACAGCAGGGACATCCCCGGCGCCCGGCGTACTGAGGCTGCGCAGGCCGAGCGATGGGTTCCCGAGGTTCCAGTAGCCGGTTTCGATCACCGCATCGTGAATCTGCACCGCATTGGCGCGGTTGGCTCTCGCCACGGCCAGCGCAGCACTCCCCGCCGCCTCCCAGTTGTACGGGCTGCCCCCGGCGGTGGCGAGTGAACGGGCGCCGGCCAGGGCAGCCGCGTCAGCCGCGTTTTGCAGTTCGACCTTGGTGATGTTGAGGCGGGCCAGGTCGACCGCCAATGCGGCAAAGCCGAGAAGCACGGGCAGGCACAGCACGAACCAGATGGCGGCCGCGCCACGCTGGCCCTGCAGCAGCTTGACGAGGTGGAGTTCCCTTTCCATGGTTATTCGAGCTTCATGCTGCTTTGGGCCGAGATGGACAGGTCGGAAAAGATGAAGAGCCCGGTGTAATCGACGCTGGCCGCGACGGTGAGGATATCGTTCTGGATGGTATACGTGAAAAGCGGCGATGGCATGCCGGCCCCGAAAGAGATCAGGTTGTGCCGCCACACCTGCCTGGCAGCGATCGCCGCGCTGGTATCGATGCTGGCCGTGGTCCGGCCGGCGACGTACCGGACCCCTGCACGAGCCCCCTCCCTGGTCGCCATCGTGAGCACGGTCTTGTCGTACAGTGCCACGGAAAACGAGACCACCCCGAAGAGGAGGAGCAGGAACACCGGCAGGATGAGGGCGAATTCGACCAGCACGCTCCCCTTCTGGGCTCGCCTACGCTTTGCCGTCCGGCCCCGGGAGACGGCCCCGCAGCTAGGAATGGCGCTCATTTCCCACCTGATCCCTGGAGCTTTCCGTCGATGAAAAGCTCTTTTCGGGAAGGAGGCACCAGCCTGTCGGTGGGAAGCGCGGGTGCTGAGGCGATGGACTTGACCAGGGTCGGGCGGATGACGACCATCAGCTCGGTGGTTTCCGAACTCATCTCGGTACGCCGGAAAAGCGTTCCGAGGAGCGGGATGTCGCCGAGCAGGGGCACGGCACGGATGACCTCGGTCAGGTTGTCGCGCAGAAGGCCGCCGATAACCAGGTTTTCGCCCTCGTTCATCAGGACCGTGGTCGAAACATAGCTGGTCTTGAAGGCGGGCAGGTTGCTCGCGCTCCCCGCGGCAACCGCCTGCTTGAGGGGCTCGGAGACCTCCGGCGCCACCCTGAGCGAAATACGCCCTGCATCCAGCACGACGGGCATGAATCGCAAACCGACCCCATAGGCGCGTTCGACGTAATCGACCGAGCCGAAGGAGCCGACGCTGGGCGTGTAGATCTTGCCGCCGACCAGGAAATACCCCTCCTGCCCGCTCATCGTCACAATGGTGGGCTCGGCCAGGATCTTGATCAGGCCGGCCTGGCGCTCGGCCTCGACCTGGAGGCGGTTGCCGACCGTGGTATTCGGCTGGCGGTCGGTCTTCAGCAGCAGGTTCAGCGTAGCGTTGCTGACAAACCCGGTCATGAGGCTCCCCTGGGGAGAGCCGACACCCTGCGTCCAGCCGATACCGAGGCTTTCGATGTAGGACTTGGCAACTTCGGCGATGTGGACCTCAAGACGCACCTGCTGCGGGTCGCGGACCTTGAGGAGGTTGACCACGCCTGGCATGCCGGCGGACGGCGACGATGCGGTTGGGAAGGTGTGGGCGTTGTCACCAACCTCAGCCATGCCTGCGGCCGCAGTCGATCCGGTGGGGGAACCGGTGGCGCTGCCGCTTCCCCCGAACATGCCGGCACTCTTCGCCGTGCCGGGGGCGGCAGTGCTGCTGGTCAGGGCGGATTCGGGGTTGACGCCCGCAACCGTACCGCCAAGGTACGCTTTGACCAGACGGCAGGCAGTGTCCGCAGCCAACGCGTCGGAAACGGATCCGGTCAGCACCAGCGCTGGTCCCGAGGAGATGATCCGAATGTCGTGCTCGTTCGACAAAACGGCGTTCAGAAGGCTTCTCAGGGCGATGGTGCTGCGGCTGACCTGCAGCGGCGTGGAGGTGAAACCCCCTTTTTGATCCCAGAGGATAAGATTGGTTTCGCCTGCTTTTTTCCCCAGCAGATAGAGCTCGGAGGAGTTGAGCACGATAAAGTCGGCCACATCGGGGTTGCCCACGGCGACACGGCGGACGGGACGCTCGAGCCGAAAGGCCCTGGACTCCCCGACCGGCACCCGGAAGGCCGGCGGATCTGCCGTGGCGACCGGGGAAATCGTGCAGGCAAGGGCCGCAAGAGCAGCCGCCCTGCGGAAGAAACACCGTATGCATGTCAGGTTCATATGCTTGTCGGCTAGGGTGTTGCGACAGGCTGGCGACTGGCGCCTCGGATCTCTTCGGCTCCCCGGCTTGAACGTGAACGTGGCTGTGCCGCCACCGTATGGGCAGGCGGCACCGCTGCTGCGGCCGGCGAAGCGGCGCGTGCAGCGCCGGACGACGGCTGTGGATGGACGATATCGGAAAGGCGGGCGCCTGCGGAGTTCACTTCGCCCGTATCGAGTTCGTTGCGCAAGACCAGGGACAGCACCCCGATGTTGCGGGCCAGGTCGAGTTTTTCGGATTCGAGCGGCGTCAGTTCGAGGGTGACGGCACTGACCACCTTCGGTTTGTCGGATGACGCCGTCGTTTCCTGGGCCACGGCAAGCACCTTGACGCGAGAAAGCACGGTTCTGGAAAACGGCTGATTGTCGGCGTCTTTGCCGCTTGCCAGCACATCCACATAGCTGCCCGGCAGGGCAAATCCGGCAACAGCGATCACCTCGTTCACATGCACCGTAATTGCTCGCTTTCCTTCAGGAATGATCGAGGCCAGCCCGCCGGTCGCGGTTTTCGGGGCCAGTTTGCCAGGCAGGACCGTTTCCCCCCGGAGCATGGGGACGCGGGCAATCCGCCCAACCACATCGGCGGATCGGGTCAACGCATCCGGCGGGACGGCCGAACCGGGCCACTCGATGATCCTGACCTGATCGGCCCCGATAGCCTTCCCGGCCTCGATGGGCTGCTGAACGACCACGACCCTCTGCCCTGAAAATTGAGCATTGCCAATCCATCGGGCTGCAAGGAACGCTGCCACCGCGCCGAGAGTCAGTGCGATGGCAGCCAGGACCGGGGGTTTCACTGCCTAAAGGGTAAAAGCGTTGTCAGTCGGCAGCATTGCCGAGGGTCGTTGCAATGCTGGTGAAAATGGTGGTAAGATTGGTTCCAAGAAGTGACAGGGCGGCAATCACCACGACAGCGACCAATGCGGCGATCAAGGCGTATTCGATCATGGTTACGCCTTTTTGTGATTTGATGGAGAAGAACTTGATCAGCGCGTACTCGAACAGGGTAACGCCTTCCTGTGATTTGACGACAAAGAATCTGTTTG
>OMIK01000047.1 GCA_900299075.1 Chlorobi bacterium Chlorobi_1
AACGTCTGTGAAGTCACAGCGGAGTGGGCTTATCACAATGGCCATTTCGGCATCAGGGAGGATGTCGTGTTCCTCATCAACGGCATCCCTGTGCTGGTGATCGAGTGCAAGAATGCCAGCAAGGAGGAGGCGATCGCCCTGGTGGTGGACAAGATCCGCCGGTACCATCGGGAGACGCCGGAACTGTTCGTGCCGCAGCAGCTTTTCACCGCCACCGACGCTATCGGTTTTGCCTACGGAGTAAGCTGGAACACGGTGCGCCGGAACATCTTCGAGTGGAAGGACGAAGAGGTCGGCAAACTGGAATCGAAGATCAGGAGCTTCTGCGCCATTCCGCAGGTGCTGGCTTTCCTGAAGGAGTATATCGTCTTTGCCGAAAAGGACGAGGAGCTGAACAAGTACATCCTGCGACAGCACCAGACAGGAGCAGTGGAGGCGGTAGTCGCCCGGGCGCTCGATCCGGCGCGTTATCGCGGCCTGGTCTGGCACACGCAGGGGAGCGGCAAGACCTTCACCATGATCAAGGCGGCGGAGCTGCTGTTCCGTGCACCTGCTGCGGACAAGCCGACCATCCTCCTGATGATCGACCGGAACGAGCTGGAGGACCAGATGCTCAAGAACCTTGCGGCGCTCGGCCTGGGCAATCTTGAGCATGCCGGCAGCATCGCCCGGCTCAACCGGTTGCTCAGGGATGACTACCGGGGCATCATCGTGACGATGATCCACAAGTTCCGAGACATGCCTGCCGGCATCAACACGCGTTCGAACATCTACGTGCTGATCGACGAGGCGCATCGCACCACCGGCGGCGATCTCGGCAACTTCCTCATGGCCGGACTGCCCAACGCCACCTATATCGGCTTCACCGGCACGCCGGTGGACAAGACCGTCTACGGCAAGGGCACCTTCAAGACCTTCGGCTGCGAGGACGATAAAGGGTACCTGCACAAGTACTCCATCGCCGACAGCATCGGGGACGGTACCACGTTGCCGCTCTATTACCAGCTCGCCCCGAACGAGATGCTCGTACCGCACGAAACGCTCGACAAGGAGTTTCTCTCCCTTGCCGAAGCCGAGGGGGTGGCCGATATCGAGGAGCTGAACAGGATCCTCGACCGGGCGGTGAACCTGAAGAACTTCCTCAAGGGGCGGGAACGGATCGAGAAGGTGGCGCAGTTCGTCGCCGGGCATTACCTCGGGAACGTCGAGCCACTCGGCTACAAGGCATTCCTGGTTGGCGTCGACCGTGAGGCCTGCGCGCTCTACAAGCAGGCGCTCGACCGGTTCCTGCCTTCGGATTACTCAGAGGTCGTCTTCACCGGCAACAACAACGATTCCGCGCTGCTCAAGAAGTTCCATCTCGACCCGAAGGAGGAGCGGCAGATTCGCAAGAGCTTCGGCAAGCTTGACCAGCAGCCGAAAATCCTGATCGTCACCGAAAAGCTGCTCACCGGCTTCGATGCGCCGGTGCTCTACTCGATGTACCTCGACAAGCCGATGCGCGACCATACCCTGTTGCAGGCGATCGCACGGGTGAACCGCCCTTACGAGAACGAGGCGCAGGAGATGGTGAAGCCACACGGTTTCGTGCTCGATTTCGTCGGCATCTTCGACAAGCTTGAAAAGGCGCTCGCCTTCGACAGCAAGGAGATCAACGCCGTCGTGAAGGATATCAGGCTCCTGAAGGCGCTGTTCAAGACCAAGATGGAGGGCTTCAACAAGTCGCAGGATTTTCCGGTGTTGCTTTCAGGCAAAGAATCGAGTTGGAAATCGAACAGGAGGGCGGGTTTTCCAGCCCGCCGTTCAAGCGGAGGATCAGGATGTCCGACAATCGAAGATGAATGTAATGGCGGACTGGAAAGTCCGCCCTCCTGTCGACCGACCTTCTTTTCTTTCAACGACACGGATGTCGATCTGCTCATCGAGCATTTCCGCGATCCGGAACGGCGGAAGGCGTTGTTCAAGGAGTACAAGGAGATCGAGATGCTGTACGAGATCATCTCGCCGGATGCTTTCCTCCGGCCGTTTATTGGGGACTATGCGACGCTTTCGGCGATCTACGATGTGGTCCGAAAGGCGTACACGAAACGCATCAGGGTTGATCGCGACTTCCAGAGGAAGACCAATTTGCTGGTGCAGGAGACGGTCGCCAGCTATGGCGTTGGCGAGGTGCAGAAAGTGGTGGCGATCGACTCCAACACGATCGATATCATCAATGCGCAGGCAGGAGGTGGGGCGACGAAGGTGATCAACCTCGTCAAGAGCATCGAGCGGATCGCCGATGAAAAGAGCGACGATCCGTTCCTGATCGCCATGGCCGAACGGGCGCAGGCGGTGCAGGAGAGTTTCGAGAGCCGCCAGACGACGACCGCAGAAGCCCTGGAAAAGCTGGCGAAGGAGGTCGAGGCCAATGAGCGGCGCAAGAAAGAGCAGGCTGAAAAGGGGTTCGACGGGCTGACCTTCTTCGTGTACCGGACCCTGCTCGACGAAAAGATCGACCAGGCCGAAGCGGTGAGCCGCCAGATCAAGGCTGCCTTCGTGGAGTATCCGAACTGGCAGGGGAGCGAAAAGGCGCTGCGCAATCTGCGCCAGAAGATTACCTTTGCCATCTACGCGCAAACCGACGACCTCGAACGGGTCACCGGTATCGTGGACTATCTGTTCCGTCTGCTGGAGCGAGCAAAGAAAATCTGACTCATGGGCACCTCAAATTCAAAGATCCGTTTCAAACAACGTGTTCGTGACTGGGCCGATAAACTCGATGTCCGTATCGTATGGCTGGGTGTCCGCCCCATGCGCAACAAATGGGCCTCCTGCTCAACGGAGGGCCATCTCAACTTCAACTCCGAATTGCTGGATCTTGATGAAAACGTTTGGGACTACGTGATCGTCCATGAGCTGCTGCACTTCTTCGTGCCCAACCACGGCAAACTCTGGAAAAGCCTCATGCGCGCGCATCTGGGCGACTACGAAAACGCCGAAGCGGAGCTGAAGAAGAAAACGTCGCATACCCATGCTGATTGACAAGAAAATCCTGTTCTACCGGAGAGTGATCGCACAATCTGCTCACACCTTGGCCGGGGCATTGGAAAATCCGGCACAGGATGAAAATCCATATGTCCGGGACTCCGTTTCGTCGCGATTCTGGTTGTTTGCTTCAGTTTCAATTCATCATCCCTTGTCGCTTATGAGGAACTCCATCGGTATGGCCACGAAAACGCCTTTTTCCAGAGGCGTGAACATCTTTCTCGTAGCTCTGTTCGGCCTGATGCTGTGCGGTGTCCGTTTGTCGAGCGCTGCCGAACGGAAGATCGGCGTGGTCCTGATGCATGGAAAATGGGGCAGCCCCGACCGGAACATCAATGAACTGGCGGCTTCGATGAAATCGAAGGGATTCATGGTGTCGACCCCCGTCATGCCGTGGAGCATACATCGCGGCTACGATGCCGACTATCCTGACGCACTGGAGATCGTGGACCGGAGCGTCAGGGAGCTCCGCAATGCCGGCGCGACGCTGGTGGTGGTCGCCGGCCACAGCATGGGAGCCAACGCCGCCGTGGCCGAAGCGGCCTACGGACACGAACCGATAGATGGCGTGGTCGCCATCGCTCCCGGGCATGCTCCTGAACAACCCGGTTATCACCAGAAGATCGAGGAGAGCCTCAAGCTGGCAATGGAGATGGTCAAGGCGGGCAGGGGAGACGAGCCGGACCAGTTCCTTGATATCAATGCCGGCCGGTCAAGCACCGTAGCGATGACCGCAGCCGCCTATATGAGCTACAACGACCCTTCGGGAATGGGGTCGATGCCGGTGTCGGCAGCAAAGGTCAAGCAGCCGATTCCGTTGCTCTGGATCGTCGCCGGTCCCGGGGATGTGCTCTACAGGCAGGGCAGGGGGTATGTCTTTGAACGGTGGCCGTCACATCCCAAAAACAGCTATCTGGTCATTGATTCGTAGCACTACAAGGCACCGGATGACGCCATCGGCGACGTGGTCGCCTGGCTTCGCTCCCTCTGAGACTGAGAGCCGTCGAGCGGGGGCGATCGTGACGGAGCTGCCATCGACCGACGGCCGCAGGTTCGCGCACAGCTTCGATTGATCGCACCTCAGCGAAGAAGCTTGGTTACCGGCTGGATCCAGGTGACTTCGAGGGCGATGAGGATGCAGACGAGCACCATCAGGATGAGGCCGATGATGAAGATGGTGTCGGCGATGTTCTCGATCCGGAACATCCTTGTGGTGCCCTGTTTGCGCATCGCCCAGTAGGAGAGGACGCAGGAGGTGAGGAAGAGCAGGGCGTTGAAGGCGATGAGGTCGTCGATGAGGGTGGTGGCGTTCTGGGCCTTGATGACCACCTGGATGATGCCGATGAGGGTCGCACAGGCGCCGACCATGGCGGCCGAGACCGAGAAGATGTGGATGCAGATGTTCTCTTCGAGCCGCTCCGTTTCGCTGGTGCCAGCGATGTTCTGTTTGTCCTTGGCCATCTGTTCCGTTACTCCTGTTGGTGTTGCCTGTCGCCGGAGCCGATCAGCCGTTTCAGGCCGGCGATCCCCTCGAGGATCCTGGGGCCCGGGCGAAGGTAGAGGTTGTTGTCGAAGTCGCCGTGGATCCTGCCGTTCCGGACTGCGGCGATACCGCTCCAGCCGGTGCGGTTCCTCATCAATTCGGCAGATGGGGCGGCTTTCGACATGTACATGCAGGCGATCACCTCGGGGTCCTGCCGGATCACCCACTCGGGGGAGACCTCGAAATACTCCTTGTCGACCCCATCCCCGATGTTCTGGCCTCCGGCGAAGGCGACCATTGCCGAGGTGAAGCTGTTCCGCCCGCCGGTCCAGAGCGGGTCGTCCCAGATTTCAAGGTAGACTTTCGTTTTCCGTGGTGTTGCCGCTGCCTGCTTCCTGTAGTCCGAGAGCCCCTTCTCGATCACCCCGGCAAGGCTGTCGGCCTTGCGGACATGGCCGGAGAGCTTTCCGAGCTGCCTGAGGGCCGAAGGGACGTCGTCCGGCGTCCGGCACTGGATGTGCTCGATCCGCAGCCCCAGCGAGCCCAGGCTTTTGCCGATCAGCTCCTTGTCAAGGTCCACCTCCACGACGATATCCGGCCGGATCGACGCCAGCACCTCGGGGGAGGGGCGGCCGAAGCCCCCGACAACCGGGACTTTTCTCGCTTCGAGAGGCCAGTCGCAGGCGCTCGTCCTTCCGACGATCTGGTCGCCGGCGCCGATGGCGTAGAGCATCTCGGTCAGGCTCGGGGCGAGGCTGACGAACCTCGGTCCGTGCGCGGCCGGTTGCCGCTGCTCGGCTTTCCGCTGGCCGCAGCCGGCGAGCAGGAGTGCCGCCAGGGCGAAGAGGGAGAAGAGTGCGGGGATGCGGTTACTGAAGGAGCGAGCTTGCATGGCGCTGGAGCACGAGGTTGTGGTTGAAGGCGAGGGGCATGGCGAGCGCCTCGTCGAGGGGGAACCAGGCGATCTCGGCGACCTCCCCGGGCTGGGCCGCAGGGGTGCCGGATCCGGGGCCGGAGAAGGCGAGCACGACCGCATGGAACCGGTGTTCGGGGAAGATCTCGTCGAACCAGCCGACGAAGGTCGAGGGGGTGAAGTCGAGGCCGGTCTCTTCGAGCACCTCGCGCCTCACGGCGTCCCGGACCTGCTCGAAGTCATCGATGTGCCCGCCGGGCAGGCACCAGCACCCCTTGAAGGGGGAGACCTCCCGGCGGGTGAGCAGCACGGATTCACGGCTTCCGGTTGCCGGATGCACGACGGCGGCGACGGTGGCTTTTGCCATGGGGCAGGCAGGTTGGTTGATCGGATCGATGGTCAAAGCTAACAAGCGGTGGCAAAACCGCAAACTACGGTGATGTTTTC
>OMIK01000048.1 GCA_900299075.1 Chlorobi bacterium Chlorobi_1
ATACCTCAACCTCCACAAGAACAATTTCAGAAACTTGTGCATCACAGTGATAGGCGAGGTCTGAATGGCGGACTGGAAAGTCCGCCCTCCGTTCGTCCGCCCTCCTGTCAAAATTGGTCATAGGCGGCCTCCTTCATTGTCCAACTGCTCAAGCAATTGGCGGCCCCGCTCAGTGATCTGATAGCGCTGATTGCTGCTGGTTGGCTTGTCGGGAATG
The DNA here is from genome assembly GCA_900299075.1 of Chlorobi bacterium Chlorobi_1. GTDB lineage: Bacteria > Bacteroidota > Chlorobiia > Chlorobiales > Chlorobiaceae > Chlorobaculum. The sequence goes on from OMIK01000048.1 coordinate 218, forward strand.
GTCATTTGAAGAAGGCCCTCCTCAAGAAGCGGCTTGAGAACCTGGTCCCTGAACTTGGTTCGATCCGTTCGCCCTGCAATTTCCATGAGATCGCCTATAGTGCTTATCGTCAGGCATTTGCGCAAGATGCTGACTTGGTGCCCACTTAGTGCCAACTTGGTGCCGACTTGGTGCCGACCTGGTGCCGACTCTGGCTTTTTCCTCGGGATCGTCAGTACCCAGAATCCGCCATCGATCCTGATTTCAGGTTCGGGAAGCCCGGCGTTTTTGCATCGCCGGATCATGTCGCGGATGCCGGTACCCATGCGTTCGATGTACTTGGTGAGGTACATGGGTTCGGCCAGCAACGGGTTGTGCGGAACGGAGGCGTGCGGGCCTCGGAGTTTCTCAAGGGTCAAGGTCGGAGGCAGGGTGCCGGGGTTCCAGACTTCGAGCCGGTCACGGAAAAGCATGACCTGCACGCTGGCGTTGCTGGTGTAGTCGCGATGGACGATGGCGTTGACAATGGCTTCGGCCACGACCTCCTGCGGGATTTCGTATTTCGTCGGCACCTGGGTGCTATGTTCCCTCGTCCCCACCCAGAGGTCTATCTTGGAGAGCACGAAATCCTTGGCCTGATCCACGAGATCGAACACCGTCCCTTTGTACACTTGGTACGAAGGAATCGGTTTCGCCACTTCAAAGCCGTGGAAATGGGCGCATTTGACCTCGGAGGTGATCAGGAACCGTTGCGGCTGCTTGCCGAAGAGCAAAACGGCGGCGTTGGTGGGCCGTCCTTTGTCGAGCAGGTTGAGATGCTCAAGTACCTCGATGGGCGGGGTCTCGGCCGGTAACGGGAAGTTGCGTCCGCGCCGGGCAAGCACCAGAAAACGACTGATCCTCTCTTCATCGAGGTCTTCGATGGATGCGTTCCGGCAGAAGGTGGCGTCGAAGGGGCCGAAGCGGATCAGTTCGCGCTCTTCGAGCACCCTGACCAGGCTCGCATAGACGGCGGCGATGAGCTCTTCGGGAGAGTTCACCCGCCTCCGGATCAGGCTTCCGGCGGCATGGTCGATGAGGGCTTTCATTTTCGGATGCCGGCGGCTGTCGTCGGTTCCCTTGACATAGATCAGGCGTTCTTTGCCCTGTTCGGTGGCCCGGTTGAACTCGCGGTGTGTCGGGGAGAGCCCCTCGGCATCTTCCCAGCCATACTCATTGCCGAAAATACCGAGATAGATATCGCAACGGTCCACCTCGTCGAGGTAGCACTGGTCTGCCCGCTGATCACGTGCAGGCTGATCTTCGAAGAGGAAGCAGTCGAAAAAGCGACGCATGAGCGGGTCGCCTTCCAGATAGTCGGCAATGGCTCTGCGCTCCTTCGCCAACTCTTTCTGCACGCTGCTGATGAAGATCCTCATTCCTCGACTCCAAACTGTTTCGCCTTTGGCGTCGCAGGTTTTTGGTTATTGAATCCTACCTGCGTGTTCATTATGATGAAATCACCGCAATCAGCGTTAATGTCAATCGATACCGATTGTTGCATCGCAGGAGTGACCATCTGTTGATCGCAAGCATGCTCAATCCCGTCTGTTTTGACAGGTGTGAAATCTTGCCCATATCCCTCAACGGAGGGCGAATTTTCCAACCCGACGGCCCATCCCGATAGTCTATCGAATTCTGAATTGCAATACCGAGCAGTCGGGATTGCCATCCTGCACACCAACTCCGATTTCACTTCTTGCCTCCTTGACGCTTGAGCTTCCTCTCCAAATCTTCGATTTCCTTCAAATCCGCTGCATCGGCTTCAATCGCTTCCATAGCACGTCGCCTTGTGTCGAAATCCTCGTAACGTGCCGAGACGATTGCTTTCATTTTCGCATTGCTTACGGAGCCAGGGTTGTCAAGCAGGGGCTGATCGTTGGATACAAGCATACGATCAACGCCGGATCGCCAGAATTGAAGGGTAAGATCCTTTTGTTGTTTTACACGAAGCTCTGCCTGCTCAAGGAAAATGACGACAAGACGATTAAGGATGTCTATTTCATCTTCGCTCAGGTAGTTTTTTGCGATAATGATATCCTGCTTTCGGACTCGTGAACCACTCCACGCAGTCAGAGCCATGTCAGGCTTGTTGGGGTCGGCGCGCCCGACGATCAGTTCGGCTGCTGTGTGGCGAGTGGCTGCGTAGAGGAGCTTGTTCTGCACCTCTGCAAAGAATAGCTGGGTCTCGTTCTCGTTCTCGTGAATGTGGTAATCACTTGAGAGTGCAAAGAGGTCTCGAACTTTCTGATAGAAACGTTTCTCCGAAGCCCTGATCTCCCGGATTCGGGCAAGCAGTTCATCGAAATAGTCCCAACCTCCGGGGTTCTTCAGACGCTCGTCATCCATGACGTAGCCTTTGACTATCAGCTCGCGAAGCTGGGTATTTGCCCAGCGACGAAACTGGGTGCCACGTGGAGACTTTACCCGAAAACCTACCGCCAGAATGGCCTCAAGGTTATAGTGGGCGATGTCGTAGGATTTACCGTCGGCGGCAGTTGTCCGGAAATTCCGGACAACTGAATTCGGGTCCAACTCTGCCTCTTCAAACAAATTCTGAAGATGTTCGCTGATCGTTTTCTTGGATCGGTCATATAACTCGCCCATCAGAGCCTGCGATAACCAGATCGTTTCATCGACAAGCCGACATTCCACTTGCACCCGCCCATCCTCGGTCTCGTAAATGACCAGATGTCCTTTTGATTCTTCCTTCATGCCCCGACCCCAGTTGTCTGAGGATTTCACGCAGGGCGGCATCGGTTGCCCTGGCCTCCGCTTCGATGGCGTTCAGCTCTTCGACGATCTCGGCGATGGGCCGGTAGGTTTCGGCGTCGCTGGTGTGGATATAGCGGCTCGGAGAGATGTTGTAGTCGTTCTTCTTCAGCTCGGCGTGATCGACGATCCGGCTGAGCTTCTCCTCCTCCTTCCAGCCGAGGAGGGTGTCGACGATGCGCCTGATGCCCTCTTCGGGAATGAAGTTCTTTGGATCCCCCTTTTCGAAGATCCTGCTGGCGTTGACGAGCAGCATCTTCTGCAGGCGTTCTGCCGGCTTCTCCTTGTTCAGGAAAAGGACGATGCCCGGAGCGGTGGTGTTATAGAAGAGGTTCTCGGGCAGGTAGAGGACGCTCTCGATGAGGTCGCAGTCGACGAACCACTGGCGGACGCTCTTCTCCTTGTTGGTGCCGGCGTTGCCCGATCCTCGGGATGCCGCGCCGGTATCGAGGACGACGGCGGCACGGCCACGGTAGTTCAGGCTGGCGTGGATATGCTGCACCCAGCCCCAGTCGGCTGAGGATTTACCGAGGAATCCGGCTCCTGCCGGGAACCGGTCGAGTTCGTCGTTGTCGTAATCGGCTTCGGTGAACCAGTCCTGGTTCCACATGGGATTGGCGACGACACGGTCGAAGGTGCGGAGCCGTCCCTGTTTGTCGCGGAACTTCGGGTTCTTGAAGGTGTCGCCGATTTCGATCTGCCCTTCCATGTCATGGATGATCATGTTCATGTTGGCCATGGCCCAGGTCTCGGGGGTGAACTCCTGGCCGAAGAGCTTAAGGGGAACGGGGGTCGGAATAACGGAGGGCGGACATTCCTGTCCGCCATTCTCTTCCACTTGATTCTGAATGTAATGGCGGACTGGAAAGTCCGCCCCCCTTTGAAAACCCGCCCTCCTGTTCTCCTCCATGGCGATCTCGCATTTGACGAGCAGGCCGCCAGAGCCGCAGGTGGGGTCGTAGATCTCCATGCCGGGTTCGGGCTGGAGCACCCGCGACATGATGGTACCGACTTCAGGCGGCGTGTAGAACTCCCCGGCGCTCTGGCCCCCGCCTTCGGCGAATTTGCGGATGAGGTACTCGTAGCTCTTGCCGATGATGTCGGCTTCGACGTCATCGAGTCCGAGCCGCTTGGTGCTGATGGCTTCGATGAGATTAGAGAGCCGATCGTCGTCGAGGTCGCGCTGGCCGTGGGTGGTGGCATTGAAATCGATGCGATCGATGATGCCCTGCAGGAGCGGGTTTTCCCGCGCGATGGCCCGCATGTGGGTGGTGACGCCTTCGCCGATCCTGTCGGAGAGCTTGCGGATGGCCGACCATACGGGTTGTTCAGGATCAGCCGGTTCGAGCGGCAGGTAAAATCGGACCAGCTTGTGATCGGCTTTCACGAGTTTGAAAGCCTTTTCGCGTGAACCGACTTCGGCGGCAATTCGGTTCAGCTCGTCGTCGAAGACGTCGCAGAGGCGCTTGGTAAAGATGAGCGGAAGGATGTAATCCTTGTATTTCGGGGCGTCCTTTGCGCCACGAATGGAACAGGCGGCGTCCCAGATCCAGGACTCCAGGGATTTTCCGTTGCCGTTGTTGCTTGCCATCAGCAGTCCCTCTTTTTCTGTTTTCATGATAGCGCCGGGCCTGGCTCGGCATCGTCAGTCTCAGGATGATCGACTCAGGATCCTGGACATTCAGATAAGTATATGCTGCAAACGTCCTTTCTGGAAGAGGTTAGGCAAATGCGTGGATTTAGTGTGAAACAGAACCTGCGGCCTGATGGGCACGGCAACAGGCCGGTCGGCACATATTTGAAAAAGATATAAAATGATACAGTTACAAACCCTTCATGAACAGAAATTTCGTAAAAATATCAGCAACTATCGAAATCCCCTTATCACGGACGCCTACTGCGGGCTGGCCGGTCCCGGAAAGCCGACGGACCGTTTCAGGATGGCGGGCGATTTTTGTATCTTCAGGCTTTTCAGCGTCACCGAACCACTTCATGAAGAAATCACCGCTGGCCATCCTCTTCCTCACCGTCCTGCTCGACCTGATCGGCTTCGGCATCGTCCTGCCGCTCCTGCCGACCTACGCGAGGCAGCTGGGGGCCACGCCGGTCATGATCGGCCTGATCGCGGCGATCTACTCGTCGATGCAGTTCATCTTCTCGCCGATCTGGGGAAAGCTGAGCGACAAGATCGGACGGCGGCCGGTGATGCTGTCGAGCATCTTCATTGCGGCGCTCTCCTACGCATTCTTCTCGAAGGCGGTCTCCATCCCGTTGCTTATCCTTGCAAGGGCGCTCTCGGGCATCGGCTCGGCGAACATCGCGGCGGCGCAGGCGGCCATCACCGACCTGACCGACTCCAAGAACCGTTCCGGGGCGATGGCGATGCTCGGTGCGGCCTTCGGCATCGGATTCATCGTCGGGCCGCTGGTAGGCGGCATGCTGATGACCAACTACGGCATCTCCATGGTGGGCCTCTTCGCGGCCTGCCTGAACGGCCTCAACTTCATCCTCGCCCTCTTCCTCCTGCCCGAATCGAACACCCACGCGGTAAGCATCTCGACGCTCTTCAGGAAGCATCCTGACGACCACGCCGCCCACGCGTCCCTCTCGCAGAAGGCGGCGGCCTACGGGAACAAGATTCGGGAGGCCATCAGCTCACGCCCCGTGGCGCTGCTGATGGTGATCAACTACATCTACTCGCTGGCGATCGTGAACATGCAGGTCTCGGCGATCCTGCTCTGGAGCGAGTTCTACCACGCATCCGAGCAGCAGGTGGGCTACCTGTTCGCCTACGTCGGCTTCATCTCGGTGATCGTGCAGGGAGGCATGCTCCCGAAGCTGAGCAAGCGGTTCGGGGAGCACAAGCTGATGGTGTTCGGGCTGGTCACGTCGTTCATCGGGGTCTTCTTCGTCCCGTTCATCCCGGACAACTCGCTGTTCACGCTCGGGCTCGTCATCCTGCTCTTCTTCGCGATCGGCACGAGCCTGGTGAACCCGCTGAACATCTCGATGATCTCGCTCTACAGCTACAGGCAGAAGCAGGGGCAGATCATGGGCTTCGCTCAGTCGGTGAACGCGCTGGCGCGCATCATGGGGCCGTTCAGCGGCAGCATCCTCTACGGCATCGACCACCGCTTCCCCTACATCCTGGCCGGGGCGCTGACCATCGTCGGCACCATCATCTCCCTGGCCCTCTTCAAATATGAGATCGAAGCCTACGAGCCCGAAGAGGAGCCGGCGGCGTAAGAACCAGGCCAATCAGCAATCGTAAGGAGGATTCCATGCGCATAGGTGTTGCAGGCGTCGGCAAGCTCGGCGAATACCATACGGGGCTCCTGAAGGAGATCGCCTCGGCAACTCCCGACGTGGAGTTCGCCGGGGTGTTCGACCTGAACCCCGACCGTCTCCAGGAGATCTGCAGCAAGTACGGCGTGCGGGGCTTCGCATCCCTGGAGGAGATGGCCGCCTCGTGCGACGCGGCCGTGGTGGCGACCACGACCAGTTCGCACTTCGCCATCTCGAAGCAGCTGCTGGAGTCGGGCGTCAGCCTCTTCATCGAGAAGCCGATCACGGCGACCCTCGAGGAGGCGGACGAGCTGATCCGGATCGAGCAGGAGCGGGGGCTGACGATCCAGGTTGGCCACATCGAGCGCTTCAACCCCGCGCTGCTGGCGGTGGAGCCTTACATCGGCGAGCCGATGTACATCCAGGCGGAGCGCCTCAGCGGCTTCTCGCGCCGCGTCACCGATGTCTCGGTGGTGCTGGACCTGATGATCCACGACATCGACCTGGTGCTCTCGCTCATCAGGTCGGACATCCGCAGCATCGCGGCCTCGGGCGTGAAGGTCTTCTCCAACGAGCTCGACATGGCCACGGCACGCATCGAGTTCGTCAACGGCGCCATCGCCAACGTGACGGCAAGCCGCCTCTCCCGCAGCCGCCTGCGCAAGCTGCGCTTCTTCGGCAGGCACCCGAAAAGTTACGCCTCGCTGGACTTCACCACCGGCAAGTCCGAGGTGTTCCGCCTGGTGAAACCAGAGGAGCTCAGCTCGAAGAACCCGATCAGGAAATTCGCATCCAAGAAAATCCTCGAGCAGTTCGGCGAGATCCAGGAGTCGCTCGAAGGGCTGGCGCTGGACTACGTGAACCCCGAAGTGCCGAAGGTCAACGCGCTCAAGGTGGAGCTCGAACACTTCATCGGTTCGCTCCGCGACGGAGTGCCGGCCGCGGTCACCTCGGCCGAGGGGCGCAAGGCGCTGATGGTCGCGGGGCGCATCACCGAGGAGATCCGGAAGAACACCGCCGACCTCGACTGAACCTGACTGAACCTGTTACGACGACTACCGAGTACGACTGCAATAGAGATGTTTGAACACGCTGCCATACCCGATATCCTCTACCGCATCGGCGACCTTGCCGACAACGAAGGGCTCCCCTGCTTCCTGGTGGGCGGCTACGTCCGCGACCTCTGCATGCAGCGCCCCTGCACCGATATCGACATCATGGTCATCGGCGAGCCGGTGCCCTTCGCCAAGCTGATCGTCGAACGGCTCGGCGGACGGAACTTCGTGCTGTTCGAACGCTTCCGGACGGCGCAGCTGGAGCTTACCGGCGATGACGGCATCGGCTTCAAGCTGGAGATCGTGGGGGCGCGCAAGGAGAGCTACAACGCCGAGTCCCGCAAGCCGATCACCAGCATCGGCACCCTGGAGGACGACCTGTCGCGGCGCGACTTCACGATCAACGCGCTGGCGCTTCGCCTGAACCGGGATGGCCGGGGGGAGATCGTCGACCTCTACGACGGGATGCGCCACATAGAAGAGGGGCTGCTGGTCACCCCGCTCGACCCGGAGAAGACCTTCTCCGACGACCCGCTGCGGATGATGCGTGCGGCGAGGTTCGCCTGCCAGCTCGAATTCCGCCTCGATCCCGGCACCGTCGCTGCCATGAAGGCGATGCACGAGCGGATACGGATCGTCTCGAAGGAGCGCACCAGCCATGAATTCCTGAAGATCATGGGGTGCAGGAAGCCCTCGATCGGCCTCGATATCCTGCACTCGACCGGCCTCCTGAAGGAGATCATCCCGGAGCTGGAAGCCATGTCGGGCATCGAGCAGGTGGACGGCCTGGGGCACAAGGATGTGCTCTACCACACCTTCCAGGTGGTGGACAACATCTCGCAGGCCACCGACAAGCTCTGGCTGCGGGTGAGCGCCCTCTTCCACGACATCGCCAAGCCGATCACCAAGCGCTTCTCCAACGGTACCGGCTGGACCTTCCACGGCCACGAGGCGGTGGGGGTCAAGGTGGTCGCGAGGATCTTCAAGTCGATGAAGTGGCCGCTCGAACCGATGGAGTACGTGCAGAAGATGGTGCGCCTGCACCACCGCCCGATCCCCCTTTCCAAGGAGGAGATCACCGATTCGGCCATCCGCCGCCTCATGTTCGAGGCGGGCCCTGACCTGGAGGAGCTCATGAGCCTCTGCCGCGCGGACGTGACCAGCAATAACCCGCGCAAGGTGCAGCGCATCATGAAGAACTTCGCCAACGTGGAGGAGAAGATCGCCGAGGTCGGCGAGAAGGACCTGCTGGCCGCCTGGCGGCCTCCGGTAAGCGGGAACGACATCATGCAGCTGCTCCAGCTTACCGAGGGCAGGATGATCGGCGTCATCAAGTCTCGCATGGAGAACGCGATCATCGACGGGCAGATTCCCTACGACCGTCAGGCGGCGCTCGATTACGTAAGTGCGCTGTACCGGGAAATGCAGGAGAAAGGCGACGCATGAAGTTCCTGCTTTTTGCCATAAGTCCCATGGATCTCAAAGCCCTCTGAGGCTTATTCCCCGTTACTTTCAGGAGTCACAACCTATATTGCAACGACCAGCTTACAAACAAAACCCAACCAACCGTGATACCACGTTACTCGCCTAAAGACATCTCGGCCATCTGGACCGACGAAGCCAAATTCGAACGCTGGCTCCAGCTTGAAATCGCAGCCGTGGAGGCCCGCGTCGAAGCCGGGCTGGTGCCCGCAGACGCCCTGTCGACCATCAGGGAGAAGGCGAAATTCAACGTCGAGGAGATCCTGATGATCGAGCGTGAGACCAAGCACGACGTCATCGCATTCTGCACCAACGTCGCCGGCTACGTCGGCCCAGATTCGCGCTACATCCACGAAGGGCTCACCTCTTCGGACGTGGTCGACACCAGCCTCGCCATGCAGATGCGCGATGCCGCCACGATCATCATCGCCGAAATCGAGTTGCTGATCGACATCATCGCCAAGCGCGCCGTCGAGCACAAATACACCCTCCAGATGGGCCGTACGCACGGCATCCACGCGGAACCGACCACCTTCGGCCTGAAGCTGCTGCTCTGGCACGAGGAGATGAAGCGCAACCTGGACCGCATGAGGCGGGCCAAGGAGACCGTCTCGGTCGGCAAGATCTCCGGCGCCGTCGGCACCTACCAGCACCTCTCCCCGGATATCGAGGCCGCTGTCTGCCGCAAGCTCAACCTGACGCCGTCGTCGATCTCGACCCAGATCCTCCAGCGCGACCGCCATGCAGAGTACGCCACCACCCTGGCTATCGTCGCCTCCTCGATCGAGAAGTTCTCGACCGAGCTCCGCCACCTGCAGCGCACCGAGGTCCGCGAGACCGAGGAGTTCTTCAGCAAGGGCCAGAAGGGCAGCTCCGCCATGCCGCACAAGCGCAACCCGATCACCTTCGAGCGCCTGACCGGCCTGGCCAGGGTCGTCCGCTCCAACTCGCTCGCCGCAATGGAGAACGTCGCCCTCTGGCACGAGCGCGACATCTCGCACTCCTCGGTCGAGCGCGTCATCATGCCCGACTCCACCATCGCCCTGGTCTACATGCTCCGCACCTTCAGGGAGTCGATCGAGACCCTGCTGGTCTACCCCGAGCGCATGGAGCAGAACTTCGACACCTCCTACGGCCTCACCCTCTCGCAGACATTGCTTCTTGCCCTCACCGGCAAGGGGCTCGTCCGCGAAGAGGCTTACCGCCTCGTGCAGCGCAACGCCATGAAGAGCTGGGAGGAGAAGGTGCAGCTCCGCGAGCTGGTGCTCAAGGACGAAGAGCTCCTCAAGCACATCTCCGAGGAGGAGATCAACCGCCTCTTCAGCCCCGAGACGATCCAGCAGAAACTCAAGAAGAGCGTCGACACGATCTTCAAGCGCAACGGCCTCTGATCAGAGGCGTTCAAGCAAAAAGCGGACGTAATGCCGCTTTTTCTTTTCCACCCGGAAAGGGAAAAGGGGACGTTGTTAATTTCCTTAAGTATTTTACTTAAGGAAATTAACAACGTCCCTGACTCCTCCATCGGGGTGATGAAGATCTTGCCGTCGCCGATTTCGCCGGACTCGTGCCGGGCGGCGTTGATGATCGTATCGACCTCGAGAAAGAAAAGGGGACGTTCTTAATTTCCTTAAGCAGTTTGCGTAAGGAAAGTAAGAACGTCCCCCAAAAATCCCCCCAAAAAAGGAAGGCTGCCATCGGCAGCCTTCTCGCGTTTCGTCAACCGGCAGGCGGTCAGATCGCCGTTCCTCCCCGTTCGTTGGTCCTGATCCTGATGCACTCCTCCATGGGGGTGATGAAGATCTTGCCGTCGCCGATCTCGCCGGACTCGTGCCTGGCGGCGTTGATGATCGTATCGATCGTGATGTTGACGAACTGGTCGTTCACGGCGATGTCGAGGCGGACTTTCGGCAGCAGGCTCGGGGCGATCTTCAGACCGCGGTAGTACTCGATATCCTCCTGTCGTCCATGTCCTGCCACCCTGCAGACGGTGATCCTGGTGATGTCAGCCTGGATGAGGGCCTCACGGACATGGTCGAGGCGGTCGGGCTGTATGATTGCAGTTATCAGTTTCATGCTTCGTTTCAGTTAGGGTTGATAAGGCCGTATCCCTGCTCGCCGTGCATGCTGTGGTCGAGGCCGGACATTTCGTCGCTCTCCTTGACACGCAGCCCGATGGTCTTCTCGATGATGAAGAGCAGGACGAGGGAGACAACCGCGGCGTAGGCGATGGTGATGCCGACCGCTGTCGCCTGCACGCCGAACTGCTGCCAGACGCTCCATCCACCGGCGACCTTTGCGGAAGCTTCAGCCATCCAGGAGGGACGGATGAAGAAGGTCAGGGCGAGGGCGCCGACGATGCCGCCGATGCCATGCACGCCGAAGGCGTCGAGGCTGTCATCGTAGCCGAGCTTGCCCTTCACCATGATGGCGAGGTAGCAGATCACGGCGGCGATGGCGCCAAGGGCGAAGGCACCGGCCGGAGGAACGACACCCGCAGCCGGAGTGATGGCCACAAGGCCTGCAAGGATGCCCGAGGCGACGCCGAGGCTGGTGCCTTTGCCATGGTGCAGGAACTCGATGAGCATCCAGGTGAATGCACCCGAAGCAGCAGCCATCTGGGTCACCGTCAGGGCGCGTGCCGTGTCGAGGTTGCTGGCGATGGCGCTACCGGCATTGAAACCGAACCATCCGACCCAGAGCAGGCCGGCACCCATCAGGGTCATCACCAGGTTGCTCGGGGACATGGCGGTCTTGGGATATCCTTTTCGTGCGCCGAGGAAGAGCGCCGCAACCAGGCCAGTCACGCCTGACGAGATGTGCACGACGGTGCCGCCGGCGAAGTCGATCGCACCTTTCGGGCCGAGGTTGAACAGGAAGCCGTCGGCAGCCCACACCCAGTGGCAGACCGGGCTGTAGACCAGGATGCTCCAGAGGGCGATGAAGGCCAGGTAGCCCTTGAAATTGACCCTCTCGGCAAAGGCACCGGCGATCAGGGCCGGAGTGATGATGGCGAACTTGCCCTGGAACATGGCGAACACATACTCGGGGATGTGCGTCGACATGATCGTGTCGTCGATGCCCTGGAGCATGAAGTACTTCGGATCCCAGCCGACGAAACCGCCGAGGATGCCGGGGCCGAAGCTGAGCGCGTAACCGAGCAGCGGCCAGAGCACCCCGATGACCACCATGGCGCCGAAGCTGTGCATCATGGTGCCGACGACGTTCTTGGTCCTGACGAGGCCGCCGTAGAACATGGCGAGGCCAGGAACCATAAGCAGGACGAGCGCCGTAGAGGTGAGCATCCACGAAGTCGTACCCGTGTCGGTCGTCACCGCCTCGGCGGCCCAACCGGTGTTGTGGAACATCATTGCCGCCAGGAGCAGCGGCAAGGATGCAGAGATTTTTTTGATCATGGCTAGTTGATTTATTGTGAACAAAACTCCTTAATATTTTACGACCACAGTTTTATGATAATTAAATTTTTAGGCTTGAGCAAGTACCGGCAAGTATTTTTTTATACGAATAAGTGTTTTCGCATAACTAATAAGGAGGATCGGCAGAAAAAGTGTTTTTCCAGGAAGGCAAGGCTGAGACGAAGCGGGCGGGCGTCACGGCCCGGGGCGTAAAACAAGAGCGGCGCTTCCCGAAAGGGAGCGCCGCTCTTGTTTTTATGCAGGTTACAGGAGTCAAACGGGGAGCAATACCCCACCGGCCGCATCAGAACATCGTGAGCTGGGAAGCCGCTGCCACTCCGCCGCCAAGCTTCGACTCGCGGTAACGGTTGATCAGGGCATTGGTCGATGCATCATGGCTCACGACCTGCGCTGCAGCCGTCAGCTCAGGCAGGATCACCTTGGCAAGCTGTTTGCCGAGCTCTACCCCCCACTGGTCGAAGGAGTTGATGTCCCACACTACCCCCTGGACGAAAACCTTGTGTTCATACATGGCGATCAGGGCTCCGAGGGTAAAGGGGTCCAGCTGGTCGAGCAGGAGGGTATTGGTCGGACGGTTGCCGGGAAATACCTTGTGCGGCAGCAGCATCTTGAGGTCGAGCCCCGTGACTCCGGCAGCCTCGAGTTCGGCCTTCGCCTCGGCTTCGCTCTTGCCCCGCATGAGCGCCTCGGTCTGGGCGAAGCAGTTGGCCACGAGCATGTCGTGGTGCTCCCCAATAGGATTCTGGCTCCTGAGCGACACGATGAAGTCGGCGGGCACCATGTTCGGCCCCTGGTGCATCAGCTGGAAGAAGGCATGCTGGGCGTTGGTTCCCGGCTCGCCCCAGATCACCGGGCCGGTCGCATAATCGACCTCGCGGCCGACGCGGTCCACCCGCTTGCCGTTGCTCTCCATGTCGAGCTGCTGCAGGTAGGCCGGGAAGCGATGCAGGTACTGGTCGTAGGGGATGATCGCGTGGGTGCGGGCGTCGAAGAAGTTGTTGTACCAGATGCCGAGCATGGCAAGCAGCACCGGGACGTTCGATTCGAGCGGCGCTTCCATGAAGTGTTCGTCCATGGCACGGGCACCCTCCAGCAGCTGCTCGAAACGGTCGAATCCGAGGTAGAGGGCGATCGAGAGGCCGATCGACGACCAGAGCGAGTATCGGCCGCCCACCCAGTCCCAGAAGCGGAACATGTTGCCGGCATCGATGCCGAACTCCTCGACCTTGGCGCGGTTCGTCGAAACCGCAACGAAGTGCCTGGCCACATGCGACATCTTGCCGGCGCTCTTCAGGAACCACTCCCTCGCACTCATCGCGTTGGTGAGGGTCTCCTGCGTCGTGAAGGTCTTCGAGGCGATGATGAACATTGTCGATTCCGGCTTGACGGCCTTGAGCACCTCGGCCAGGTGGCTGCCGTCGATGTTCGAGACGAAGTGGACGCGCAGCTTGCCGTGCGCGAACGGCTTGAGCGCCTCGGTGACCATATAGGGGCCGAGGTCGGAGCCGCCGATGCCGATATTGACCACGTCGGTGATGCGCTTGCCGGTCCAGCCGGTCCACTCCCCCGATACCACCGTGGCGCAAAACGCCTTCATCTGCCCGAGCACCTCGGACACCTCAACCATGGCATCCTCACCATCGACGACGAGCCCCTTGCCGGCCGGGCGCCGCAGCGCCGTATGCAGCACCGAACGACCCTCCGTGAAGTTGATCTTCTCGCCATCGAACATCTGCCTGCGCCGGGCATCCAGGCCGGCGCTCCTTGCCAGGTCCATGAGCAGCTCCATCGTCCGGGGCGTAGCCAGGTTCTTCGAATAGTCGAGCAGCATGCCCTTCAGCGTGACGGAGAAACGGGAGAAGCGCTCCGGATCACCTGCGAACAACTCACTTATGCTGACGTTCCTGATGTCTTGATAATGGGAAACCAGAGCGCTCCATTCAGCGCTTCGGGAAAGATCCATGGCGAATATCCGTTTAAAAGTGGAGTAGAGCGATCGTCAGGACGTAATATAACGCAATACCAGCAGACTCCCGCCGTTCCGGGGCTTGACCGTGATGCTCTCGGTACCGCGGGTAATCATGCCGAGGCCCCGTCCCGACAGCTTTCGGACATCCCCGCTCCCGCGGGCCTCACCGGGGCTGACGAGGGTGAAGCCCTGGCCGCAATCGGCTATATCGACCTGCAGGAAACTGCTCCCGCCATCCCTGCCCGCGTGCAGGAGGATCGATACCGGGAGCGCTGGATCGGAGCCATTGGCATGCCTGACGGCATTGACGAACGCCTCGTGGACAGCCAGTTCGACGATCTCGAGGAACTCACCGCCATACCCCTCGGCCTTCCCGAAGGCCTGAACGCAGCTCCGTAGTGTGCCGCAATGGAGGATGTCGCTGCCGAAGGCGAGGCGATGGATGCTCATGACAGGCGAAGAGGGTTACAGAATCATCTGGAAGAGAATTTATATATCCTGAACCGAGGGCTCAAACCGCCCTCCCGGAAGAGCTGCTTAATTTTTTAGACAACAGCGCATCATGATTTAATTATTTCTTACAATTTTGCACTTTCTAAAAATATTTTTACTTTTACCATAGTTCTCGCCAAGAGAATTAAGTATGGACCCGAAAAGGCCTTCCGAAGCAACGCCAGGCTGGCCGGCACGATCACCATCATGTTTTTTCAACACCATACATCATCGAACAACCAACACTCAAAACAAGGAGTACAGCCCGATGAAAAGATC
>OMIK01000049.1 GCA_900299075.1 Chlorobi bacterium Chlorobi_1
GCCCCTCCTCGTTAAGCTGGTTGATCAGGTCGATCAGCTCTTCGGAGTCGGACAAGGATTCGGGGTCGGTCGGGCCATCCGGAGGCTCCCCGTAAGGGCCGTCCGGCAGGATATGTTCATCATCGAAATAATCAAGCAGACTCATACGCACATATTCATGGCATTGGACACGGCCTCGGTGGCTTCAAACCATGAAATATAGCAGTTTTTTTGACTAAACCACTGCCCGGCGGGGGCGGCTGCCCGCAGCAGGCTTGGCCTCAGGGGTGGAAATGGCGGTAAATGCTTTCGGCGGTTTTCGTTCCGGTGACCGAAGAAATTTCATCTTTCGACAGCGATGCGATCGCTTCGACCGATCCGAACTGGCGCAGCAGGCGTTCCGCCGTCCTGTCGCCCACCCCGGGGATTTCGGTCAGCTCCGTCCGGATGGTGCGCTCCGTCCGCAGCTTCCGGTGGTAGGTGACCGCAAAGCGGTGGGCCTCGTCCCGCATCTGCTGCAGGAGCTTCAGCGCTGGCGAGGTCTTCGGGAGGTTGTGGGGGTCCCGTTCGTGCGGAAGCCACACCTCCTCGAGCCTCTTGGCCAGGCCTGCGACAGGGATCTCCAGCCCGAGCTCCCGCAGCACCGCTGCGGCGATGTTGGCCTGTCCCTTGCCTCCGTCGACGATGAGCAGGTCGGGCATGGGGAGCTCCCCGGCCAGCGATCCGCCATACCGCCGCGTGAGCGCTTCTCGCATCGCCGCGTAGTCGTCGGAACCCTCGAAGCTCTTCAGCCTGAACTTCCGGTAGTCCGACTTCCTCGGCTTGCCCGATACGAAGGTGACCATGGCGCTCACGTAGTCGGAGCCCTGGATGTGCGAGTTGTCGAAGCACTCGATCCGCTCGGGGAGGCGTTCGAGGCGAAGCACCTTCCTGAGGGCTTCGAGGGATGGAGGGACCCTCGAGATCTCGCCCCGCTTCTGCTTCTGCAGCAGGAACTCCTGCAGGTGGTGCTCGGCGTTCTGGCGGCACATGGCGAGCAGCTGCGCCTTCTCGCCGATCCTGGGGACGACGAAGCGTACCGGCTTCCGGCCGGGCTGGCGCGAGGCGACCAGCTGGCGCAGCGCCTCAGCCTCCTCATCCGGGAGCGGCTCCTGCAGCAGGATCTCCTCCGGCATCAGGTCCGGGGTTTCGAGGTAGTAGTGCTCCATGAGCGAGGAGAGCAGGCCCGCCGTGGCGCTGTTTCCCGTATTGGTCAGGTAGAGGTGCTGCGAACCGATCAGCTTGCCCTCACGGATCTTGAACACCACGCCGCAGGCGTCGTCGTCGCCGTCGGCCAAGGCGAAGAGGTCCCGGTCGACCGGGTCCGTGCTGACCACCTTCTGGCGTTCGGCATAGCGCTTCAGCCCGTCGATCTGCGCCTTCATGGCGGCCGCCTCCTCGAACTTGAGCTCCGCCGCCTTGCGCTGCATCTCGGCGGTCAGCGAGCGGATCAGGCCCGCGGTCCTGCCTTTGAGCAGCTGGACGATCTCGCGGACCATCTCGTCGTACTCCTGCTCCTCCTGCAGCCCCTCGCAGGGGCCCTTGCACTTGTGGATGTGGTAGTCGAGGCAGACCTTGTACCTCCGTGCCGCCACCGCCTCTTCGGTCAGCCTGTACTTGCAGCTCCTGACAGGGAAGATCGAACCGATGAGGTCGAGGATCAGGCGGAGCTGGTGCGCCTCGGTGTAGGGGCCGAAGTAGAGCGACCCGTCCCTCCGCACCTGGCGGGTCAGGAAGATCCTCGGGAACCGTTCGTTGGTGACGACCAGGTAGGGGTAGCTCTTGTCGTCCTTCAGGTTGACGTTGTAGCGGGGGCGGAGTTCCTTGATCAGGTTGTTCTCGAGGATGAGCGCCTCAACCTCCGACGAGGTGATGATCACCTCCAGGCCTGCGATGTGCCCCACCATCACGGCGGTCTTGCCGGTCAGGCGGGCAGGGTCCTGGAAGTAGGAGCGCACCCGGTTGCGCAGGTTCTTCGCCTTGCCGACGTAGATCACCACCCCCTTCGCGTTCGCGAAGCGGTAGACGCCGGGCGAGCTCGGCAGGGCAGCCAGCTTTCCTGCAAGGCTGTTCTCCTGGTGATCGGTCATGGTGGATGTTGAATAAGGACAATAAGGTCTCAAGGGACAAATAAAGCAATTCTCCCCTTATGGTCCCAGCCGTCCCTTGAACCCTTTTTTTCTAAAGAAAAGAGGCACCGCATTGCACGGTGCCTCTGCCGACGGATCGGCTGGAAGATGGGACGGAAAAAAGAGGGTCAGTCGACCGACTGGTACTCTCCCTTGAGGGAGAAGACGCCGAAGGTGATCAGGCTGAAGGCGATGATGGGCATGAGCACCACGATCACGATGGACCAGAAGATCCAGTTCTCTTCGCTCGGCTTGGCGGCGATCTCCTTCATGGCGCGCATGATGGCGAGCGGGATGATCCCCACGCCCATGGCCGCCCAGACGATCCCCATTATTCTCTGAATTGCTGACATAGTGTAATGGTTTTTTAGTGTTCCGGGTTATTCGGCATCCATGGCGGCCGGCTTGTTCGAGATGTACAGCGAGCCGATCACGAAGCAGACAGCAGCGATCAGGATCGGGTACCAGAGACCGGCGAGCGGGTCGGCCGGCGGAAGGTCCGGTCCGGGACGGGTCGCTTCGACGAGCCTGGTCGAGATGAGCGGGACGAGGCCGCCGAACACGCCGTTGCCGATGTGGTACGGGAGCGACATCGAAGTGTAGCGGATCCTGGTCGGGAAGAGCTCCACGAGGAACGCCGCGATCGGGCCGTAGACCATGGTCACGAAGAGCACCTGGACGAAGACGAGGCCGATCATCTTGTAGAAGATATCCTGCGGGAGGACGGTCTCCTTCTTGGTCTCGGGCTTCAGCTTGTCCTTCGGCAGGGCGGCTTTCTTGGCCGGATCCACCGGGAACTTCTCCTTCTTGGTCTCCTTGTAGGTGGTGCCGTCGGTGAAGGTCTTCTTGGTGATGGTGGTCTTCAGCGAATCGGAGCCCTTGACCTCGGCCTTGTGCTCGATGACGGTCTTTTCGGCGATCTCGGTCTTCTTCTTCAGGCTGGCGGCATCGTACATGACCGTGTAGATCGGTCGGTAGGCAACGACGGCGACCAGCATGCCGAGCATCATGATCCACTTCCTGCCGATCTTGTCGGAGAGGGCGCCGAACACGACGAAGAACGGGGTGCCGAGCACCAGGGCGATCGAGATGATCAGGTTGCTCTGGACGAACTCGACGTTGCAGGCGTTCTGCAGGAAGGAGAGCGCATAGAACTGGCCGGTGTACCACACGACGCCCTGGCCGGCGGTGGCACCGAGGAGGGCGAGCAGGACCATCTTCAGGTTGTCCTTCTTCTGGAAGCTCTCTGCCAGCGGGTTCGCGGAGGTCTTGCCCTCCTTCTTCAGCTTGGCGAAGAGCGGCGACTCGGACATCTTCATGCGGATGAAGACCGAGATGCCGACCAGGAAGATCGAGAGCAGGAACGGCACGCGCCAGCCCCAGTCGTTGAACTTCTCGAGGCCGAGCGACTGGCGGACGGTGAGGATCACGCCCAGCGAGACGAAGAGACCGAAGGTCGCCGTGGTCTGGATGAAGCTCGTCCAGTAGCCGCGCTGGTTGTCGGGGGAGTGCTCCGCGACGTAGGTGGCCGCACCGCCGTACTCGCCGCCGAGCGCGAGGCCCTGCAGCAACCGGAGTGCGAAGACGATGGCCGGCGCCCAGAAGCCGATGGTGGCATAGCCGGGGACGAGGCCGATCACGAAGGTCGAGCCGCCCATGATGACGAGCGTCACGAGGAAGGTGTACTTGCGGCCGATAAGGTCGCCCAGGCGGCCGAAGAAGAGGGCGCCGAAGGGACGCACCACGAAGCCGGCGGCGAAGGTGGCGAGGGTCGCCAGAAGGGCTGCGGTCGGGTTGTCCTTCGGGAAGAACTGTTCAGAGATGATCTTCGCGAGTGAACCGAAGATGTAGAAGTCATACCACTCGATGAGGGTACCGACGGAAGAGGCCGCAATGACCCTCCGCGTGCTCGATACCTCTTCGGAGTGGGAGGCAGAGAGATTATTCGCCATACGATTGCTCCTTGATTGTTGAACGGTAATGCTTTTTGATGAAATCGTTTGCCGTTGCTGCGGCTGTCCTGTTTACTGGATGAACTCGTGTTCGTTCTCCTTGACGACCAGCACCGGGCAGGGGGCGCGACGGATCACATGCTCGGCGACGCTGCCGAGGATCATGCGCTTCAGGCCGCGGCGGCCGTGCGAGCCCATGATGATGATGTCGGCCTCCTGGCGCTTCGCGTAGTCCAGGATGCACTCCTCTGCGGAGCCCTCGTAGATGGCATAATCGGCAACGATGCCGGCCATCTGCTCCTCGGCGATCAGGGCTGCGAGCTTCTGCTCCTCGTTCTCCCCCTCCTTCTCAAGGCCGTGGGAGTAGTTGATCGTGGGGTCGTTCTCGACGACGCCTACCAGGAAGACCTTCGCGTCCGAAAGGCGTGCGAACTCGTTCGCGTACTGCATCGC
>OMIK01000050.1 GCA_900299075.1 Chlorobi bacterium Chlorobi_1
CGATCGGCGGGCTCAGCAGCCAGGCGATCCCCTTCAGCGAACGCTTCTTCGTCGGCGGCATGGGCAACAGTTACAGCTACCGCTTCGCCGGCCTCCAGGAGAACGACCTGATCGGCAACAACATCGCGGTCGGGGGTGTCCAGCTGCGATACAAGTCTCCGGTACAGATCATCTTCCCTACCTCGATCATCGGGCTCTACAATATCGGCAACGTCTGGCAGGTACGTCAGCGGATGTCGGTGAAGGAGCTGGTACAGGGTATCGGTGCCGGTTTCGTCTGGGAGACGCCGCTCGGCCCGGCACGCCTGACCGCATCGAAGGCGTTCGCTTTCCAGGCGGAGGACGTGAAGGACAACGCCGACCTCGACTTTTCCAGGCTGGTCATCTATTTCAGCCTTGGGCATGATTTCTGATTGCAGGCGCCGTCCGATGACGGGCCCGCGCCATAACCCTGATCCGCGACAGCGTGACTCCTCGAAGTAAACCCCATATCCTCGTCTGCAACGACGACGGCATCGAAGGGCCGGGCATCCATGCCCTCGCCGCCTCCATGAAGAAGCTCGGCACCGTCACGGTGGTTGCGCCGGCGGAGCCGCACAGCGGCATGAGCCACGCCATGACCCTCGGCGAACCGCTCCGAATCAGGGAGTACTCCAGGAACAACCGCTTCTTCGGCCATACCGTGTCGGGCACCCCGGTCGACTGCGTCAAGGTGGCCCTGAGCCACATCATGGAAAGGAAACCCGACCTGATCGTCTCGGGGATCAACTACGGAAGCAACACCGCCATGAACACCCTCTACTCGGGTACGGTGGCGGCAGCGCTCGAAGGGGTGCTGCAGGGCATCCCCTCGCTCGCCTTCTCGCTGACCACCTACGTGGACGCCGACTTCACCTATGCGGCAAAATTCGCACGGAACCTGTCGAAGGAGGTGCTCAGCCGGGGGCTCCCGCCGGACACGATCCTGTCGGTGAACATCCCGAACGTGCCCGAGGAGGAGATCCGCGGCGTCCTGGTCACCTCGCAGGGCAAGTCGAGGTGGGAAGAGGCGGCCATCGAGCGCAACGACATGTACGGCAACCCCTACTACTGGCTCAGCGGCACCCTGCAGCTCCATGACCACGACCTCGGCAGCGACGAGTACGCGGTGCGGCACAACTATGTGGCCGTCACCCCCCTCTCGTGCGACTTCACCGCCCACGGGTTCCGCCCCGAGCTGCTGAACTGGCCATTAAACAAGTGACCCCGTGAACACATTCCTGCTCGAATACCAGCGGATACAGACGCCCAAAAAGGGGTTTTCCCGCCTCTTCTGCGACTATACCTCCGAAGGCGAGGAGCGGTCGAAGCTCGTCTCGGCCTGCTTCCACCTCGACTACCGGAAGGATGCCGACTACTACCGCCACCTCGGGCTCCTGGCCTCGAGGAGCTTCCGGCGCAAAGAGCTGGCAGCGCTCCTTTCGAGGCAGAACCGGATGTTCGGCTGCACCGAGCGCCACCTTCGCGAAATCGAGAAGCTCAACTCCCCGCGCTGCATGGCCATCGTCACCGGCCAGCAGACCGGCCTCTTCACCGGCCCGCTCTACACCGTCTACAAGGCCCTGACCGCCGTCGTCATGGCCGAGAAGCAGAAGGAGCTCTTCCCGGAGTACGACTTCGTGCCGATCTTCTGGCTCGAGAGTGAAGACCACGACTTCGACGAAGCCGCATCGACGACCCTCTTCTCGGGCAACGGGCTCGTGAAGGTCGCGGCGGAAGCGGCACACCGCCTGCCGGACCAGATGGTGGGGCCGACGCCGCTCGGCAGGGGGATCGAAGAGACCGTCGGCCGTTTCCTCGAGCTGCTGCCCGAATCCGACTTCAAGCCCGGCATCGAGGAGGTGCTGCGCTCCTGCTACGAACCGGACGCGACCTTCGAAACCGCCTTCGCCCGCACCCTGATGAAGCTCTTCAGGGAGCATCCGCTCATCCTGCTCTCGACGAACGACGCCGAGTTCAAACGCCTGGCCTCACCGGTATTCTGCCAGGAGCTCCAGAGCTGCCCCGCATCCTCCTACGAGGTGGTTGCGCAAAGCTCGCAGCTCGAATCGATGGGTTATGCGGCACAGGCGAAGCCGCGCGCGGTAAACGCATTCTACATCAACCATCTCGGGCAGCGGCAGAAGATCGAGCAGCCGGGAAAGGAGGAGTTCCTCATCCTTCCCGACCGCCAGCGCTACTCGCGCCACCAGCTCATCGAGATCTGCCAGGACCACCCCGAGCGCTTCAGCCCGAACGTCATCCTGCGGCCGATCGTCCAGGACAGCGTCCTGCCGACCTTCGCCTACATCGCCGGCCCGGGGGAGGTCAGCTACCTGGCGCAGTACCGCAAGGCCTATGAGCACTTCGGCATCACCATGCCCTTCGTCATGCCGAGGGGGAGCTTCTCGCTGGTCGAGCCCAAGGTGATCCGCACCATGGACAAGGTGCTCAAGGTCACCGGAAGGCCGAGCTTCTCCAGGAAGCAGGTCTACGAAGCCGCGTTCCAGGATATCCAGCAGCTGCGAAAATCCATGGTGTCGGGCGCGGAAAACCACGACATCGACATCCTCTTCGACCAGGCGGAGGCGGAAGTCGCACGGGCACTCTCAGCACTCGAACCATCCCTGGTCAAGATGGACCCGACGCTCCAGCAGGCCTTTGCCGCCTCCTCGGGCCAGATCGGCAAGATCATCGAGGGGCTCAAGGAGAAGACCTACCGCGCCGGCAGGAGGAAGCATGACGAGCTGCTGCAGCAGCTCGACCGGGCGGAGCTCAACCTCTTCCCGGAGGGCAAGCCCCAGGAGCGGGTGGTCAACATCTTCCACTACATCAACAAGTACGGCCCCGGCCTCATCGACGACCTGAAGAAGGTGCTGCAGGGCTACTCTGCCGAAACCCACCTGATCGTGGAGCTTTGAAGTAAGTCGTGGGGCCTTGGGATAAGGGACAGCAGGGACTCAAGGGACACAGGGACAAACAGAAAGCCGGGTGCTCCACCCGGCTTTCTGTTTTCATCGCTATCGGTATCGACATCGCTTTCGACTCCCATCCCTCAGCTCGCACCGGAGTAGGTGTGCACGCTGTTCTGGGCGGAGGGGAGGTAGTTGACGCCGAACCAGCAGACCAGCAGCACCAGGAAGGCCAGGCCGAGATACCACTGCAGCACCTTCACGTCGGTCTTGCGCGCCACCAGGTGGAGGTAGCCGAGATAGGCCAGCCAGGAGATGAAGGCCCAGGTCTCCTTCGGGTCCCAGGTCCAGTAGTGGCCCCACGCCTCCTTGGCCCAGAGGGCGCCGAAGACCAGGCCGAAGGTCAGCAGCACGAATCCAAGCAGGGCCAGGTAGTGCGACATCGACTCGGAAAGCTTGGAGCCCTTCCCGCGGTACTCAAGCCAGAGGTTGTGCCATCCGGCGACCGACGAGGCGGCGAGCAGCACGTAGGCAACAAGGTAGACGACGACATGCGGCACGAACCACACGCTCTGCAGGGCCGGCATGAGCGCCTTCTGGAACACGTCGGGGTTCATGAGGTTGATGCCGAGGAAGAGGGTCGCCAGGCCCATGCAGTAATACTTCAGCCAACCGATCTTCCAGCGGTACTCAACCAGGTAGCCTACGACCGGGATCAGGGTCGCGTACCAGAGGCGGGTTTCGCCAAGCGTCCTCAGCGGAGGCCGTTCCAGGGCGATCCAGTAGGAGGCGAGGAACCAGGCAAGCAGCGCCGTGGCTCCGGTCATGAGCAGCCATGAGGCCCATGCGGCGGGTTTGCTCTTCCTGGCGGGAATCTGCAGCACGCTGCCCAATCCCCAGCCGGTGACGGTCGCCACGGCGATCGCCGGAAAGTCGACCAGGGTCATGCTGCCTCCATTTTTTTGATGCCTTTCCAGAAAAAGAGCAGGTTGCCGGCCATGATCATGAAGAAGCCGACATAGACCGCCGGCAGCCAGGGATCGTTGACCGCCTCGACGAGGCTCATGGTCGACCATCGTCCCGCCTTCTCGTCATACCCCATCTGGTAGAGCTTCCACCCGAGCACATCGAAGGGCTTGTTCACCTCGAGGACGGCAGCACGATGCCCACCCTCCGAAGAACGGATCATGACGTTCGACCTGAAGGCCTTGGGTGCGCCGGGGGCGATGACGACGAAGTAGTTGCCCACCGGCAGGAACTGCGGCCTGATCTCCGGGCCGCCGCCGTTGATCCACTGCTCGACCGGCGCCTGCCCGGGAACTTCGACACGGACTTTCGCGAACGGCACTCCCTTGTGCCCGTTCGCAGGCAACGGGTTGCCCTCCCTGTCGGGCAACGCGTCAGGCCTGAAATCGGTGACGGTGGCCGAAGCGATTCCCGGCCAGACCGCACGGGCCCCCTTGCGCACCTCGGGGACCGCGCCAGCCTTCTCGGCTATGACCTGGTCGGTAGCCGGGTCGTAGAGCGCGAACTGGGGGACGTACTCGTCGATCTGGAAATCCTTCAGGTAGATGGAGAACGGAATGCGGACAGGCCGCTCGGTCGGCATCTCGTAGGCGACGTCGCTCTCCTTTCCTTCATAGAGCGGGATGATCAGGCGCTGCAGGTCCGCCGTACCCGCAAGGCCGCAGGCCAGCGCGATCCAGAAGCCTCCGTGGAAGAGCATGAACTGCAGGTTCGACATCCTGAAGGGCACCGTCTTCCAGAGCAGCGAAAGGCCGAGGTTGAACAGGAACAGCAGGGTGACGAAGGCGAAGGGCCAGCTCGAGAACATGCCGTTGAGCCGGAACAGGGCGACCATGGAGCCGGCAGGGGCCGGGTCCTGGGGAAGCACCCCGCCGACAAATGAAAGCAGGGCCATGCCGACGATAAGGCTCAGTCCGACCGGGATCCCGCCCAGCCACCCCACGAGGCGATGCTCCCTGAAACCGAAGCCTACCGCAGCGATGGCGGAGACGAACGCCGAAAGGAAAAGTCCGTTGGCCGGCCAGCGGGGAATGGAGATGCCGCTGCCCGAGGTCAGCAGCTCGATGGCGAAACCGGCGACGATCGCCGCCAGGGTAAACAGCGCCGCGGCACCGAACCCTTCGGACGGAGCGGTCGGGGTGACGGGGGATTTACTGGTTTGCATGCTTCAGGTTGATTTGTCACAGGAACCGATCACGTCGGCATCATCCTTCTTCAGGATCTGGCAGCATCGGCAGACGATGCCGTGGAGTTCGCTGACCGCGGCACCTTCGATGATCTTCTCGACGGCGTTCTTGATCTCGTGCCGGTAATCACGGCTCTTGATGTTCTGCTGTCCCCGTTTCTTGTGGAGGTACTGGGAAACCGCCGCGGGGGTCACCCCCAGCAGCATCGCCGCCTTCGACTGGGTCATGCCGGTCTTGACGAGCTCTTTGGCAAGGTCGGCCCTGATCTGGGGCAGGTAATACCATACAGCTTTTTCACAGGGAAAGATCATGGGTCGAAAACAAAAAATTGACTTGGATACTGCTTGTACTACACGAGAGCCGAGAGGCGTGCACGAACCCCGCGCTTCGGCAATGGATCACTGCAGGATGAGGGCGAACGATGTTGCCCGGACGCCGTGATTCGGTTTAATTATATAAATTTCCAAAACAAAGTCACCATGCGACACCGGACAAAACAAGCATGAACGCCACTGCACGCAACGTTACCGGGTGGCTCATCCTGGCGCTGATGCTCTGCCAGTTCTTGCCCCTCGGACGGGTCCGGCAGCCGTCGGCGCTTTCAGGTGACGATGCCGCTCCCGCCCCAAGGACGCTCGAATCCCGATGCGGTCGGTGCCACGGACGCACCAAATGGCCGAAAAGCGCGTTCGTTGCCCCCCTCTCGTGGTATGTCGTCCTTAAAGTGCAGGGTGCGCACCGTGCCTTGGACCTGACTGATGGGACCAACCTCGGAGCTGCAGCAAAACAGCGTATCCGGCACTACATCACGTCGGCTGATTTCTCTGCACATCCCGCAATCCCGGGCTTCGAAAAGCCTGTACTCACCGGAGCCGAACGGAAGCTGCTGCTCGAATGGTCGGCAATCAGGTAGCAACAACCCGATATCTTCGTTAATAATTCAGGGGGGATATCTCCGGAAAGGAGATCCCCGGCGGCCCTGAATGTTCAGATTTCCAGGAAGTTCCTGATCAGCTTGTGCCCCTCCGAGGTCATGATGGACTCGGGATGGAACTGCACGCCGTAGAGGCCGAGCTCCGGGGCGTCCATGCCCATGATCACCCCGTCCTCCGTCCAGGCCCGGACCGTCAGGGCTGCCGGAAGGGTTTCCCGCTCGACGACCAGCGAGTGGTACCTCGTCGCCGGAAAGGGGTTCTCGAGGCCGCGGAAGACCCCCTGCCCGTCGTGATGGAGCATCGAGACCTTGCCGTGCATGATCTGGCCCGCCCTCACGACCCTCCCGCCGAGCGCTTCGCCTATGGCCTGGTGGCCGAGGCAGACGCCGAAGAGCGGGATCCGCCCCTGCACGGCGTTGATGAGCGGCACGGATATGCCGGCGTCGTGCGGCGTCCCCGGTCCCGGGGAGATCACGATCTTCTCAGGCGCCAGAGCCAGCACCTGCTCGACGGTCAGCTCGTCGTTGCGGTAGACGGCCGTCTCGGCGCCGAGTTCACCGATATACTGGACCAGGTTGTAGGTGAACGAGTCGTAGTTGTCGATGACGAGTATCATGCGGTAGCGTAAGGAAATATGGTTACAAGGTTGCGGCCGGGAGCGGCTCGAGCGCCGAGGCCGCCCGGAACATGGCTTCGTAAGCGGCGCTCATGGCGATGCTCCGCCGTCCCATGACCCTGCGGGCGGTCTCGACGGCGTTATCGATAAGGCAGGCGTCGAAGGCCGGACGGCCGTTTCCCCAGGAGAACGAAGGCACGTACTTTGGCGGCATGCCTGCCCCGAAGATGTTGGCCGAGGTCCCGACGACCGTACCGGTGTTGAACAGCGAACCGATGGCGCATTTCGAGTGCTCCCCCATCAGCAGGCCGAGGAACTGGAGGCCGGTCTGCACCCTGCTGCCGCCAATCTCCAGGCCGACCCTGCTGTAATTGTTCTTCAGGTCGGAGGTGTTGGTCGCCGCGCCGAGGTTGCACCAGGAGGAGAGATAGGAGTGCCCGAGGAAACCGTCGTGCTGCTTGTTGGCGAAGGGTTCGATGACCGAATCCTCGATCTCGCCCCCCGCTTTCGACATGGCGCCGACGAAGACGTTGCTGTAGATCTTCGCGCCGATCTTCGCCCTCGACCCCGGAGCGAGCACGACGTTCTGCATCAGCACCGACTGCGGTTCGACGACCGCCCCCTCCCCGATATGGATATATCCCTCGGATGCGTCGAGCACCGCTCCCGCCATGACCCTCGCCCCGGGGGCGATCGAGAGGGCTTCGGGGTTGACCAGCACGGCGGAGGGGTGCACCTCCCCATCAAGCCTGCCGAGCGGGAAGCTGGCGCGGTCGCGGTGCATAAGGGCCGGATGCAGGGCTACGGGGTCCCAGATGTTCTCGAGCATGAGGAATCCGGAAACCTCGGCAGAGGCCATCGTTGCGGCCAGCGCCAGGCCGTCGATAAGGTCGGGCAGCTGCTGCCCGCCCTGCGGCAGATCCGAAGCCCGAAGCCTGCAGGCGACGAGGCTTCCCTCCTGGAGCAGGGCCCGGCCAGGCTCCAGGGGATCTCCGGCGAAAAGGCCGGCGACCCGTTCGTCGCAGACCAGGCGGCCGTTGAGCAGCAGCAGGTCCTCGGCGGCGATGGTGTTGACCGTCGCGCCCGGATTGGCCTCGGCGAACGATGCGGCGATATGGCCACGGAGGTGCCACGTCAGGCGGAGCGGGTCCACGGCGGCAGCCTCGAACCTGGCCTTCAGGGACATGGCGCCGGCATGGAGTCCGTACACGGGTTTCAGGCCGACAAGCGGCATGAAACGGCCGACCTTCTCATCTTCGAAAACGATAACCTGCATAGTGTAGAATCGATAAATGGAGGAGCGCCGCTCACGGAGCGCAAAGCATCTCCACAGCTCCCGGCACGGCAGTGATCCCCAGGGAACCCCGCACATGCCTGAACACCTCGCCGTCCATGTGCATCGCGTCGCCCTCGGGGAGGAACAACCTTACCGACGAAGCCTTGCAGTACAGCACGCCGGGGTCGTCGATCTGGGTCCCTTTCAGGTACTTGAGCGCATAGCCGGGAAAGCGCCATTTCGGGATCGCCTTCAGAATGCACACGTCGAGCAGTCCGTCGGAAATGTCAGCGCGTGGGGCTATCCTGAATTTGCCGCCCTCGACGGCTCCGTTCGAAACGGAGAAGGCGAACACCGGCTCCCGCAGCTCCAGCCGGCCCTCCGGAGTGTCGATCTCAATATGCATTTTTAAGGGGGTATAACCTAAAAGCACGCTGGCCAGGGCGTAGGCATAAGAGAGCTCACCGCGGAGCCATGGCGTCGCCTGCACGGTGCGGGCGATCCTGCCGGTGAATCCTATGCCCATCGAATTGACGAAATACCTCGACCGGCCGTCGTCGAACTCCACGTTGCCGAGATCGACCATCCGGCTTGACGCCGAGGCGATACCGCTGATCGCCTCGGTGGATGCCGGTTTCGGACGCCCCAGCGACTTCAGGAAATCGTTGGCCGAGCCTACCGGCATGATGCCGATCCTGACCCGCATCCCGGCGACCGCGTTGACCACCTCGTTGAGGGTGCCGTCTCCGCCGCACGCGACCAGCGTCGAGCTGCTTCCGGCGGCATCGCGGGCGATTTCGCCGGCATGCCCGGCAAATCGCGTGACCTGGAAGGAGGCGTTCGGAAGCACGGCCACGGAATGCTCGAAGAGGTGTGATTTGCGTGCGGCCCGCCCCTTGTCGGCCGCCGGGTTGAAGATGAAGGTGATGCTATCCTGCCTTGCCATATTACGCACCTTGCAAGCCAGGTTCAAACCCCATGCCACCATCCCGCATCCCGATGCCGTACTCCGCCATCAGGTGGTCGAGGATGCCCCGGACACAAACAGCCAGGGAGTCGAGGGTGCTGTCGAAACCCGTCTCCGGGCCGTAATAGGGATCCGGGATCCCAAAGCCGGCAGCCGTGCCGGCATAATCGGTCACGAGCCTCGCCGGCGGCAAGCCATAGCCATCGAGCACGACGGCCACGTCCCGATGGTTATCATGGTCCATGACGAAGAGATGGTCGAAGGTCGAGAGGTCGAGTTCATCGATGCAGCGGGCCCTGTTCGCAGAGATGTCGATCCCGGCCCTTGCCGCCGCACGGACCGCCCTCGGATCCGGGAATGAACCCGACTGGTAGCCTACCGTGCCTGCCGACTCAGCCTCGAAGTGCCCGGCAACGCCACGGAGCTCCAAAAGGCGGTTGAATGCCCCTTCGGCCATCGGAGAACGGCAGATATTTTCATAACAGACGAAGAGGATCCGGACAGTCATCCTGGAGCGGAATTAATTAACGTAAATGACAAAAAATGTTGCAGTAAAAGCGAAAATCAAGTGAAATAATATATACCCGCCAAACCACACATATTTTTTTTATAGAATCTTTGTCGGATATTGGCTGTATCCAAGGCAAAACCATGAGTTCCCCCCATGACAACCTTACATTGCCATGCAACACTGTCCGGTTACCGGCTTACCGATCACCGAGAGAAGCCAATGGAGTTTTGATAGCCCGAAAGGAGACTATACAAAAAAATTCACGCTGATCGGCAACGACATCGTACATGTCGAAAAAAGCGCAAGGCACGGCATCGTCCTCGAGCACCTCGACCAGGCCACCCTCGCCTCGCTGGTCAGGGAGGAGAAGCTTTACGGAAAGCCCCTGCACCTGATGATCGACTGCAAGAACATTGTCGGCTTCAGCTACTCCTACAAGAAGGAGTTCACCCAGCTCATCTACAACTGGAACCCCGATTTCCGGATGGTCGTATTTTACGACATCGAACCGGTGCTCAGGCTCCAGCTCGAGATGTTCCGGTCGATAGCGCCACACGCCCTCGCCTTCATCCTGAGCGGCACCTACGAGGAGGCGGTCACCGCCATCTTGGACTTCAAGTCCGGCAAGACTCCAGCGGAAGCCGGCGATGAACAACGCAGCCCGGATCGGCAGATCAAAGTTGAATTCCTGTCGACGCTGGCAAGGATGGCCTGGCTGAAGATGTTCGACCAGCAGATCTACCATCCCTCCGAATCACATCCGGCCTCGCCGTTTTTCAAGGCGCTCGAAGCCGTCCAGGGCGACTTCAAGGCCATGGAGCTCGAACATGAATCACACCTGGAGAGGGCCCTCGACGAGTGCAGGAAACAGCTCGCCCAGAAAACCACGGCGCTGAACGCACAGATCGAACTCAGCCGAAAGAATTCGCAACAGTTCAGGGAAGAGAAGCTTGCGATGTCCTCAAGGCTCTATTCGCACGACCTCGAATCGGTAAGGGTCACCACGGCAAACGCCGAGAAGACCTCGACGCTGAAAACGCTGTGCGAACTGATCGCCGGCCTCGATGCCGACCCCCTGGTCAAGCAGAGGCTCTCCAGCTGCTGCCTGAGCCTGGTCGAAACGGGTCAAAAGGAGAAGCTGCTCAACACCGACCTCACCGAAGCGGATTCGGCATTCATCTCGATGCTGCAGAAGAAGCACCCGAACCTCAACCAGCGGGAGCTGCGCATCTGCCTCCTGATCAAGCTCGACTACAATTCCCGGGAGATTTCGCGCATGATGGGCCTGTCGGTACGGGGGATCGAAAGCACCAGGTATCGGCTCCACCGCAAGATCGGCATCGACAAGCACCGCTCCATGAAAACCTACCTCATGAACCTGCCGATGGCCGGCGCCTGACGTGGCCAGGCCCTCCCCGTTACGTCAACTGAAGCTACTCCCGGCAAAGGCTTCGACTGGATAGCGTGCGGCTGGCTGCACGGCAGAAATCACGTCACCACCGAGGCGCCAAACCCCAGCAAGGTCACCGCCGCCGCCCCGACAGGGTGGCCGCCCCCCGAAGAGTACTACCGCAGGGCACAATACTCCCGACATCTGAACAAACTTAGGAATAGTAACAGCAAATCTGTATCATGACGTAACACCTGCTTCATTACGTCTAATAACACTGCATGACAGGTGCACTATATAACGTAACAACGATATACTACACCTATATGAAAACGTGTCCAGTATCGAAGCTTCCGGTCACCGCGAAACCGCACTGGAAATCAGAGCACCCCGGCTATACCAAAAAGCTCGACCTCATCGGCGACGACATCCTGCACGCCTTCGTAGAAACCAGCCACCCGATAACCCTCCAGACCCTCAGCAAGGAGCTGGTAAACAGCGTGACCGGCGAGGGCAGGTTTTCCGAAAAGCCGCTCTACCTGGTATGGGATATGAAGAACATCGTCGACATCTCCTACAACTACAAGCAGGGGATCAACGACCTGATCTACCACCATGGGCCGAAGTTCAGCGTGGTGGTTTTCTACAACATCGATCCCGGCTGCAGGCTCATCCTCGAGACCTTCGCCTCGATCGTGCCGGACGATATGACGGTGCTGCTGCGGGATGACTACGGCGATGCCATGCGGACCATCATGGATTTCAAGGCCGGCAGGGCGGAAGAGGCCGGCCATACCAGAAAGGAGGGCAGCCCGGAAGCGCTGCTGAAGCGGCAGTTCCTGGCGACGGTTGCAAGGATCTCATGGCTGGACATGCTCAACCAGCAGATCAGCCTGCCGCCGCTCGACAGCCCATTCCACCCGTACTTCAAGGCCATCTCCCTTATGCAGGAGGACCTGAAGGTTCGCGAGACACTCCGGGAACATGAGCTGCAGCGTATCAAGGAGGACTATGAACAGCGCCTGACCCAGAAGATCATCCTCCTGAATGCACAGGTCGAACTCAACAGGAAAGAGCAGCAGCAGTTCGCGCAGGAAAAGGCCGCCCTGAAATCGAGGATCAGCGCACAGGAGATGGAACTCACCAGGATCTCGACGGCGGTCGGAGAAAAGGGCTCCGCCCTGCATCTGCTGTGCGACCAGATCAAAAACCTGGAGATCGATCCCCAGGTCAAGCAGCGCATGATCGATCTGAGCCAGGGCATGCTCGAAACCGAACTGACCGAAAAGCGGCTGAAAACGGAGCTGACCGCCGGCGACTCCGAGTTCCTGTCGAAGCTGCAGAAGCGCCATCCGAACCTGAACCAGCGGGAGCTCCGGGTCGGGCTCATGGTCAAGCTGAACTACGACACCCGGGAAATCGCCCGTTCGATCGGCATCTCCACCAGGGGCATGGAGAGCATCCGCTACCGGATGCACAAGAAGCTCAGCCTGGACAAGCACAAGTCGATCAAGACCTACCTCTCCGAACTCGCAGGGGAAGCCTGAGGAATTGAACGCAGCGCCGGGAGGCACTCTTGCGAAGGGGCACGGCGCGCCGTGCCCCTTCGCCGTCAAACCCTCCGCGCCGGCTCCCTATCGGGATCGCCTTCGATTTCGGTCCCGATAGCGATGCCGTTTTTGAAAATGAGCCGTTAGGCCACCACGATCGTCTTCACGTTCACGAACTCGCGGATGCCGTGGTACGACAGCTCGCGGCCGTAGCCGGAGAGCTTGACGCCGCCGAACGGCAGGCGCGGGTCGGACTTGACCATGCCGTTGATGAAGCAGTTGCCGGCCTCGAGGCGGGAGGCGATGGCGAGCGCCCTCGCCTGGTCTCTCGAAAAGACCGCTGAACCGAGCCCGTACTCGCTGTCGTTGGCCACCTCGACCGCCTCGTCGTCGTCACGCACCTCGATCACCGTGGCCACCGGGCCGAAGATCTCCTCCTCCCAGGCGGCCATCCCCTTCCTGACGCCGGCGAGCACCGTCGGCGGATAGAAGCAGCCCGGTCCATCGGGCAGCCTCCCGCCGCAGAGCAGTTCCGCACCGGCTGCGACGCTCCGTTCCACCTGGGAGTGCACGAGGTCGCGCAGGTCGGCGCGCGCGATCGGCCCCACCTCCACCCCGTCTTCGAAAGGATCCCCCATGACGGCGGCGCGCATCCTCGCCACCACCATCTCCGTGAACTCCCCGATCACGGCCGAGTGGACGACGAAACGCTTGGCGGCAATGCAGCTCTGCCCGCTGTTGAGCAGCCGGCCGGCCACGCAGAAATCGACCGCCTTGTGGAGGTCGGCGTCGTCGAGCACGATGTAGGGGTCGCTCCCGCCGAGCTCCAGCACGCTCCGCTTGATGGCGTGACCGGCCTTCGAGCCGACCGCGCGCCCGGCGCCCGTGCTCCCGGTCACCGACACCGCCCGCACCGCCGGGTGGTCGATCATGAAGCCGGTCATGCGGTCGACCTCCTCCGGCGCCACATGGACCGCCCGGTAGAGGTACTCCGGGAATCCCGCCTCGACGAAGAGCTTCTCGATGGCGATCGAGCAGCCGGTGACGTTCGGCGCATGCTTCACGACGACGCTGTTGCCCGCCATGATGGCCGGGGCCGCAAAACGCAGCACCTGCCAGTAGGGGAAGTTCCACGGCATCACTCCGAGCACTACGCCGAGCGGCTCGAAACGGACGACGCCCCGCGCACCGTCGATATCGCTCTCCTCCGGCTTGAGGAACTCCCCGGCATGGTCGGCGAAAAAGTCGCACACCCAGGCGCACTTGTTCGCCTCGCCCCGCGCCTGCGCCAGCGGTTTGCCCATCTCGAGGCTCATCAGGTGCGCATGCGCCTCCTGCTGTTCGCGCAGGAGCGCTGCAAGCCGCCGCATCAGGCGTGAGCGCTCCTCCATCGGGGTCTGCCGCCACTGGCGGAATTCGGCATCGGCAAGGCGAAGGAGGCGGTCGATCTCCCCCGAAGCCATGGAGGGGTATTCGGCAATGGTCAGGCCCGTGGCCGGGTTGATGGTGACGATCATATCCGGTTCGATTCGTTTGGTGTCAAAAGGTTCATGGGCGGCATCGGCCAGGCAGCGCCGCCCGAGCGGGGCTCACTCCTCGAGCGTATCGAAGAGCGCGAGGTAGCTCTCGTAGCGCTCTGGATCGATCGCTCCCGACTCGGCCGCCCGGAGGACGGCGCATCCCGGCTCGACCGTGTGGGTGCACGACGAGAAGCCGCAGTCGGGCATGAGGCGCAGGAACTCCGTGAAATAGAAGCGCAGGTTCTCACGCGTGATCCCCGAGAGGTTGAACTCCCGGATGCCGGGAGTATCGATCACGTAGCCCCCCTCGGGCAGGCGGAGCATCGTGGCGCTGCTGGTCGTATGCACCCCCTTGCCGGTCCGGTAGCTGATCCTGGCCGTCTTCAGCTCCTTACGGCCGAGCAGCAGGTTGATCAGGGTCGACTTGCCTACCCCGGAGTGGCCGCTGAAGGCAGAGACCTTCCCCGCAAGGTGCTCGCGGAGCTCCTCGAGGCCGGTCCGGCGGGCGGCGCTGACGCAGCAGATCGTGCACCCCAGGCTGCGGTAGGTCTCGAGCGCCTCCTCCAGCGCGACGGGGTCGGCGAGGTCGGACTTGTTGACCACCAGCAGCAACGGCAGGTGCTCCGATTCGGCGAAGGCCAGGTAGCGGTCGATCAGCCGCCGGTTCAGCGGCGGGTCGTCGGCCGAGGAGACCACCACCAGCTGGTCGATGTTCCCCGCGATCACCTGGTCGGTCTCCTTGCTGCGGTTCCGGCGCACGTCGCGGCGGCGTACCAGGGCGCTGGTGCGGGGCTCGACCCGGTCGATCACCCCCTCGGGCATCCCGGTTCCGGAGGGCTTTGGCCTGAAGGAGACGCGGTCCCCCACGGCCACGAGGCTCTCCCCCTCGTTCCCGCTCACGGTCCCGGGCACGGTCCTGCACCGGACCTGGCGGCCATCGTCGCACTCGACGACATACGACGCCCCCCCGGTCCGGACAACGACGCCGTTTAGAAGTTCCTTCATAGTACCGAGTCAACTCCCAACTCTTGATTTCTCCATTATCAACTCCACCCATCCACCATCAACCATCAACTACCCGACATCTGCGAGCTCGACCCTCTTCCTGAACTGCCCGTCGTAGTACTCCCTAATCTTCTTGTGGGCAGGGTGGTCGAGCCGGGGGTCGCGGGTGACGAGGTCGAACGAGGCCTCCCTGGCCGAGCGCATGATGGCGCCGTCGGCAAGGAGGTCGGCGATCCGCAGGCCGCTGACCGTGCCCGACTGCTCTCGGCCGAGCATGTTGCCCGCCCCACGGATCTTCAGGTCGATCTCCGACAGGCGGAAGCCATCGCAGGTCGAGGCTACCGCCTGGAGGCGCTCCCTCGAATCGCCCGAAAAACCTGAATATACGAGAAAACAGGATGAGGCGTGCACGCCCCTGCCGACTCTTCCCCGCAGCTGGTGGAGCTGGGAGATGCCGAACCGTTCGGCATGCTCAATCACCATGACGGTCGCGTTCGGCACATCCACCCCGACCTCGATCACGGTGGTCCCCACGAGGATATCGATCTCCCCCCGCCGGAACCGCTCCATGGCCGACTCCTTGTCGGCGGCCGGCAACTGACCGTGGATCAGCCCGAGCCGCAGGTCGGGGAACACCTCCGCCCCGAGCTGCGCATAGCTTTCGGTCGCGGCCTTCAGGTCCATCTTCTCCGACTCCTCGACCAGCGGATAGACGATATAGGCCTGGCGCCCCTGCCGCACCTCCTCCCGAAGCAGGGCATGCAGCTTCGGCTTCTCCTCCTCGCGGCAGAGGCGCGTGCGGATCGGCGTGCGACCCGCCGGCATCTCGGCGATCACCGACACGTCGAGGTCGCCGTAGACCCCCATCGTCAGCGTCCTCGGAATCGGGGTCGCGGTCATCAGGAGCACGTGCGGGTTGCCCGCCTTCTCCTGCAGGGCCTTGCGCTGCAGCACCCCGAATCGGTGCTGCTCGTCGATGACCGCAAGCCCCAGCCGATGGAACCGCACGTCCCCTTCGATGATCGCGTGGGTACCCACCACGATGTCCACCTCGCCCCCGGCGATCCGCTCCAGCATCGCCTGGCGCTCCTTTTTCGCCTGCTTGCCGGTCAGGAGCCCCACCTGCAGCCCCAGCGGCTCCATCAGGCGCCTGATGCCCATGAAGTGCTGGAAGGCGAGGATCTCGGTCGGGGCCATGAAGGCCGACTGCACGCCATTGTCCGCGGCGAGCGCCATGGCGAACTGCGCCACCAGGGTCTTGCCGGAACCGACGTCGCCCTGCAGGAGGCGGTTCATCTGCCTGCCGCTCCTGAGGTCACGGTAGATCTCCCGGACCGCCTGCTTCTGGGCGCCCGTCATCTCGAAGGGCAGCGCCGCGTAGAGGCTCGCGGTCGCCGTACCGGAGTGGTCGAAGGTCGAGGAGGCCGGGCCGCGCCGCTCCTCGCTCCGCCTGAGCGCAAAGAAGAGCTGGTGGAAGAAGAGCTCGGTCCACTTCATACGGTAACGGGCCCGCTCGAGCGCTTCGGCGGATTCGGGGAAATGGAGCTGCCGGTAGGCCTCCCCGATCGGCATGAGGCCGTAGCGCCCCAGCATCTCCGGGTCGAGGTGCTCCTCGAAGGCCGGGGGCAGGTCGCGGAACGCCCGGTGCACGATGGCCCGGAGCGCGCCGGAGTTCACCCCGGCCTGCTTCATCGCATCGGTGGTCGGGTAGATCGGAATGATCGCGCCGGTCCTGAAGAGCTCATCGTCGTCCGGCCCTTCGCCCCCCTTGCGGTCGAGGCGGTCGTAGTCGGGGTGCTGCATCCCCGGCCGCTGGCCGAAATAGGCGACCTTGCCGTGGACCGCCACCGTATCCCCCTCGGCGATGGTCCGGGAGAAGTAGTGGACGCCCCGGAACCAGGTCAGCTCCAGCAGCCCCGTGCCGTCAGAGACCGTCGCCTTGAAGCGCGAGCGCCCGCGGCCGCCGTTCTCGAGCTTCGTGCCGGAGACGGTCCCGACCACCGTCACGGTCTCGCCGTCGACCAGCCTCCCGATCCGGGCGACCCTGGTGCGGTCGAGGTAGCGGCGCGGGAAGCAGTCGTAAAGGTCCGCGACCGTCCTGATGCCGGCCTCCGCCAGTGCCGCGGCCCGCTTCGGGCCTACCCCCTTGATACCCTGGATCGATGAAAAGGACGCCATGATGCCTGTCGCGCGGATATCGTCGGCAGGCCGAATCCGTACTTGCTTATTAGAAGAAAAATCAGTTTATTTGGGGTCAATTGTTTATCGTCCAACTGACAACGCAATCCCAAGGTCATGAAACCAGAGATCCACCCGAAGTATACGAAAGTTACGGCCAACTGCGCCAACTGCGGCGCCAGCTTCGACACCAGGTCCACCAGGAACACCATCAAGGTTGATATCTGCAGCAACTGCCACCCCTTCTACACCGGCAAGCAGGTGCTCGTCGACACCGCCGGCCGTGTCGAACGCTTCAACAAGCGCTTCGCCAGGCCCGCAGCCAAGACCAGCGCCCAGTAAGCACCACGTCAGCGAATCAAACCAACTGATACCGTTATGACCATCAGGGACGTTATCCAGAAATTCGAGCCGAGGATGAAGAAGACCGTCGAGGCGTTCCAGTACGAGCTGGCCTCGATCAGGACCGGCAAGGCGACCACCGCCCTGCTCGACCGCGTCAAGGTCGAAGCCTATGGCCAGCAGATGCCGCTGAAGCAGGTCGGCAACGTCGGCGTGCTTGATGTCCACACCCTTTCCGTGCAGGTCTGGGACAAATCCATGGTCTCCGCCGCCGAAAGGGCGATCCGCGACGCCAACCTCGGACTCAACCCCTCGGCCGACGGACAGCTCATCCGCGTCAGCATCCCGCCGCTCACCGAAGAGCGACGCAAGGAGTACGTGAAGCTCACCAAAAAGTTCGGTGAGGATTCGAAGGTCTCGCTGCGCAACCACCGCCGCGACCTGATCCACGAGGTCGAGAAGCTCGAGAAGGACAAGCAGATCAACGAGGACGACAAGAACCGCGGCAAGAAAGATGCCGACGACCTCGTACACAAGTTCGAGAAGCAGATCACCGACCTGATCGCCCAGAAGGAAAAGGAGATCATGGAGGTGTAACGCCCCCTTCGCCCACTATCAGGAAAAAGCCGGGATCTTCCCGGCTTTTCTGTTTCTCTCGGCAGGCTTACCGTTTGCTTCCCTTGTTCACTCACCCCCTGATCTTATTACCTTGCATCACGCCCCAGAATCTCAACCGCGCCCAGCCACTTCTGGCGGAGCTTGTCATCGGAAGTCTTGACTGGCCCGAATTCCGTGATGGAGACCGGTTTCACGCCACAGAAATCCAGGATCGTCCGCCTCATCTGGTTGTGCCCCGGCATTCGGTAGACGAATCGGTAATACCATGGCGGCGTGTCCATGGTCACGATCAATCGCGCCGAACGTTTTTCAAGCAATCGATCCCACCAGACCGCTGTCGGCGACTTGAACTTGAATGCGAAGCCCGGAAGGAACAGCCGGTCGATAAATCCCTTCATCAAGGCAGGTGGCCCGCCCCACCAGACCGGAAACACGAACACGAGATGATCGGCACGCCTGACCGCATCCTGCGCCATGACCAGGTCAGGCTCCAGATCCTGGATTACCGCATAGCCCTTATGCAGTATCGGATCGAACTGGAGCTTGCCAAGATCAAGCCGGGTCACCCTATGCCCTGCTGCTTTGGCCCCGGCCTCGTAGCTATCCGCTATCGCTCCGCAAAAGCTGTCACTATTTGGGTGGCCGAGAATCAAAAGGATCTGCTTGCCCATAACAAAGGAAAGGGGTTAGGGGACGTTGTGTGAATTCAAATTGCAAGTGCACCACGAGCCTCTCTCGGCAGGCTTACCGTTTGCTTCCCTTATGCACTCACCCCTCTTTTTAGTGCATGAAGTAAATAGCGTCCCCCGGTTTTCTTCTCGCTAGTTACAGTTTATTGTGGGGTTACGGGACGTTGTTCAGTAAAACAAACACGAACACACCTAAGGCGACACTGTCAGCCCAACACGGGCAAGAAACTCCAACCTGTCAGCATCGTCGAGAAAAATACTACCGCGCTCTATCCCCCGGATTATCACGTGATGCAACGTTCCTGGCGCGTCGAGTCTCGGCCCCCTTGGCATAGTCATTCCCTCCCGTAATGGTTGTCAGCAGCGTTTTCTACTTCTCATTGCACACAAGATAATCACCATTCACGTTACTGAACAACGTTATATAATAGTTGCCCAATGATTTAGCGCCACAAGGGCACGATTGCATACATCCTAGAGTAGACTAAATGGAGAGCACGCTGGTGTAATCCATCGAAAAGGAGGATGTTATGCAATCCGAAGCAGAAAGACTGGCGGCATATCGGCAACTGCGAGATGAGATCCGAAACTCGGAACGGCATCTGATAGTCGGGCTGGATATCGCCAAGGAGAAGCACTTCGCGTTTTTCGGGACTTCAACCGGAAAGGTACTCTGCAAGCAGTTCACGTTTCCGAACAGCAAGGACGGTTTTGAACTACTTCTTGCAAGAACAGAGCAATTGCGGTTGCAGCAGCAGCTCGAAGCCGTCATTTTCGGCATGGAGCCGACAGCGAATTATCACAAGCCTCTGGCCGATTATCTGGTTCGGCAAGATCAGCAAGTGGTTCAGGTATCGGGTGTTGCCGTCAAACAGAACCGGGAGTTGCTCGATGGCCGCTGGGACAAGCACGACCGGAAAGACGCGGCCAATGTGGCCGACCTGATCGCTCAGGGCAAATGCCAGTTTTACGAGTATCCGAGCCTGGAAATTCGCCAGCTTCGGGAGTTGCTCAGTCTGAAGCACAAGTTCAAAAAGGAAGAGCATGGCATCAAGACCCGCATCAGGAACAATCTGCTGGCGCAGTTCTTTCCAGAAATGGATCAGTTCATCAACACCTGCCCGCAGGACACGTTAGCGGTTATCGGCGCCTGCTGCGCACCTGAGCTGATCAGCGAATTGGATTACGCATCGTTCTTTTCCAAGGTTGTTCCTGTCTATAAAGGCAAACGGCAGGAAGCTCATTTGATGAGGATTTGGCAAGCCGCGCAGCACTCTGTCGGGTGTCAGGCAGATGATTTGGCCAACTATGAGGGGCAGTTGCTAGTCCGGCAACTACAGAGCAGTCGTCAACTCATTCAGGAGATCGAAGAACACATCGCGGTAATCTGTTCGGGGTTCCCTGAATATGCATGCCTGTTGAGCATTCCAGGGGTTGGCCCTGATATCTCATCAAAGCTTCTGGCCTATATCGGCGATCCGCATCGTTTTGAAACGGTGAGCCAGGTCATCAAGCTTGCTGGTCTGGATTTAAGCGCATCGCGAAGCGGCAAGACGGCCATGAAGGCAGCGCCGGTGATATCGAAACGAGGCAATGCCAATCTGCGCTATGCGCTGTATCAGGCAGCCATGGTGGCTTCGACAAAAAACAACTATTTCAGAAGCTGGCTTGCCAAGCAGCTCAAAGGACGTGAGCGGGAACAGGGAATCTTGGGGATTGTACGGGTCAAGCTGGCAGCGAAGCTGCTGGTCATTGCTTGGACCCTGATGAAGAATAAAGAGGTATTTGCCTATGAGAAAATGAGCTACAGCTGACAAACGGCTGCCGGTGCAGTGATTCGGCGGAGAGGAGCCCGTTAAACTTACGTTGAGGCAGAGACCTCGTGTGGGACATTTAGGGACTCTCACCCGAATCTTGGAACCTGGACAAAGGATGCTTGACAGCCGTTCATCAGCATGTCGCATACCAGATAACGATAAGGTACGAGATTCATTACCGGTGAGCAACCCGCCACTTTAAAGTGTGCTTTTACGAGCACTTGGCAGGGCTGTTCGTTCACCGAAAAACTTTGTGTTTGGACAATTCACTACAGGATGTCCCCTTTTCTTTCTCGAGGTCGATACGATCATCAACGCCGCCCGGCACGAGTCCGGCGAAATCGGCGACGGCAAGATCTTCATCACCCC
>OMIK01000051.1 GCA_900299075.1 Chlorobi bacterium Chlorobi_1
ACGGCGTTGGTCGCGTCGAGGCGTCCGCCCATCCCGGTCTCGATCACCGAAGCATCGACCCCCTCTTCGGCGAACCAGGCCAGTGCCATCGCGGTGGTCGCCTCGAAAAAGGTGGCCCCGGTCGCCTTCACCGGCCCCTGCAGGCGGTCGCAGTATGCCGCGACCCGCTCTTTTGGTATCTGGCGCCCGTCGATGCGGATCCGTTCGGTGAAATCGACCAGGTGCGGCGAGGTGAACAGGCCGGTCTTGCGGCCCGAAGACGTGAAGATCGAGGCCATGCAGGCCGCGACGGTACCCTTGCCGTTCGTCCCGGCGATGTGCACCACCCTGCCGAGCCGCTCTTCCGGCGAACCGAGCCCGCTCAGGAGTTCCCGGATCCGGTCGAGCCCGGGCCTGATGCCGAAGCGGTGGAGGGGGTAGAGAAAATCGATGGCTTCCTGGTAATCCACGGGAGGCTCAGGGGTTGTTGCGGATTGCGGCAAGGGAGGATTTCACCACCTGCTCGACCGAGAGGCCGGGTGAAGCGTCCAGGACGCCGGAGACGGCTTTCTGCGCGACGGGCCTGGAGAATCCGAGGGTCATCAGCGCCGCCACGGCATCCTCGGTCGACTGCCGGTCGCGGCCCGCTGCAGGGAACTCCCCTCCGGCGGCAGGCTGGATCTTCAGGATCTTGTCGCGCAGCTCAAGGATGATGCGGGCGGCGGTCTTCTTGCCGACGCCGCTGATCCCGTAAAGGGTCTCGGGCCGGTTGGAGACGATCGCCTCCTGGATCTCGCCCACCTTCAGCCCCGAAAGCACGGCGATGGCAAGCTTGGGCCCGACACCGGAGATGGAGAGCAGCAACCTGAAGAGCTGGAGCTCCTCGGGGTCGAGGAAGCCGAACAGCTGGTGCGCATCCTCGCGGACCTGGTAGTGGGTATGCAGGCAGACCTGCTCGCCCGGCGCCGGCAGCCGCCTGCTGGTGCCCGCAGAGATGTGGAGCCGGTAGCCGATACCGGAAGCCTCGACAACCGCCTCGTCCAGCGAAGCCGTTATCAACTCACCCCTGATGAATGCGAACATGACTGATTGGATGGAATGTATCCGGCCTTCGTCCGCGAATCCGTCGGTAACGGCTTGCGCACGAAGGCCCTCGATACGGTATAAGAGATGTTCCCGCCGGATGCGGGAACGGGCCGGAAGGGATCAGGCCTTCGGCTCGTAGTTGTTCAGGATCCTGGCCAGCTGCGCCTTCTTTCTGGAAGCCTTGTTGGCGTGGATGTAGCGCTTGACCCCAAGGCGGTCCAGCTTCTGCACGGCCGAACGGTAGGCTGCCTCGACCTCGCTCTTCTGGGCGTTCGCGTCGATGAGCTTCTGCATGTCCTTCAGGAGGCCCTTGAGCTCCTTTTTCCTCGCCTTGTTTCTTGCATTCCTCCGCGAAGCCTGTCTGAGTCTTTTTTCGGCTGATTTGTGTAAAGGCATAACCTTGTGCTGTTAGTGTCTTGCGAAGTCTGGTAAACTGGTGCTTGTGCGGTATCCGCAACAAAAGGCATGTAATATACGATAAAGCTTCAAAAAGAAAAAAGCAGAATCGGAAATCTTCCTCCCTCGGCTGATCCGGCGCCGACCAGCCCCATCGCTATCGAAATCGGTATCGAAAACAAGATCGATAGCGATACCGATCCGGAGGGCTCCCCCCCTCCTCCCCACATTATCCATTATCCATTATCCATTATCCATTATATATTCCCGCTTCACGGAACTGAACCGCATCATCCACCGAAAACCATCGCAAGCATGAGTCTGATGATCAGCGTCTCCGGCATCCGGGGCGTCGTCGGCAAAAGCCTGACCCCCGAGAACCTGACGGCATTCACCATGGCGTTCGCCGCCTGGACCTCCCGCCGCAAACGGGCACGCGGAGGCGATGACGCCCTGGGCAAGCCGAAGATCGTCATCGGCAGGGACACCCGGCCGACCGGCGGGCTGATCACCGAACTGGTGGCCAGCACGCTCGCCCTCTGCGGCTGCGACGTCGTCGACCTCGGCATGGCGACCACCCCGACCGTCGAACTGGCGACTGCCGGCGAACAGGCGGACGGTGGGCTCATCGTGACCGCCTCGCACAACCCGGTCGAGTGGAACGCCCTGAAGATGCTCGACGAGAAGGGTGAGTTCCTGCTTGCCGAGGATGTCGAGCTGCTCCTCGAGATCGCCCGCGACCGCTCGTTCGAGCCCGCCGGCTGGGAGAAGATCGGCAGCATCTCCTCGAACGCCTCCTACGACGAACGGCACATCAAGGCCATCCTCGGGCTCCCCTGCATCGACCGGGGCCTCATCGGCTCCATGGAGTTCCGTGTACTGGTCGACGGGGTCGAGGGCGCCGGCTCCTTCGTCATGCCGGAGCTCTGCCGGCGCCTCGGCATCTCCGAGGTCAAGACCCTCGCCTGCCAAGGCACCGGCATCTTCCCGCGCAACCCCGAGCCGGTCGAGGAGAACCTGAAGGAGACGATGGAGATCCTTCGCCGCGAGAGCTGCGACTTCGGGATCATCGTCGACCCCGACGCCGACCGTCTCGCCCTGGTCTGCGAGGACGGCTCCCTCTTCGGGGAGGAGTACACCCTGGTCGCCTGCGCCGACTTCTACCTGAAGCACCGCCCGGGACCGGTGGTCAACAACCTCTCCAGCAGCCGCGCCCTTTCGGACATCGCGAAAAAGCACGGCGTCGGGTGCTTCAGCGCGAAGGTAGGCGAGGCCAACGTCTGCGAGGTCATGAAGCAGCAGGGCGCCACCATCGGCGGCGAGGGCAACGGCGGCGTCATCCTCCCCGAGCTGCACTACGGGCGTGACGCGCTTGCCGGCACCGCGCTCTTCGTGCAGGCCTTCGCCGAGTGGAAGCTCTCGAACGGCGGCGGCTCCCTGTCCGAGTTCCGCCGCACCTTCCCCTCGTACTTCATGGCCAAGAAGAAGATGGTGCTCGAGAGGATGTCGAAAGAGCGTATCGGCGCCATCTTCACTGCCGTCGCCGAGGCCCATCCCGAGGCCTCCTCGAACCGGCTCGACGGCCTGAAGCTCGACTTCCCCGAAGGGTGGGTGCACATGCGCCCGTCGAACACCGAGCCGATCATCCGCATCTATACCGAAGCCGGCTCGAAGGAGCTCGCCGACTCCCTGGCCGACCGTTTCATCGCCGAAATCGACGGCATATCGCGCCAGATGGATGCAAACAGCGAAGGGCAGGCCTGACGGCATGGCAGCAACCGCAAAGCCTTCGACGGGGTTCCGCACGCAGCAGGACGAGACGCTCGGCAGCCGGAAGGAAGGCTCGCTCGACCTCTATATCGTCCGG
Source organism: Chlorobi bacterium Chlorobi_1 (assembly GCA_900299075.1). Lineage (GTDB taxonomy): Bacteria > Bacteroidota > Chlorobiia > Chlorobiales > Chlorobiaceae > Chlorobaculum. The sequence continues at coordinate 3,329 of OMIK01000051.1, forward strand.
CGGCTGCTGGGTTACATCACCCCCTTCAAGGGGCTGGTCGCCGGCGCGGTGGCGCTCACCGCCGGCGGCGCCATCCTGGGCCCCCTCAGGCCCTGGCTCACCAGGATCGCCATCGACGACTACATCAGGCAGGGGGACCGGCACGGCCTTGCGGTCGTCAGCCTGGTCATGCTCGCCGTGGTGGTGCTCGACGGCCTCAAGCAGTACCAGGCCACCTGGCTTACCGGGCTCATCGGCCAGAAGGCGGTGTTCAACCTGCGGATGGACATCTTCAGGCACCTGCAGCGCCTCCCCATCCGCTACTTCGACCGCAACCCGGTCGGCAGGCTCATCACCAGGACGACCAACGACGTCGAGGCGCTCGACGAGATGCTCTCCAGCGGCGTCATCACCATCGTCGGCGACATCCTGCAGCTCGTCTTCATCGTCGTCATGATGTTCCTGAGCGACTGGCGCCTCACCTTCGTCGTGCTCAGCCTCCTGCCGCTGATGATCTGGGCGACCATCGCCTTCAAGAACCGGGTCCGGCAGGCCTTCCTCGACGTCAGGACGCACCTGGCGCGGCTCAACTCCTTCTTCCAGGAGCATATCACCGGTATGAAGGTGGTGCAGCTCTTCGGGCGGGAGGAGCACGAGTACCGGCTCCATGCGGGGATCAACGCCGACCACCGCGACGCGAACATCCGGACCGTCTTCTACTTCTCCATCTACTACCCCCTCATCGAGTTCCTGAGCTCGGCCACCGCCGGGCTCGTGGTCTGGTACGGCGCGACGAGGATCCTGAAGGCTGAGCTCACCGTAGGCGTCGTGGTCTCGTTCGTGCAGTACATCTGGCTCTTCTTCCGTCCGCTGCAGCACCTGTCGGACCGCTTCAACGTCCTGCAGACCGCCGTGACCAGCTCCGACCGCATCTTCCGCCTGCTCGAGGAACCGGTGGAGCCTGAACCAGCTGATGGCGGGGCGAAAAGCCTGCCCGGGTTCACCGGCCGCATCATCTTCGACAACGTCTCGTTCGCCTACGACGGCGACAACCTCGTGCTCCGCGACATCTCCTTCGAGATACGGGCCGGCCAGACCGTGGCCATCGTCGGGGCCACCGGCAGCGGCAAGACGACCCTCATCAACATCCTCTCGAGGTTCTATCCGATCAGCAGGGGGCGGGTGACCATCGACGGTGTCGACCTGGAGGAGCTCTCGGGCCAGTCGCTCCGCCGCCTCATCGGCATCGTGATGCAGGAGGTGGTGCTCTTCACGGGCACCGTTCGGGAGAACCTCTGTTTCGGCGACCCGTCGATCCCCGAAGAGCGGATCAGGGAGGCGGCCCGGATCGTCGGGGCGGACCGGTTCATCGAAAAGCTGCCGGGCGGCTACGACTACCGGATCAGGGAGAACGGTTCAGGGCTGTCGGTCGGGCAGAAGCAACTCATCGCCTTCGTCAGGGCGCTGCTCTACGACCCGGAGATCCTCGTGCTCGACGAAGCGACCAGCTCGGTCGACACGGAGACCGAGTCGCTCATCGAAGAGGCCACCGGCAGGCTCATGAAGCACCGCACCTCGATCATCATCGCCCACCGCCTCTCGACGGTGCAGCATGCCGACCGGATCATCGTCCTGCACAAGGGAACCATCCGCGAGACCGGCACGCACCAGGAGCTGCTCGCCCGCCGCGGCCTCTACCACAAGCTCTACCTCCTCCAGCACCCGGAGCGGAGCAGGGCGGAGGGGGATGATGCCTGAAGAATAGGGGCAATGGGGCTTAGAGGACCGATAGGGCTTATAAACTCATGAAGATCTCTCAATGGGACTCATAAAGAGCTCCCGATGGAGCACTCTTTACCTCTTCATAAGCCCGATTCGTCCTACTGGTCCTCTAAGCCCTATTCTCCCCCTCTCCCTCCTCAGACGTTCGCCTCCCTGAGCACCTTGACCGGCTCCAGCTTGGCGGCCCTGGCGGAGGGCAGCGCGGCGGCGATGGTGCTGATGGCGACCGTGACGGCGATCACCAGGAAGAAGTACCAGGGGTTCCAGGACATCGCGAAGCCGGTCTTGGTGAGCGGCCCCTGGGAGCTTTCGATCGGCAGGCCGGCAAGCAGGGCGATCGAACCGGTCGACAGCACGCCGCCAAGCAGCGCCCCGCCGAGGCCGACAAGGAACCCCTCGAAGACGAACAGGCCGACCATCTGCGCCGAAGAGAAGCCGAAGGACTTCATGATGGCGATGTCGCGGCTCTTCTCGAACACGGTGGTCACGAGGATGTTGGCCACGCCGAACCCCGACACGACGCCGACGAAGGCCACCAGGGAGAGGACGATGTAGCCGATCCTGGCGAACAGCGACAGCACGCTCTCGTTCTCCTTCTGCCAGGTCGCGCACTCGTAGCCCGTCATCCGCTGGAGGCCGGCGGCAAGGGCGGCGTTGTCGAGCGGGTCGCGCACCTTCAGGGCGACGCCCGTCACCTTGTTGGCAGGGAAACCCTCGAGGATCTGGGCGAACTTGAGGGAGGAGACGACGCTGTTGTCGGCCGCGTTGACCCCGGTGAAGAAGATGCCTGCCACCTTGCACTGGTGGCTCTTCCCGTCGGTGGAGATCAGCGTCACCGCGTCGTTCAGCCCAAGGTCGAGGTCCCTCGAAACGGTACGCCCCACGAGGATGGCGTCCGGGCTCTTCCTGAACAGGGTAAGGTCGCCGGCGGTCAGGCTCCGGCCGATATGGGTGATCGCCTCCTCCTTTTCGACCACGACCCCCTTGACGAGCAGCGGCTGGTTCCGGATCCCCTTCACCGCCATCACCTGCGACTCGACGTAGGGCGAGGCGGCAACCACATCGCCCCTGAACTCGGGGGTCGCCAGGATCTCGAGGATACGGCCGTAGTTCCGGACCTGCTCGCGGTCGTCCCTGCCGACATGGTCCTCCACGAAGGAGCGCCGGTCCCGGGGGCCGCCGGCCAGCAGGTCGACCGGTACCGGGTCGAGCTTTTGCCCCTTCACGACGACATGGGGCGCGACGTCGATGATGGTCTCGGCAAAGGAGTCGAGCAGCCCCCTGGTGAGGGAGATCGTGGTGATGAGCACCATCGTGCTGACCGCGACGCCCGCCATGGTCGTCAAGGTCTGCCGCTTGCGGCCAAGGATGTGCCTGATGGCGATATCGACGAGGGTCCTGAACATTCCGGAAGGCGGCAAGCCTGAAAAAATTATGGTATCTTTCGTATAAGTTATACTTTTACCCAACAGTCCGGCAAATCTTCACCGCCTCTTTCCCGTCGCCATGCAGCAGAGCAGCGCCTCCATAACGGCTGAACGCAAGCACAGCCATGTCGAGATATGCCTCCACCGCGAGGTTCGCTTCGATGGCGCCGCAACGGGGCTCGACGCCTGGGTGCTCGAGCACAACGCCGCGCCAGAGGTCGACTTCGCCGCCATAGAGCTATCGACGACCTTCCTTGGAAGGAGGATCGGGCTGCCGCTGATGATCTCATCGATGACCGGCGGGTATGGGCAGGCCCTCGAGCTGAACCGCACCCTTGCCACAGCCGCCGAGAAGTATTCGATCCCGCTCGGTGTCGGCAGCATGCGCCAGGCCCTTGAAGGGACGGCGCACCGCGACAGCTTCGCCGTTGTCCGCCAGGCCGCCCCGACGGCACCGGTCTACGCCAACATCGGCGCGCCGGAAGTGGCATCGGGGCTCAACCGCGAACAGGTTTCGACCATGATCGGCATGATCGGCGCCGACGCGCTCATCGTGCACCTCAATCCCGCGCAGGAGCTCTTCCAGCCCGAAGGCAGCACCGCCTTCAGCGGCTTCCTCGACAGGCTGAACGACCTGACCGCAACCGCAGGGGTGCCGGTCATCGCCAAGGAGGTGGGATCGGGAATCTCCGCCCGGGTGGCTCGCCGGCTGGCCGACGCCGGGGTCGCCGCGGTCGACGTCGCCGGGGCTGGCGGCATCAGCTGGCAGAAGGTCGAGGAGTGCCGCTACCTCGAGAAATTCCCCGAGGACGACAGGTTCAGCCCGTCGGCCCTCCCTGAGCTGCTCAACTGGGGGATCCCGACCGCGGCATGCCTCGAGGGTATCGGAGATCTGAAGCGCGGAGAGCCCGGCTTCCGGACGCTGGGGGTCGTAGCTTCGGGCGGCATCCGCAACGGCATCGACATCGCCAAGTCCATTGCGCTCGGCGCGGACCTGGCCGCTTCGGCCCAGCAGCTCCTGAAGGCGCTGCACGCCGGAACCCTGGAGAGAACCATAGAGACCTGGATGAACGACCTCAGGGCTGCGATGTTCCTGACCGGATCGGCTACCATAGCAGAGCTGAAACAAGCACCAATCCACAAAAAACATTGAGCTTCGGCGACATGACGCTACAGATCACCCACGAACAGGTAGAATCGAGGTACCGCCAGTACCACGCACGCATCAACGAGGCCCTCGAGGCCTGCTTCCCGAAGAGGAGCCCGGAGACGCTTTACGCACCTGCCCGCTACATCCTCGAAGGAAAGGGAAAGAGGATCCGCCCCTTCCTGACCCTCCTGGCCTCCGAAGCCGTCGGCAGCACTGCTGACAACGCACTCAGCGTCGCGCTCGGCATCGAGGTGCTGCACAACTTCACCCTGATGCACGACGATATCATGGACCAGGCCGACCTTCGGCACGGCCGCCTCACGGTACACAAACAGTGGAACGTCAACTCGGCGATCCTCTCCGGCGACATGATGATCGCCTACGCCTACGAACTGGCGATGCAGGCCGCATGCGGACGATACAAGGAGCTGATCCATATCTTCAACGACGCCAACATCACCGTCTGCGAAGGCCAGGCGCTCGACATGGAGCTTGAAAAACGCAAGGAGGTTTCGATCGCCGACTACCTCGACATGATCTCCAAAAAGACCGGCCGCCTCATCTCGGCAGCCCTCGAAGCGGGTGGCGTCGCCGGCGACGGCACCGCTGAAGAGATCTCTGCCCTGATCACCTTCGGCGAAAAGATCGGCCGTGCATTCCAGATCCAGGATGATTATCTCGACATCATGGCAGAAGACGGCAAATCGGGCAAGGTGGCCGGCGGCGACGTCATCAACGGCAAGAAGACCTTCATGCTGCTCCGCTCGCTCGAGCTCGCCACTGGTGACGACCTCAGCCTCCTGCAGTCGATCATCGACAACAACGGCACGACAGCCGACCAGGTGCCGGTGGTCCGCTCGATCTTCGAACGCAGCGGAGTCCTCGACGAGGCACGCCAGCGCATCAACGAAGATACCGAGGCGGCGCTTGCAGCTCTCGACACCCTGCCTGGAGAAGGCAAGGAGTACCTGAAAGGGTTCGCCTGCATCCTCATGAAGCGCGATTTCTGAGCCTATCCCCCCCGGGCTGAAGCCCGGGGCAATTGAAAGACAAGATGTTGAATGTCCGTCGGCCTGAAGCCCTCCAGAATATGGGAGGCTCAAGCCCGGGGCAATTGGAAAAGAATGTAAGTGTTGAATGGCCGTCGGGCTGAAGCCCTCCTGAATACGGGATCACCCTTACGGATTTACGCATACCCCATCCCCCGAGAGGTGCCCATGAGCGTTCTTCCCCCGGAACGCGGCAGGGAGCTCCTGCTGCTCATCCTTTCGCAGATTCCCGGCATCGGCCCGGCAAGGACCACTGCCATCATCGCCCGTTTCGGCCTGGACCCGGCGCTGCTTGATGCCGGCCGCCCTGAATTTGCCGAGGTCCCGGGTATCGGCGAGGTGCTCGCAGCGGAGATCGCGGCATCGCTCGGCAGCCAAGCCTGGATGGCCCGTGCCCTCGACGCCGCCAACAACCAGCTCGACCGGGCTGCCGAACTCGGCGCCTGTATCCTGACGCTCACCGACCCGCGGTACCCGCCCCTGCTCAGGGAGATCTACGACCCTCCGCCGCTGCTCTTCGTCAGGGGAAACCCTGAATCGCTCTCACTCCCCTCCGTCGCCGTCGTCGGCACCCGAAAGGCGTCGAGCTACGGCAGGCAGGCTGCCGAGCAGTTCAGCCGGGAGCTCGTGCTCGATGGGTACGCCGTCGTCAGCGGCCTGGCCTACGGCATCGACATGGCCGCGCACCGCGCCGCCCTCGACAGCGGCGGCACCACCTGCGCCGTGCTCGGATGCGGCGTCGACACCATCTATACCGACCCGGCTGGCCGGCTATGGCCGAAAATCCTCGAACGCGGCGCAATCGCCTCGGAGGAGTGGATCGGCACCGAACCAGCGCCGGGCAACTTCCCGAGGAGGAACCGCCTGATCAGCGGACTCTCGGCCGGCACGCTGGTCGTCGAGTCGGACGTCGCCGGGGGATCGATGATCACGGCTGCCTGCGCCCTCGACCAGGACCGCGAAGTCTTCGCCGTACCCGGCAGCATCTATGCAAGGAACTCGCGCGGGACGAACCTCATGATCCAGCGCTGCCATGCCAAGCCGGTGCTCAGCGCCCGCGACATCGTCGCGGAACTCGGTCCATCGGGTGCGGCACCGCCCTCGGGGACGCAGGACGGAACGACATGCGCCCCGGCAACCCTTTCAAAGGAGGAGGCAAGGATCTTCGCCGTGCTCGGGGAGGAGGCGGTGCATATCGACCTCATCTCGGAAAACACGCGAATGCCGGTCGCCGAGCTCCTGGTGCACCTCTTCGAGCTCGAACTGAAGCGCGCCATCGTGCAGGAGCCCGGCCAGCTCTTCAGGTTACGCCGCCCGTCATCATGACCCCCCCGTCGGGCACGTTCGCCTCTCCTCAGCGCAATTTCATGGCCGCATAGTTATTTTACTTGGATTTGTTAACTTTGCGGATGTCGTGCCCGAACTTGCGGTGAGCCAATGCCACCGAGTTGCCACTCAAAACCACAAGAGAGATACACCAATGTCCTACCTGAAAAAATTAGCGACCCTCTCGCGCCGCATCGTCCCTGCCGTTGCCATCTGCATGATGGCTGCCGCGCCCGGCGCGTTCGCCGCATCCGGCCCCCAGAAGATCGGCGTGATCGATTATGGCAAGATCTTCCAGCAGATGCCCGAGACCAAGAACGCCGACCAGACCCTCCAGGCCGAGCGCAACAAGACCCAGGCCGAGCTGTCGAAACTGCAGAGCGCGCTCCAGAACGCCGTCCAGGCCTACCAGAAAGGCGGAAAACCCAACGCGGCGAAGGAGAAGGAGCTGAGGGCCCAGGACGAGAATTTCAGGAAATCGGTTGCCGACAAACAGAACGCCCTTGCCAAGAAAGAGCAGGAGCTGGTCGCACCGATCAGGCAGAAGATCGATGCCGCCGTCGAGTCGGTTGCCAGGAAAGAGGGTTACAACATGATCTTCGACAAGGGTGCCAGGGTTTACGGCGATGCCGAATTCGACATCACCTTCAAGGTCATGGACCAGCTGAACATCAAGTAATCCGCCTCCGGACTAGGCCTTGCCTCACCTGAAAAGCTGTCTCCTCCTGGCCATACTTTCATGTACTGCCGGCTGCGGCGCCCCGGACAAAGGGCGCCCTTCGCCGGCAGCTGGCGTTTCCGCACCCCGGCTGCCCGCCCAGGAGAGCTGGGGTGCTTCTGTCGCCATTTCGGATTCCGGACGACCCGCAGCCATCATCAGGGCGGGACATGCGGCCGAGTACCACGTGGGGGAAAAAACGGAGCTCGTCATCGACGGGGGGATCGACGTCACCATCCATGACCGCGACGGCAGCGCCCCGACCCGCATGACCGCCGGGCGCGGAGCCGTCCACGACAACCAGGATATCGAGGCGTTCGACAAGGTCCAGATCCGTTCAGGCGACGGCACGGCAATCAGTACCGAACATATCGTCAGAAGCAGCAGCGACGGGATGCTGCGCTCCGAGAAGTACGTCTCCATCACCAAACCGTCCCAGACCATCCGCGGCTACGGCTTTGAAAGTGACGACGGGATGAAAAAGTATAAAATATTCAAGGCCAGCGGCGAAGCCGTTTCGAAATAACAACGACCCTACTCTGTATCAGTATGAAACTGCACATGCTCAAATCGAAGATCCACAATGCCATTGTCACCAGCGGCGACCTCGAATACGAGGGAAGCATCACGATCGACAAGGAGCTGCTCGATATGACCGACATGATGGCCAATGAAAAGGTGCTGGTCGTCAACAACAACAACGGCGAACGCTTCGAGACCTACATCATCGAGGGAACCCGCGGGCTCCGCGAGATCCAGCTCAACGGGGCCGCCGCCCGGTGCGCGCTGCCCGGGGACGAAGTGATCATCATGACCTTCGCCGAGATGGATCCGGAAGAGGCGAAGGTATGGAAGCCGATGGTGCTGATCGTCGACCGGATGAACAACCCGAAGCGCCGCTACCGTTTCGGCGAAGAGAACGAATTCCTCGGCTGAAACGACAACAAAACGAGAACAGGATACATATGAGCCTTGCAGTGGTCATCATGGCGGCGGGGAAGGGAACCCGGATGAAATCGGACCTCCCCAAAGTCCTCCATCCGGCCAACGGCCGCCCCGTCGTCGAGTATGTGATCGAGAAATCGCTGTCGCTCGGCCCCGAATCGGTCGTGCTGGTGGTCGGCCACATGGCGGAGCTGGTCCGCGAAGCAACTGCCGGCTTCCCCGTCTCCTACGCGCTGCAACAACCCCAGCTCGGCACCGGGCACGCCGTGATGCAGACCGAGCCGCTCCTGAAGGAGTTCGACGGCGAGGTGATCATCCTGTCAGGCGACGCCCCCCTCTTCACCACCGGAACCCTCCGCGCCCTCATCGAGTTCCACCGTTCCAGGAGAGCGGTCGCCACGGTGTTGACCGCCGACATGGATGATCCGACCGGCTACGGAAGGGTCATCAGGAACCATGGTGGTGAGGAGGTGCTCAGGATCGTCGAGCAGAAGGACGCCTCTGAGGAGGAGCAGCGGGTCACCGAGATCAACTCGGGGGTCTACGTCTTCGACGCCCGCGAACTCTTCGCCGCGCTGAAGGGAATCACCAACGCCAACGCCCAGCAGGAGTACTACCTCACCGACGTCTTCGGCAT
>OMIK01000052.1 GCA_900299075.1 Chlorobi bacterium Chlorobi_1
CCCTTCAACTCCCCTGCCCCCACCGCCAGTCGCGGATCCCGGGCATATCCTCGCCGTACTTCCGGATATACTCCTTGTGCTCGATGAGCCGGTCGCGCACGAACTGCTTCAGGTAGGCTGCACGATGCGACAGCTTCGGCACCCGGTCCGCCACATCGGCGACCAGGTGGAACCGGTCCAGGTCGTTCATGACCACCATGTCGAACGGCGTCGTGGTGGTTCCCTCCTCCTTGTAGCCGCGGACGTGGAGATTGTGGTGGTTGGTGCGGCGGTAGGTGAGGCGGTGGATCAGCCAGGGGTAGCCGTGGTAGGCGAAGATCACCGGCCTGTCGGTGGTGAAGAGGTCGTCGAACTCCCTGTCGGCGAGGCCGTGCGGATGCTCCTCCTTCGGCTGGAGGGTCATGAGGTCGACCACGTTGACCACCCGGACCTTCAGGTCGGGAGCATGATGCCGGAGCATCTCGACCGCGGCCAGGGTCTCGAGCGTCGGCACATCGCCGGCACAGGCCATCACGACGTCGGGATCGCCATCCTCACGGTCGCTGGAGGCCCATTCCCAGATGCCTATGCCGGTGGAGCAGTGCCTGACGGCCGACGCCATGTCGAGCCACTGCCAGGCAGGCTGCTTGCCGGCGACGATGACGTTGATGTAGTTGCGCGACCGCAGGCAGTGGTCGATGACCGAAAGCAGCGTGTTGGCGTCCGGCGGAAGGTAGACCCTGATCACCTCGGCCTTCTTGTTGACCACATGGTCGATGAAGCCGGGATCCTGGTGTGAAAAGCCGTTGTGGTCCTGACGCCAGACATGGGAGGTGAGGAAGTAGTTCAGCGAGGCGATCGGGCGCCGCCAGGGGATCTCGCTGTCGGTCACCTTGAGCCACTTGGCGTGCTGGTTGAACATCGAGTCCACGATATGGATGAAGGCCTCGTAGCAGGAGAAGAGGCCGTGGCGGCCGGTCAGCAGGTACCCCTCGAGCCACCCCTGGCAGGTGTGTTCGGAGAGGATCTCCATCACCCGCCCATCAGGCGAAAGGTGGTCGTCGCCGGGAAGCCGCTGCGCCATCCAGCTCTTGCCGGTCTCTTCGAACAGGTCGCCGAGCCGGTTCGAGGCGGTCTCATCCGGGCCGAACACGCGGAAGTTGGCGCTCTCCTCGTTCAGCCGCATGACGTCGCGGAGGAACCGGGCCATCGGCTTCGGGGCCTCGGCTTCGACCGCGCCCGGGGAAGGCACCTCGACCGCGTAGTCCCGGAAGTCGGGCAGGCGCAGCTCCCTGAGCAGCAGCCCGCCGTTGGCGTGCGGGTTGTCCCCCATGCGTCGCGTCCCTTTCGGGGCCAGCGCCCGGATCTCCGGCCGCAGCGCCCCTTCGGGGGTGAACAGCTCCTCGGGGCGGTAGCTGCGCATCCATGATTCGAGCAGCTTCAGGTGGCCGGGGTTGCTCCGCACCTCGCTGAAGGGCACCTGGTGGGAGCGCCAGCTGCCCTCGGCAGGCTTGCCGTCCACCTCCTTCGGCCCGGTCCACCCCTTGGGCGAACGAAGCACGATCATCGGCCACCGGGGGCGTCCGGAAACCCCCTCCTCCCTTGCGATCCGCTGGATCCTTGCGATCTCGTCGAAACAGCGGTCGAGCGTGGCGGCCATCGCCCGGTGCATCGCCTCCGGCTCCTCCCCCTCGACGAAGAACGGGCGGTAGCCGTAGCCGGTCATAAGGCTCTCCAGCTCCTCATGCGGAATGCGCGCCAGCACCGTCGGGTTGGCGATCTTGTAGCCGTTCAGGTGCAGGATCGGCAGCACCGCGCCGTCGCGCTTCGGGTTCAGGAACTTGTTGCCGTGCCAGGCGGTGGCCATCGGGCCGGTCTCCGCCTCGCCGTCGCCGACGACGCAGGCCGTGACCAGGCCGGGATTGTCGAACACCGCGCCGAAAGCGTGCGAAAGCGCATAACCGAGCTCGCCCCCCTCGTGGATCGACCCCGGAGTCTCGGGGGCGACATGGCTGGGGATGCCTCCGGGAAAGGAGAACTGCCTGAAGAGTCGCTTCATCCCCTCCTCGTCGAAGGAGAGGTCGGGGTAGTACTCGCTGTAGGTTCCTTCGAGCCAGACGTTCGCCACCATCGCCGGCCCTCCGTGACCGGGTCCGGCGACGTAGACGATGTCGATGCCGCGCTCGCGGATGATCCGGTTCAGGTGCACGTAGATGAAGTTCAGGCCCGGCGTCGTGCCCCAGTGCCCGAGCAGGCGGGGCTTGACATGTTCCGTGGCGAGCGGCTGCTTCAGGAGCGGATTGTCCAGCAGGTAGATCTGGCCGACCGACAGGTAGTTGGCCGCGCGCCACCAGGCGTTCATCAGCTCGAGCTCTTTCGGGGAGAGGGGCTGTCCTGCTTTCGTCGTGTTCATGGATGCACCTTGGGATTCGGTTGAGGGGGATCTCTGGTAAAGCCCGCCGCCGTCAGCGCGCTTCAAGGAGGCGCCTCGTCTGCCGGACGATAGCGAGCTCCTCGTTGCTCTTCATGACTCTGACGCTCACGGCCGAGGAATCATGCGAAATAATGGGGAGGTTCTCCTGGTTCCTCCCGGCATCGAGACGGATGCCGAGGTGTTCGAGGCCAGAGCAGATGCGCTGCCGCACCTCAGGCGCATGTTCGCCGATCCCCCCGGTGAAAACGAGCATATCGAGGCCGCCGAGCGCTGCCGCGAGCGCCCCGGCATGCTTGCGCGCCTGGTAGCAGAAGAGCTCCACCGCCTGCCTCGACGCCTCGTCGCGAGCCCCGGCCTCGAGCAGGTCACGCATGTCGTCACTCCTCCCCGACACGCCGAGCATCCCCGACCTGCGGTTCACCAGCTCCCTGAGTCCGTCGGCCGAGAGGTGCCCCTGCCGCTGGAGGAAGAGGATGACGCCAGGGTCGAGGTCCCCGGTGCGGGTACCCATGACGAGGCCGCCGGCCGGGGAGAAGCCCATCGTCGTATCGATGCTGCGGCCGTCGAGGACGGCGGCCATGCTGGCGCCGTGGCCGAGATGCGCGATGAGCAGCCGCCCCCTCCTGGCGACAGGCTCGTTCGAGGCCGCCAGCTCCGAAAGGATGTATTCGTAGGAGAGGCCGTGGAAACCGTATCGCCGCACCCCGGCGGTGCGATAGGGCTCGGGAAGCGCATAGAGCCTGGCTACGGCAGGCATCGCCGAGTGGAACGCGGTGTCGAAGCAGGCCACCTGGAATACCCCGGGGAAGAGCCATGCCGCATACCGGACGGCATGCAGGGCCTGGGGAAGATGTTCGGGTGCGTAGGGGATGAGCTCGTCAAGCGAGTCGAGCAGGGCGGGCGAAACCGTTTCCGGTGCGGCATGTCGCTGGCCGCCGTGAACGACCCGGTGCCCTACCGCATCGGGGACTCCCTGCCCGCTGGCCCTGATCCATGCAAAGGCACGGCGGCAGGCATCCTCGTGGTCGGCGGTTTCGAGCCGGCGGCAATCGATGAACTTGCCCGATGCATCGGCGACCGTGAACCGTCCATCGGCGCCCCCGATCCGGGTAAGGTTTCCTGAAAAAAGGAGCTCCTCGCCCACTCCGCTTTCGTACAGGGAGAACTTGATGCTCGAAGAACCGGTATTGACGGCAAGAATCGTAATCGTCGGCCTCATTTGCTCACTCTCCGTCATGAGATCTCGGGATGCCCGGCCAGGGGAAGGCCGGCAAAAGTCGTTTCACGGCAGCACAGCAGATCGTGAATAGTAACCTTCGGCAGGAGCCGATAGGTTCCTGAATACCCTGTGGCCATCTGTCGTTGGCAAAAAAAAAGTAACTTCCTGTAAAGGAATGTTTTCCATGGAAAAGGAGCCTGTCCGCGAGTTCATATCCGCCGAGGCCATCGGCAGGCGGATTGCCGAGCTCGGTTCCGCCATCACGGCCGGCCATGCGCCAGCCGCCGAGCTCGTGGTGGTCTGCGTGCTCAAGGGTCCGTTCATCTTCGCGGCGGACCTCGTCCGCCATATCGGGCGCCCAATCCGCATCGAATTCCTCAGGGCATCCAGCTACGGCAGCCGGCGCACCTCCTCGGGCGAGCTTTCGCTCGGATGCGGCATCGACTTCGAGGTGGCGGGATGCCATGTGCTCGTGGTCGAGGATATCGTCGATACCGGGCTTACCCTCTCCCGGATCGTGGAGGAGCTCCGGATGCTTGCCCCCGCTTCGCTGAAGATCTGCGCCCTCCTCGACAAGCCCTCCGCCAGGCAGGTTGCCGTCGACATCGATTATACCGGGTTCACGATCCCCCCGCTCTACGTCGTCGGCTACGGCCTCGACGATGCGGAAATGCATCGTGAACTCCCCTTCATCGGCATACCGGCCCGCTGACCCGGGCAGGCGCCGAATCCGCCGCACGCCCCTCCAGGAACATCCGGCTTGCTACATTTTCGTCTTTTCCTCAAAGACCATAAAAATTATTGACCTAATATTATTAGGAATAAATTTATAATTTCCTTAATTAATACGAGGCTCGTCGGCAAGACAAAGCAAAAACCAATGCAGACCGTCCCAACAACCATACCATGGATCATCGACACGACCCTCAGGGATGGTGAGCAGGCCCCCGGCGTGGTCTTCAGCCGGCACGAAAAACGGCATATCGCGCGGCTGCTCGCCGAAACCGGGGTTGACGAGATCGAGGTAGGCTATCCGGCCATCGGAGAGACGGAACGCGAAAGCATCCGCGAGATCGCCGCGATGCTCTTGCCGGTGAGGCTGACCGCCTGGTCGCGGGCGAACCGGAGCGACATCGAGCTTGCCGCCGCCTGCAGCACCGGGGCCGTGCATATCAGCTTCCCGGCCTCCCCCCTCTACCTCGGGCTCATGAAGCGTGATTACGCATGGGTGAGGGAACAGCTGCACGAACTGGTACGGTACGCCCGGGAAGTGTTCGACTTCGTCAGCGTCGGTGCCCAGGATGCGACACGGGCCGACCATTGCCTCCTTCGGCAGTTCGTCGAGGACGCCGAGGCTGCAGGGGCCGACCGCGTCAGGCTGGCCGACACCGTGGGCGTGGCGACGCCGACATCGGTCGCCAGCATGGTCGCCGCCCTCAGCGCCGCGTCCTCGGTCCCCCTCGAGTTCCATGCGCACAACGACCTCGGCATGGCAACGGCCAACGCCTTCATGGCGCTCCAGGCCGGTTGCCGGGCCGTGAGCGTCTCGGTGACCGGCCTCGGCGAACGGGCCGGAAACGCAGCCCTCGAGGAGCTTGCCATGGCCCTCTCGCTCACGGAGGGGATCTCCTGCCGCCTGGATACGACCATGCTCACCCTGTTGTGCGAAGCGGTCTCGTCGGCATCCGGCAGGGCGATCCAGGCACAGAAGCCGGTGGTCGGAAGATCGGCGTTCCAGCACGAATCGGGGATACACTGCGCCGCGCTGCTCGAGGAGCCCCTCTCCTACCAGCCATTCCTGCCCTCGGCAGTCGGCAGGCAAAGCTTCGAAATGGTGATCGGCAAGCATTCGGGATCGGCGGCGATCAGGGAGCACTTCCGGAAACGAGGGGTCCGGCTGAGCAGGGAGGAGTCCTCGGGAGTGCTCGAACTGGTGCGGCGCGCCGCAGACGCCAGAAAGCGCGCCCTTTGCGCGGAAGAGCTCGACGAGATCCACCGGCAGTATCGTGAAACAGGAAACCAACAGCCCAGGTAACATCAGTCATGCCGACACCTTACCAGCAGGAACAGAGCAGCATCGGCCTTCTCGCGGAAGTGAGCCGGACGGTCAACAACGAAGAGGACATCAGCAAGGTCCTCAGGCTCGTGCTGTTCATCCTGTCGGAACACATGAACATGCTTCGGGGCATGGTCACCATCCTGAACCGTGGCACCAGCGAAATCGTCATCAACGAGTCTTTCGGGCTCTCCGAAACCGAAAGCCGGAGGGGGCGCTACCAGATCGGCGAGGGGATCATCGGCAAGGTGGTCAAGACCGGAAAACCGGCCGTCGTGCCGAGGATCGGCGAAGAGCCCCTCTTCCTTGACCGGACCGGATCGCGTTCGAGGGAAAAGAAGGAGGAGCTCTGTTTCATCTGCGTGCCGATCAAGGCGGGCGCGGAGGTGATCGGCACCCTGAGCGCAGACCGGCGCCTCTCGACACCGTCGGTGGCTGTCGGAGGAAAGAAGAGCCGGGCGGAGGAAGCCAGGAAGGACACGCTGCAGTACTATGTCGACCTCCTTTCGATCATCGCCGCCATGATCTCGCAGGCAGTCAGGCTCAAGCAGCTCGCTGCCGAGGGCACGCCCTCTCCGGCAAAAACCCAGGGGAGCCAGCCCCTGCCGCCATCGAAGCCCCTCGAGGATGAGGAGGCAGGCGAGGGGCTCGACGAAATCGAGCGGCCAGCGAACATCATCGGCAACACCAAGCCGGTACTCTCCCTCTTCCGGATGATCGACAAGATCTCCAGGACCAGCGCCACAGCCCTGATCCTTGGGGAGAGCGGCGTCGGCAAGGAGCTCGTCGCCAATGCGATCCACTTCAAGAGCCTGAGGGCCGGCAAGCCCTTCATCAAGTTCAACTGTGCCGCCCTGCCGGAAAACATCGTCGAAAGCGAGCTGTTCGGCCATGAACGGGGCGCGTTCACCGGTGCCGCCGCACAGAGAAGGGGGCGTTTCGAGCTGGCCGACGGGGGCAGCATCTTCCTCGACGAGGTCGGAGAGCTGAGCCTTGCGGTGCAGGCAAAGCTGCTGCGGATCATCCAGGAGAAGGAGTTCGAAAGGCTCGGCGGATCCAGGACCGTCAAGACCGACGTACGCATCATCGCCGCGACCAACAGGAACCTCGAGGAGCTTATACGGGACGGAGCCTTCCGCGAGGACCTCTACTACCGGCTCAACATCTTCCCGATCACCGTCCCGCCGCTGCGGGAGCGGAAGACCGACATCATCCTGCTCGCCGACTATTTCGTGGAGAGGTTCAACGCCCTGAACCACAAAGGGGTACGGCGGATCTCCACCACCGCCATCGACATGCTCATGCGCTACCACTGGCCGGGCAACGTGAGGGAGCTGCAAAACTGTATCGAGCGGGCGGTCATCCTGAGCGAGGACAATGTGATCCACGGCTACCACCTCCCGCCCTCCCTCCAGACGGCGGAGTCGAGCGGCACCCCGTACACCGGCTCGCTGCAGCAGAAACTCGACTCGATCGAACAGGAGATGATCATCGAAGCCCTCAAACGCACCAAGGGAAACATGTCGAGGGCGGCTGCACAGCTCGGCCTCTCCGACAGGATCATGGGGCTGAGAATGAAAAAATTCGCCGTCGACTACCGCAAGTTCAGGACCTGAGGCTGCCCTTCCGACCAGCCGCTTCGAGTGATTCGCCACCGCCTCGCCATGCGTACATAAAAAAGATGTATACATGCGCATCTTTTAGTATCATTTACGTAAGTTTACGCTAAAGGCGATGGCGGCCAGGGGCGTATGCAACCTGCACGCCAGCCCTTTCTCCCGAACGCCTTCAGGCAAACAGCCGGGATAAAAATTTCTCCATGGACATATGGGTCTTCCGATACAGGCGTATGCGAATACTCTTTTCAGCTATGACCAGATAGAGTTTTGACCGGAATGGCATATCGAAAATCCCCAAACAGGCTTTCGTTATGTCAGCGGCGTCATTCCCGGGAGGCTTTTCTTCACCTCGATCAGCGGCCTGGCCCAACAGGAAGATGTGGAACGCTCCATCGCCACGCTGCCCGGGATCTTCAGGCACGGGCGGCTCTCCGGCTGCCGATATTTCAGGATAGCCGACTATTCGCAAGTCGTACAGCCTTCCCTGCAGAACAGGATCCACTATGCCACGCGCTCAACCGCGCGAACACGGTGAACGACGCATGGCCTGAAATCACCGTTATCTGCGGCTCTCACCCGCTCCTGAGGATCACGCTCCGGCTTTTCGCCCGTTATGTCAAGCAGCGCTTCATCTTTGTCGACAGCCTTGCCCAGGCGTTCGAATCCCTGAACAGTGAACTGGATCCACCCGAAACCGGGGCGCCGGAAACCATGGGGCTTTCGATTACCGAGCTGGACGATTTCGCGGCCCGCTGCGGGCAGCTGATGTACGAGCAGGAGGAGTCCGCCCCGCCGTCGCTTGCCGTTTCGTGCGGCCGCCCCATCGATGAGCTGAACGATATCATCACGGTGCTGAACGCCGATATCAAGGAGCTCCTGCTGAAGGAGAAGATGCAGATGCAGCAGACCGAAAAGGCGCTCGAACAGGCAAGGCTGCTCAACGAACATCTGGTTTCCGAAAAACGGCTGGTCGAAGAACAGGAGGCGGAGTTGCAGCGGCTGGTCATCGAGCTCAAGACGGCAAGAGCCCAGGCTGAAAGCGCCAGCAGGGCGAAGACCGAGTTCGTGGCCAACATGTCGCACGAGATCAGGACGCCGCTGAACAGCATCATCGGCATGTGCGAGCTGCTGCTTGCCACCAGCCTCGAACGCGAATCGAGAAGTTATGCGAAGACAGCGCACAACAGCGCAAAACTGCTGTTGCAGCTGATCAGCAATATCCTCGACTTCAGCAGGATCGAATCGGGAAATCTCGACGAATCCACCAGCATATTCGACCTGCATGCCCTCATCCGGGAGCTGCACGACATGATGCGCAACGGCACCAATGACAAGAGCCTGACCTTGGAACAGTCAATAGACCCCTCGATACCTGATCGCCTCGTCGGCCACCCGGTCTACCTTCGCCAGGTGCTGATCAACCTGGTGCAGAACGCGAACAAGTTCACCCGCTCCGGATGGATCTCGATCCGGGCCGACGCGATCTCCATCGACAGCGGGAAGGCAACGGTTCGGTTCTCGGTGCAGGATACCGGAATCGGCATCCCGGAAGAGCAGCTGGACGCGGTGTTCCAGCGCTTCACCAGGCTCGGGGACAACAACGGCGGGCAGGCGGCCGGCACCGGCCTCGGGCTCTCCATAGCATCGAAGCTCGTCGACTTCATGGGGGGGGAAATCGGGCTCGAAAGCCATATGGACAAAGGGTCGACCTTCCACTTCACCATCGGATTCGACATACCCGACGGGCAGTCCGAACCCGACGCGAATGAGCACGGACCGGAGTTGACGGAAACCGGCGGCCGGCAGCAGCATGGCCGGATACTCCTTGTCGAGGACAACCGGAGCAGCCAGCTGGTGGCGTCCGCCATGATCAGGAAGATCGGGTTCGAGGTGGATGTCGCAGCAAACGGATCCGAAGCCATCGAACGCATGAGGTCCCAGCGCTACCTGCTGGCCTTCATGGACCTGCAGATGCCGGTCATAAACGGCCTGGAGGCCACGGTCCGGATCAGGAGCGGATGGGAAGGAGTGCTGGACTCCAAAACCACCATTGTCGCGATGACCGCCAACGCCCTTGAAGCCGACCGGCGGCAATGCATCGGGGCCGGAATGAACGACTACATCTCGAAGCCGATCACCCTCAAGGTCCTCGCGGATGTCATAACGCGCTGGACGCCGGCCCTCACCGAAGGGTAGGCCGCTCAAACCGTTATCACCAGGGCATCGCCTTGACGTCCATGGGGCTCGGCAAGCTCCAGCTTGTCCACGCTCAGTGTTCCGATCTCAAGCCTGCTGACCCCGGCCCTCCTGACGAGTATCTTCCGGACCACCCTCCTGCCCAATGCCAGGACGCCTAGGGAAAGGGCTCCGATTGCAAGCGACCCGACGGTTAACGCGCCGATTGCTGCCGCAGCTGCTGAAAGGGCATGCCCTCCCCGTACTCCGGTTACCGGCAGGAGTGGCCTACCGGCAGGCCGATAGTGTTCGGCACCCACAGACAGTCGGTGATGATGCTTCGTCCTCATGTCATCCTCGGTTGGTTGCCGCTCCAGGCTAAAGAGATGCAGGATGATCGAGTTCACCCCACACGCATCAAGTATCAAGCTTTCGGAAAATGTGAAAGTCAACAACATCCGGTGAACGTAGGTTTCGTTACAACAAACACGAAAACAGGTTTTCCTACATTTTCGTAATATTTATCCGGAAGCCTGGGCACCCTCCGGATAAGGCACCTCACAAGATCACGCCCCGAAAAGCCCCCCCTTGAGCCCCAATCCTGTGATCCTGGCGCTGCACATCTCGACATGGACGCGGCAAGACAAGGCGCCACACCTACCGAAACGTAGATAACCTCCATTTCCTACATATCCGTACACTTTTCTTACTGCATTTTCACGTATGGAAAGGGCCACCCCACCGGCCTCGCACACAACCTGTTTTTTTATGTCACCTCTAAAAGGACTGATTTCAGGCACTTACCGAGAAAGCCCCGTCATGGAGGTGGGATAAAATCCAATTCGCCTATTCTTGGCACGCATATTGCTCATATAATCTTAATTATTCAGGCAAATAAAATTATCTACCTGAATTTTTATCAACCACAAGCACAACAACCTAAACAATCACAAACATGAGAAAAGTTGCGATTTATGGAAAAGGCGGGATCGGCAAATCGACGACCACCCAGAACACTGTTGCCGGCCTTGCAGAAGCTGGCAAGAAGGTGATGGTCGTAGGCTGCGACCCGAAAGCCGACTCCACCCGCCTGCTGCTTGGCGGCCTCCAGCAGAAAACGGTGCTCGACACCCTGCGCGAGGAGGGCGAAGAGGTCGAACTCGAAGACATCATCAAGGAGGGCTACAAGGCGACCCGCTGCACCGAGTCCGGCGGTCCCGAGCCTGGTGTCGGCTGCGCTGGCCGCGGCATCATCACCTCGGTCAACCTGCTCGAACAGCTTGGTGCCTACGACGACGAATGGGATCTCGACTATGTCTTCTACGACGTGCTCGGTGACGTCGTGTGCGGCGGTTTCGCCATGCCGATCCGCGACGGCAAGGCCGAGGAGATCTACATCGTCTGCTCCGGCGAGATGATGGCCATGTATGCCGCCAACAACATCTGCAAGGGCATCCTGAAGTATGCCGATGCAGGCGGCGTGCGCCTTGGCGGCCTGATCTGCAACAGCAGGAAGGTCGACAACGAGAAGGAGATGATCGAGGAGCTCGCCCGCAGGCTCGGCACCCAGATGATCCACTTCGTGCCGCGCGACAACTTCGTCCAGCGTGCCGAGATCAACAGGAAGACCGTGATCGACTACGATCCGACCCATCCGCAGGCCGACGAGTACCGTGCACTTGCCCGCAAGATCGACGAGAACAAGATGTTCGTGATTCCGAAGCCGCTCGAGATCGACGAGCTGGAGTCGCTGCTGATCGAATTCGGTATCGCCAACTAAACAAGAACAGTAATAAAGGAGAACACGCACATGTTAATGATCAGAACAATCGTCAGGCCGGAGAAAGTCCACGACGTCATGCAGGGGCTGCTCGACGCAGGCTACCCCGCCGTCACCAAGATCTCGGTCGTCGGCCGCGGCAAGCAGCGAGGCCTGCGCGTGGGGGACGTGGTCTATGACGAACTCCCGAAAGAGATGCTCTTCGTCGTGGTCAACGACAGCGACAAGGATTTCGTCATCAGGGCGATCCTCGACAATGCCAAGACCGGCGAAGGCAAGTTCGGTGACGGCAAGATCTTCGTCTCGGCTGTCGAAGAGGTCTACACCATCAGCTCCGGAACCAAGGAAAGCGAATCGCTGCTGGCAGCAAAGGAGGCCTGATGAAAGAGATCATTTCAGTCATCCGGATCAACAAGGTGAACGAAACCAAGAAGGCGCTCATCGACGCCGGCATCCCCGCCTTCACGGCGACCGGCAGGGTGATGGGGCGCGGCAAGGGGCAGGTCCACTACGACATCCTCCAGGGCGCCGAGGCAGGACATCCCGAGGCGATCGCCCAGCTGGGCAACGCCCCGAGGCTGGTGGCCAAGAGGATCCTGACCGTGGTCGTACCCGACGAGCTCTGCCAGACGGCGATCGACACGATCATCAGGACCAACCAGACCGGCAAGCCGGGCGACGGCAAGATTTTCGTGACCCCGATCGTCGAGACCGTCAGGGTGAGGACCGGAGAGGAAGGCGACAATGCGCTGAATTGAGGAGAACTACAAACAAGGTGTAAACGGAGAGATACACAATGGAGGCGAAAATACATTTACCAGACCCTTCCCTGATCAAGGAGGAGCTGATCGGAAAATATCCGGCGAAGGTTGCCAAGAAGCGCAGCAAATCGATCGTGATCAACGATCCGGAGACGGTCCCCGAGGTGCAGGCGAACGTCCGCACCGTGCCGGGCATCATCACCCAGCGCGGCTGCTCCTACGCCGGCTGCAAGGGGGTGGTCCTCGGGCCTACCCGCGATATCGTGAACATCGTCCACGGCCCTATCGGCTGCAGTTTCTATGCATGGCTGACCCGCCGCAACCAGACCAGGCCCGAAAGCCCGACTGACGAGAACTACATCAACTACTGCTTCTCGACCGACATGCAGGAAGAGAACGTGGTCTTCGGCGGCGAGAAGAAGCTGAAGGTGGCCATACAGGAGGCCTACGACCTCTTCCATCCGAAGGCGATCGCAATCTTCTCGACCTGTCCGGTCGGCCTGATCGGCGACGACGTCCATGCGGCATCGAGGGAGATGAAGGAGAAGCTCGGCGACTGCAACGTCTTCGGCTTCAGCTGCGAAGGCTACCGCGGCGTCAGCCAGTCTGCAGGTCACCACATCGCCAACAACGGCGTGTTCAAGCACATGGTCGGCAACAATAACACCCCGGTCGAGGGCAAGTTCAAGCTGAACCTGCTCGGCGAGTACAACATCGGCGGCGACGCCTTCGAGATCGAGCGCATCTTCGAGAAATGCGGCATCACCCTGGTTGCCTCCTTCAGCGGCAACTCGACCGTCAGGGCGATCGAGAACGCGCACATGGCCGACCTGAACGTCATCCTGTGCCACCGCTCGATCAACTACATGGGCGACATGATGGAGACCAGGTACGGCATCCCGTGGATGAAGGTCAACTTCGTCGGCGCCGAATCCTCCGCAAAGTCCCTGCGCAAGATCGCCGAGTACTTCGGCGACGCCGATCTCAAGGCCCGCGTCGAAGAGGTGATCGCCGAGGAGATGCCGAAAGTGAAAGCGGTGATCGACGAGATACGCCCGAGGACCGAAGGCAAGACCGCCATGCTCTTCGTCGGCGGCTCCCGCGCCCACCACTACCAGGACCTCTTCACGGAGCTGGGCATGACGACGGTTGCCGCAGGGTACGAGTTCGCGCACCGCGACGACTACGAAGGCCGAGAGGTGCTGCCGAACATCAAGATCGACGCTGACAGCAAGAATATCGAGGAGCTCAAGGTGACCGCCGACCCCGAGCTCTACCGGCCGAGGAAAACCGAAGCCGAGCTCGAGGAGCTCAAGGCCAAAGGGCTGGAGATCAACGGTTACGAAGGCATGATGAAGCAGATGCTCAGGAAATCGATGGTCGTCGACGACGTGAGCCACTACGAATCGGAGAGGCTCATCGAACTCTACAAGCCCGACATCTTCTGCGCAGGCATCAAGGAGAAGTATGTGGTCCAGAAGATGGGCGTGCCGCTCAAGCAGCTCCACAGCTACGATTATGGCGGTCCCTACACCGGCTTCGAGGGTGCGGTCAACTTCTACAGGGATATCGACCGCATGGTCAACAATCCGGTATGGAAGCTGATCAAGGCTCCCTGGGAACAGGAGGCCGCCGAAGCCCTGGAAGCCAACTACGTAGCATAAACAAGCATAATTACAGCTCCTTCCGGCGGCCCGACAAGCTGCCGGAGGGGCAAAAAAGGAGACTAGAGGAATGTTATTACGACACACACCCAAAGAGGTCATGGAGCGCGAGGGGCTGACGATCAACCCCGCCAAGACCTGCCAGCCGATCGGCGCCATGTACGCCGCCCTCGGCATCCACGGCTGCCTGCCGCACAGCCACGGGTCGCAGGGCTGCTGCTCCTACCACCGCAGCACGCTTACCAGGCACTACAAGGAGCCGGTCATGGCCGCAACCAGCTCGTTCACCGAAGGCGCTTCGGTGTTCGGCGGCCAGGCGAACCTGCTCCAGTCGATCGAAACCATCTTCGCGGTCTACGATCCGGAGGTCATCGCCGTGCACTCGACCTGCCTCTCCGAGACGATCGGCGACGACTTGCAGCAGATCACCAAGAAGGCCAGCGACGACGGCAAGATCCCGGAAGGCAAGTACGTGATCTATGCGAGCACGCCGAGCTTCGTCGGCTCGCACGTCACCGGCTACGCCAACATGGTGTCCGGCATGGCCGAGCAGTTCGCCGTATCGACCGGAGCGAAGACCGAGCAGATCAACATCGTCGCCGGCTGGATGGAGCCCTCCGACATGCGGGAGATCAAGGATATTGCCAAGGCCATGGGTGCGAAGATCCTGCTGTTCCCCGACACCTCGGACGTCCTCGACGCGCCGCAGACCGGCAAGCACGAGTTCTACCCGAAAGGGGGCGTCACCATCGACGGCCTGAAGAGCAGCGGCGACAGCAAGTGCTCCCTGGCCCTCGGCTGCATCAGTGCCGAGCCGGCGGCCATCGCGCTCGACAAGAAGTGCAAGGTGCCCTTCGAGACGGTCGACATGCCGATCGGGCTGTCGGCGACCGACCGCTTCGTCATGGCGCTCAGCAAGGCTGCAGGCGTGAAGGTCCCGGCGGAGATCACCGCGGCGCGCGGACGCCTCGTCGACGTGATGGCCGATATGGAGCAGTACCTCCACGGCAAGAAGGTTGCGCTCTTCGGCGACCCCGACCAGCTGATCCCGCTGACCGAGTTCCTGCTCGACCTGGGCATGAAGCCGACGCACATCGTCAGCGGCACGCCGGGCATGAGGTTCGAGAAGCGCATGCAGGAGATCCTGGAGCGCGCACCGTACGCCAACTTCAAAAACGGCCTGGGTGCCGACATGTTCCTGCTCCACCAGTGGATCAAGAACGAACCGGTCGACCTGCTGATCGGCAACACCTACGGCAAGTACATCGCCCGGGACGAACAGGTGCCGTTCGTCAGGTTCGGATTCCCGATCCTGGACCGCATCGGCCACAGCTACTTCCCGAACGTCGGGTACATGGGCGGCCTCAGGCTGGTGGAGAAGATCCTCGGCGTGCTGATGGACCGGCAGGACCAGGAGGCGCTCGAGGAGAAGTTCGAACTCGTGATGTAAGAAAAGGGACCTAGGGGACTGCAAGGACCAAAGGGACCGATGGGGCGGTCCCGGCAGAGCCGGGACCGGTTCCGAACAACCGGAAAAACCAGTGAATCATGGACACGCACAACATCGCCCTGCTCGAGGGCAGGGAAGGCCAGGTGTATGAAAAGAGGCAGGACGGCCCCGAGGTGGAGATCGCCTGCGACAAGACGAGCCTTTCGGGCTCCGTCAGCCAGCGCGCCTGCGTCTTCTGCGGCTCACGCGTCGTCCTCTACCCGGTAGCCGACGCCATCCACATCGTCCACGGGCCGATCGGCTGCGCGGCCTACACCTGGGATATCCGCGGCGCCGTCTCGTCGGGCCCGGAGCTGCATCGCCTGAGCTTCTCGACCGACCTGCAGGAGATGGACGTGATCTACGGCGGCGAGAAGAAGCTCTACCGCTCGCTGGTCGAACTGATCGACCAGTACGAGCCGAAAGCGGCATTCATCTATTCGACCTGCATCATCGGCCTGATCGGTGACGATATCGAGGCCGTGTGCAGGAAAGTGGCGAAGGAGAAGGGTATACCGGTCATGCCGGTCCACTCCGAAGGGTTCAAGGGGACCAAGAAGGATGGCTACAAGGCCGCCTGCAACGCCCTTATGAAGCTGGTCGGCACCGGTTCTACCGAGGGGATCAGCAAGTACAGCATCAATATCCTCGGTGAGTTCAACCTCGCGGGGGAAGCCTGGATCATCCGGGAATATTACGAGAAGATGGGGGTCCAGGTGGTCGCCACCATGACCGGCGACGGCAGGATCGACGACATCCGACGCTCGCACGGCGCGACGCTGAACGTGGTGCAGTGCTCCGGGTCGATGACCACGCTCGCCAAAGAGATGGAGGAGAAGTACGGCATCCCCTACATCCGGGTCTCCTACTTCGGTTTCGAGGACATGTCCAAGTCGCTCTACGACGTGGCCGCCCTCTTCCCCGACAGGCCGGAGATCATGGACAAGGCCAAGGAGATCGTCCGCGACGAGATCCGGAAATACTACCCCGAGATGCAGCAGTTCAAGGCCGCACTGACCGGCAGGAAGGCCGCGATCTACGTCGGCGGCGCATTCAAGACCTTCTCGCTCATCAAGGCGCTGCGCACGGTCGGCATGTCGGTGGTGCTCGCCGGCTCCCAGACCGGCAACAAGGACGACTACCGCCGCCTGAAGGAGATGTGCGACGAGGGCACGGTGATCGTTGACGACTCGAACCCGGTGGAGCTCTCGAAGTTCGTGCTCGAGAAGGAGGCTGACCTGCTCATCGGGGGCGTCAAGGAGCGCCCGATCGCCTTCAAGCTCGGCGTCGGATTCTGCGACCATAACCACGAGCGGAAGATCCCGCTGGCCGGATTCGTCGGCATGTACAATTTCGCCAAGGAAGTTTATGAATCGGTGATGAGCCCCGTCTGGCAGTTCGCACCGAGGAAAGGAGGCCTCAAATGACCACGACAGCAGCATCGGCCATGACGGCCAAGACCGCGACGCAGAACGCCTGCAAGCTCTGCAACCCCCTGGGCGCCTGCCTGGCCTTCAGGGGCATAGAAAAGTGCGTCCCCTTCCTGCACGGCTCGCAGGGGTGTGCAACCTACATCAGGCGCTACCTGATCAGCCACTACAAGGAGCCGATCGACATCGCCTCCTCGAACTTCAACGAAGAGACGGCCGTCTTCGGCGGCAGCCACAACCTGAAGCTCGGCCTGAAGAACGTCTCGCAGCAGTACAAGCCCGAGGTGATCGGCATCGCCACCACCTGCCTCTCGGAGACCATCGGGGACGACGTACCGATGATCCTGAAGGAGTACGAGGCGATCATGGGAGGCGAAGGGCAGCTTCCGGCCATGGTCTTCGCATCGACGCCGAGCTACAGCGGCACGCACATCGACGGCTTCCATGCCGCGGTGCGCTCGACCGTGAAGACCTTCGCCACGGAGGGGCCGAAGAGGAACCTGGCGAACCTCTTCCCCGGCATGGTCTCGCCGGCCGACATCCGCTACCTCAAGGAGATCATGAACGCCTTCGGCATGCCCTTCGTGCTGCTGCCCGACTACTCGCAGACGCTCGACGGCGGCCCCTGGGCGGAGTACCACCGCATCCCGCCGGGTGGTACCCCGGTACGGGCCATCGAAAGCACGGGCAGCGCCTCGGCCAGCATCGAGTTCGGCTCGACGCTCGAAGCCGGCAAGTCCGCCGCGGGCTGGCTGGAGGAGCGTTTCGGCGTTCCCCGCATCCATCTGCCGCTGCCCGTCGGCATCAAGGCGAGCGACCGGTTTTTCGAAGCGCTTGAGCAGCTCACCGAAAAGCCGATGCCGGAGCTCTACGAGGATGAGCGCCGCCGCCTCGTCGACGCCTACGCCGACGGCCACAAGTACGTCTTCGGTCGCAGGGCGATCCTGTACGGCGAAGAGGACCTGGTCATCTCGATGGCCGCCTTCCTGCACGAGATCGGCGTGGTGCCGGTGCTGTGCGCCTCCGGCGGCAAGAGCGGCCTCATGAAGAAGCGCCTGCAGGAGCTGGTCCCGGACCTGGACGGCCTCGGCATCAAGGTCCGCGAGGGGGTCGACTTCGTCGACATCGAACACGAGGCCGACGGGCTGCAGCCGGACCTCCTGATCGGCAACAGCAAGGGCTTCGCCATGTCGAAGAGGCACGACCTGCCGCTCATCAGGATCGGCTTCCCGATCCACGACCGCTTCGGCGGCCAGCGGCTGCACCACCTCGGCTACCGGGGTACGCAGGAGCTCTTCGACCGGATCGTCAATACGGTCATCGAACAGCGCCAGAAAGCATCGCCGATCGGCTACACCTATATGTAAGGCCATCCAGTGGGCCTATAACTATCGATAACGAGGGCACAACCATGACATTGAATCTCCAGAACCACCCCTGTTTCAATGATTCGTCCCGGCACAAGTTCGGGCGCATCCACCTGCCGGTCGCACCCAAATGCAACATCCAGTGCAACTACTGCAACCGGAAGTTCGACTGCATGAACGAGAACCGCCCCGGCGTCACCAGCAAGGTGCTCTCGCCGAAGCAGGCGCTGCACTACCTCGACGGCGCCCTGCAGCTCTCGCCGAACATCTCGGTGGTCGGCATCGCCGGGCCCGGCGACCCCTTCGCCAACCCCGAGGAGACTATGGAGACGCTGCGCATGGTCAGGGAGAAGTACCCCGAGATGCTGCTCTGCGTCGCCACCAACGGCCTCGACGTGCTGCCGTACATCGAGGAGCTTGCAGAGCTCCAGGTGAGCCACGTGACCCTGACGATCAACGCCATCGACCCGCAGATCGGCGCCGAGATCTACGCCTGGGTCCGTTACCAGAAGCGCCTCTACCGCGACCTGCAGGGCGCCCAGCTGCTGCTCGAGAACCAGCTCGCCGCGCTGCAGAAGCTGAAGCGGTACGGCGTGACCGCAAAGGTCAACTCGATCATCATTCCGGGCATCAACGACACCCACGTGGTGGAGGTCGCCCGCCAGGTGGCGGCCATGGGTGCCGACATCCTGAACTGCCTCCCCTACTACCATACCATGGAGACCGTGTTCGAGAACATCCCCGAACCGGACGCGGAGATGGTGCGGGAGATCCAGGAGGAGGCCGGAAAGCTGCTGCCGCAGATGAAGCACTGCGCCCGGTGCCGGGCCGACGCGGTCGGCATCATCGGCGAGGTGAACAACGAGGAGATGATGCAGAAACTGGCCGAAGCCTCCAGGCTGCCGAAAAACCCGGAGGAGCACCGCCCGTTCATCGCCGTGGCCAGCATCGAGGGGGTGCTCGTCAACCAGCACCTCGGGGAGGCGGACCGCTTCCTGGTCTACGCGCTCGACGAACAGGCCCGCAGCTGCTCGCTGGTGGATTCCCGAACCGCACCCCCGCCCGGCGGCGGCAGGGATCGCTGGGAGGCCCTGGCCGAACGGCTGTCGGACTGCCGGGCACTCCTGGTCAACAGCGCTGGCGACTCCCCGAAATCGGTGCTCACGGCTCGAGGCATCGACGTCATGCAGCTGGAAGGGGTGATCGAGGAG
>OMIK01000053.1 GCA_900299075.1 Chlorobi bacterium Chlorobi_1
GGTGTTCGTGGAAAGACTCGAGTAAACCTAAATAATAGCGCTTCTCCGCAAAACAAAAAAACATCCACACTTGCATAATCAGGGGCGTGGTTGTATATTCGTTGCTCATTAAACAACCAACTGACGGACGTTACTGATGGCAAAGGGAAAAGAGAACAGAATCGTTATCACGCTCGAGTGCACCGAGGCCAAGAAGGAAGGCAAGCCGGTATCGAGGTATACCACGACCAAAAACAAGAAGAACACCACGGATCGTCTCATCCTCAAGAAGTACAATCCGAACCTGAAAAGGCATACCGAGCACAAAGAGATCAAGTGATTAGCATAAAAGTCAAAAAGAGCTTACATTGAAACCAGGCTCTTTTTGGCCGAATGCCCGAATGGCGGAACTGGTAGACGCACTCGTTTCAGGGACGAGCGCCGAGAGGTGTAGGAGTTCGAATCTCCTTTCGGGCACCAACAAGCTGCTAAGCGACATGTACAAGAACATGCCACTTGATACGGAATCAACCATCGTTTGTTCAGATAGCAGGTTATGCATACAGGGTAAGCACCTTCCATGGAGGTGCTTTTTTTTCTTCTTCTCCAATATCTAAATAGACGCAGTAGTGGATCATACGAAAATCAATCTCATCGTTCGCCTCCAGCACATCGACAACCTGATCGAGAGCATCATGAGCCTGCAGAAGGGGCTTCCGGAGGAGATCGCTGCACTTGACGAAGATCTTGCGTTCACCTCCCGCCAGATCGAGGCAAGGAAGAAAATCGCCGACGAGCACCTGAAGCTTCGGGAACGCCTCAACGGCACCATCAACGATTGCAAGGAGAAGATCCGCTCGTTCAAGGAGAAGCAGACCCTTGCGAGGAACAACAAGGAGTACGACGCCCTCTCCAAGCAGATCGAGTACGAGGAGAAGGAGATCGCCCAGGCCGAGATCCAGCTCCAGGATATCGCCCATGCCGAACACCACGCCCAAGAGCTGCAGAAGAAGGGTCGCGAGCTGATCGCCGAAAACCGCTACGACGAGATCTCCGAGGAGATGATGCCCGACGACGTGCTGCAGCAGCAACTCGAGGACCTCACCAGGCAGGCCGCCATGAAGCGGGAGGAGCTTGAGAGCATCGTCGTAGAAACCGCCGAGGAGATCGCCCAGCTGCGGCAGACCCTCGAATCGCAGCGCAGCGAGGTTGCCAGGGAGGCCAAGCGCCTGCTCGACAAGTACGACCACCTGAAAAGCGGAACACTGCAGAACGCCGTGGTCAAGCTCGACCGCCACGCCTGTTCGGGCTGCAACACCAGGGTGCCCACCAACAGGCACACCCTGATCGTCCAGGGCGGGTTCTACGTCTGCGAATCGTGCGGACGCATCGTCGTCCACGAGCGTCTCTTCGAAGAGGCCGCAGCAGGCACCAGGTAATCGCCGGCACCGCCGGCCACCGCACCTGAACGGAGTGCTCCGTTCAGGTGTTTTTTTTATCACTTCCCCGACCGTTCTTCGTCATTGCTGAAACCGCAAGCGTGCAGTCGCTGCATGGTTCGTCCATGCAGAGGAAAGTCCGAACTTCACAGGGCAGGGTGCCGGCCGAGAACCTCTGGTTCAAGTCCGGGGGCAGCGGCGCAAGCCGCCTGTCACAGAGAGTGCAACAGAAAGCGAACCGCCACGGGCAACCGTGGTAAGGGTGAAAAGGCGGTGTAAGAGACCACCAGGTACCCCGGTGACGGGGTACGCTATGAAAACCTCCCCGAAGCAAGGCCAAATAAGGAAGCTTTCCCCGCAAGGGGAGAAGAGTTGCCCGCTCAACCACCAAGTTTCCGGGTAGGCCGCATCAGATAAATGGCTGCAGTTTCGCCGCTCGACGGCGATTCACAGAATTCGGCTTACAGCTTCGGTTTCAGCTTTTTTTATCACGAATCGAACATCTCGCGAACTTTTCCGGTCAGGAGTTGCAGGCTGAAGGGCTTCTGCAGGAACGCGACCCCCTTTCCCGTGACGCCGTGGCTGGAAATGATGTTCTTCGTGTACCCCGACATGTAGATCACCTTGAGCTGAGGCAGCAGCGCCCTGGCCTGTTCGAACAGCTCCCGGCCGTTGATGCCTTTCATGACCAGGTCGGTAAGCAGCAGGCCGGGGACGCACCTCCCCTCGGACAGGATCACGAGGGCCTCCTCCCCACTCTCGGCCGTGCTTACCTCGAACCCCTCATGCCGCAGCGACTGCTCCACGAACTCCCGTACCAGCACGTCGTCCTCGACGACAAGGACGACGCCCGTACTCCGGGATGGCGGATCGGAAAGCTTTTCGGCAGCCTCGTTTCGAAGCGCCCCCGTCCGCAACGGGAACCATATCCTGAAGCAGGTACCCATGCCAGGCTCGCTTGCAACCGTAATGTACCCGCCATGCTGCCTGACGATGCCGTAGACGGTCGACAAACCCAGCCCGGTCCCCTTCCCCTTCGGCTTGGTGGTGAAGAAGGGCTCGAACACGTGGGACAGGGTATCGCTATCCATACCCGTACCCGTGTCGCATACGGAAAGCATGGCATAGCTCCCTTCGCCAAGTCCGTTGGCCAACCGCTCCTGCCCCGGCCCGACGACCACCTCCGATGTTTCGATCTTCAGTTCGCCTCCCGATGGCATCGAGTCGTCGGCATTGATGGCGAGGTTCATGATGATCTGTTCGATCTGGCCGGGATCCCCGACCATCGATAGCGCCTTGTCGCAGAAGCGGGAGGAGATCCCGACGTTCGCCCGGATCGTCCGGCGGAGCAGGGGGCCGAAATCCCGCAGCACGGCATTGAGGTCGAGCATCCGGAACTCGAGCGCCTGGCTGCTGCTGAACGCCAGCAGCTGGCGGATCAGGTCGCGCGCCTTGAGCGCGGCGCCATGCATCACGTCGAGGTGCTGCCGGCGTTCGTCTTCAGGGGGAAGCTTGTTGCCGAGGATCTCCGAGTAGCCGAGGATGGGGGTCAGGAGGTTGTTCAGGTCGTGCGCCACCCCTCCGGCGAGCCGGCCGATCGACTCGAGCTTCTGTGACTGGAAGAGCTGCTTCTCGAGGCTTGCTCGCTCCTGCTCGGCCAGCCTCCGCCCTGTGATGTCGCGCAAGAAGACGATGGCGCCCTGCCTGCCGGAATAGACGAACGGCACGGCGGAGATCTCTGCCTCGAACGACGTCCCGTCGAGCCGCAGCATC
Source organism: Chlorobi bacterium Chlorobi_1 (assembly GCA_900299075.1). Lineage (GTDB taxonomy): Bacteria > Bacteroidota > Chlorobiia > Chlorobiales > Chlorobiaceae > Chlorobaculum. The sequence continues at coordinate 3,192 of OMIK01000053.1, forward strand.
TTCTCCTCGAGGATGGGCGCCGGAAGCCGGTCCATGTTGAGCATCCGGATCCGTTCGGCGACGATCTCCCTGAATTCGGGATGGACCTGCCCGACAACCGGCAGGCCGACAAGCTGGCCGGGATCCGTCGCGCCGAACATGCGCAGCGACTCGGGGTTGAGATAGGCGAAGCGCCCTTCGGCCTGGATGAAGATCCCCTCGGGAGCCGACTCGACCACCGACCGGAAGCGGGCCTCGCTTTCGATCAGCGCCATCTGCGAGTCAAGGCGCCCGGTGATATCCTCCATAGTCGCGATCCGGTAGGCCAGCTTTCCATCGGCATCGGAGATGCTCACGACATCCATCTGCACCGGGAAGCTCTTGCCGTCGCTGCGCACCATCCGGGATTCGTAGCTGACCGCCCCCTTCAGGTCGGCCTCCCGCAGCAGGCCGGCAACCCGCTCGTGCTCCTCCGGCACATACATGTCGAGGATGGGAAGGCCCTCGATCTCGGCTACCCGGAGCCCGTGCATCCGGGCGAACGCCTCGTTGCAGGTAAGTATCCTGTTGGGGTCCGGCAGGCCGATGGCGATGCCATGCGCACAGTAGCGGAACGCATCCGCCCAGAGGCGGGTCTCCCGCTCCTGGGCAATCCTCGACGTGATGTCCCTGGCGATCGCGTAGAGGAGGCTCCCGTTCACGGGGGTGGAGTTCCATTCCAGCCAGCGGTAGGAGCCGTCCTTGGCCCGGTAGCGGTTGATGAAATTTCCTGTTCCTCGCTCTGCCCCGAAGCGGCGGGCCTCGACCCGCCGCTTCGTTGCGGCCCTGTCGTCGGGATGGATCAGGTCGTAATAGGAGATCCTCTTGAGCTCCTCTTCGGAATAGCCGAGTATCTTCTCCCAGGCGGGGTTGACCTTGAGCAGGGCGCCCTCGGCCGAAGCGATGCAGACGAGGTCCGGAATGAAGCTCCATATCCGGTCGAGCTCCAGTTCCACACTCTTGCGCTTGCTGACGTCGCGTACCGAACAGAGCACGCCGGTGACCGTCCCCTCCCGATCCTGCACCGGCGTCTTGATGACCTGCAGCCAGGTGCGGCCGGAGGCGCCAGCCACCTCCCAGTCTTCGATCTCGGGCCTGCCGGAAGCCATCACCTCAGCGTCGCCCCTGACATAGAGCCGTGCGTCTTCAGGCGGAAAGAGCTCGTAGTCGCTCCTGCCGATGATCTCCTCCGCACCCTTTCCCAGAAAACGGCAGAACGCAGGGTTGACTGCACGGTAGACCGAGTCGCGGTCCTTGAGCACGAAGAGGTCCGGGGTGGATTCGAAAACTGCCCTCAGGGTCTCGCGCTCCCGTTCGAGCTCCCCCTCCAGAACGGAGATCCGCATCCTGGCGGATTCAAGCTCCTGCGCAAGCATCCTGTGGTCCGGTTCTTCACTGTGCATCATTCAAAAGGCCTGTTTTCAGGAGTGGTTCAACCGACGCTTCCATCACCGCTACACATCCTCGCTCCGCGTACGGACGGCGGCCTCGCCTTCGGGGGAGACGTCGATAATCAGCTCCACCGGCCGGTCGCAGGTCCCGCACTCCTCGGCATACTCCTGGTGCTCGATGGAGCAATCCACAAGCACCTCGAACTCCTGGGCACAATAGGGGCACTTCACCACCACGGTCTGTTCGGTATTCATGATCGGCCTCCCTCAATCGTTTTGGAGTTATGGACGGCATTCGACTGCGTCGGCACTCCCTCCATGAGGAAACAATCCTGTGGGCCGAGTTGTTTCCGCGCCCGGAACCATCCGGATCAACGGAGCCGGAGAAGCCGTTCGCACGCCTCGGCAAGCACCTGCTCCTCCTTGGCGAAACAGAAGCGGACCAGGGACTCCCCTCCGCCGTCGTGGTAGAACGCCGAACCGGGCACGGCAGCGACACCGGTCGTACGGAGGATATGCATCGCCCTCTCCCTGGCCCCATCGCCCGGCAGGTGCGAGACATCGGCAAGCACGTAGTAGGCGCCTTCGGGCACACAGGGTTTAAGGCCGGCCTCGGCAAGCGCCCCGCAGAAGAGGTCGCGCTTCGCGCCGTACGCAACCGAAAGCCCGCGGTAATAGTCGTCGCCGAGCGAGAGCAGGCCGGCCGCCACGCCCATCTGCAGGGGTGCTGGAGCGCAGACGTAGACCAGGTCGTTGAAGTGCCCGATGGCCGCCGCCCACTTCGGGTCGCCCAGGGCGTACCCGATGCGCCACCCGGTGACGCTGAAGGTCTTCGACAGCCCCGATACCGTCACCGTCCGCCCTGCCATGCCGGGCAGGGTGGCGATGGAGAGGTGCTCCCTCCCGTCGAACACGAAGTGCTCGTACATCTCGTCGGTGAAGACGAACAGGCCGTGCCGTTCAGCGAACTCCGCAACCTGCAGCAGCTCCTCCCGCGTGAACACCTTGCCGGAGGGGTTCGCAGGGGTGTTGACCAGGATCGCCTTGGTCCTCGGGGTCACGGCGGCCTCCAGCTCGCCCATCCCGAAAGACCAGCAGGGAGGCTGCAGCGGCACGAAAACCGGCACTGCCCCGACCGCCCGGAGGGTCGCGACGTGGTAGCCGTAGAAGGGTTCGAAGATGATCACCTCGTCGCCCGGATCGAGCAGGGCCATGAAGGTGCAGTACATCGCCCCGGTAGCGCCCGCGCTGACGATGATGCCGCCCTCCGGGTCGACATCCATGCCGGTCAACCTCCGCTGCTTCGCGGCGATCGCCTCGCGCAGCGCCCTGGCCCCCGCATGTGCCGTGTAGGTGTTCGATCCCTGCAGCACTGCATCGATCGCCCCCTGGACGACCGGCTGCGGCACCGGGGTGTCGCACACGCCCTGGGAGAGGTTGATCCCCCCGACGCGGGCACACTCGACGGACATCGCCCGTATCTCCGACTGCATCACGCAGTCGCAGCGGGAACTCAGGGTAAGCGGGAATTCAGCCATGGTCGTGCAGCGGTAATGGGAATACCGGTTCGGGAAGAGGAACAGGAAACAGGTGCACCCGGAGCTGCGGCAAAGCAGCTCCGGTGCAGAACCATCGGGTCAGTCCTTGGGGGGGGCGACGGTGATGGTGACCCGCTCGAGATGCTCGGCCGGCTTCGCCTGGGCGAACGGGAGCTGGAACGGGAGCTGCGGCAGGTTGCCGAGCAGGCCCATGAGCTGCTCCTTGAACGGGATCATCTGCGGCAGGGTCTCGACCGCCAGCCCGACCGCTCCGGCGATCGACTCCTTGAGGTCCTCCGGCCACTCCTTGCAGCCCAGGTCGTTCCTGGCGATGCGGCCGGCATAGTTCTGGATGCCCGGGACGATCTGCCGGATCGTGTCCTGGCCCATCTGGGCGGCGTAGGCGAACAGGGCGAACGGGTTGCTGAACAGCATGTTGCGCACCTCTTCCGGGCGCGACAGCACCTTCACGTTCCCCTCTTTGGCGATGGTCGCCTGGCAAGCCATGCGGCCACCCGCAGCGATCTGGCGCGGCGAGAGGAAAGCTTGTTCGATCTCGGTGAGCGGCGCGAGGCAGTCGGCGCCCTCCAGGACGGTCACATAGCAGGCGTTGCAGACGCCATGGCCGCCACAGATGTAGCCGACGTGGCTGTGGTTCAACCGGGCAGCCTTGCCCACCGTCTGCCCGACGGCCGACGAGCAGGGCTTGTCATTGATGGTGAGGTTCATGGTCGTAATCGTTGGTCGTTGGATAGGGAGCCCGCACGAACGGGCGCTTTATAAAACAAATTTACGAAATCACCGCAATTTTCCGGCATCCTCACGACCGTTTCCCGACGCCGCGATCCAGTTCGAGGTAGTGCTCCTCGAGGCGGGTCATCTCCGCCCGCTCCTCGGGGCTCCCGTCGTCGTAGCCGACCAGGTGGAGCGCCGAATGGATGGTCACCCGGAACAGCTCCTCGTCGAAGGTGGCCCCGAAACGGCGGGCGTTCTCCTCGATGACGTCGAGGCAGATGTAGAACTCCCCGTCGACCTCGTCGCCCTCGTTGTACCGGAAGGTGATGGTGTCGGTCGCGTAGTCGTGCTGCAGGTACTCGCGGTTGATGCGGCGGATCATCCGGCGGCCGCAGTAGACCGCCTCCACCGAGCCGGCGGAACACCCCTCTCCCTGCAACACGGCCAGCACTGACTGTCCGAGCCGCCGCCCGTCGATCTTCCTCCGCGTGGTGTTAGCGGTCAGCACCGGCATGGCTCGCCTCCGCCGACGCCTTCAGCATGGCGTCGATCTGCTTGAGGTTGTTGCGGTGCACCCGGATCGTCAGGTAGACCTGCTCGTCGACGTGCCGCTTCTCGATCACCTCGGCATGGTCGTAAAGGTAGCCGATCAGCTTGTAGTTCGACACGTGCGTCCGGACCTTCCGCTCCTTGAACTCCCTGGCCACATGTTCGGCGATGCACTCCTTCAGCACCGAGAGGTTCAGCCCCCGCTCGGCGGAGATGAAGACCGCGTCGCGGTAACGGGTGCGGAGACCGGTCAGCTCGGAAGGGTCGTCGAGCGCGTCGATCTTGTTGAACACCTCGATGATATGGTCGTGCTTCACCCCGATCTCGGCCAACGTCTCCCGGACCACCTGCATGTGGTCCTGGAAAGAGGGATGGCTGACGTCGATGACGTGCAGCAGGAAGTCGGCCTGCAGCACCTCGTCGAGCGTGGACTTGAAGCTCTCGACAAGCGTATGTGGCAGCTTGCGGATGAATCCCACCGTATCGGAAAGCAGCACCAGCTTGTTGATCTTCAGCTCGAGCCGCCGCGTCCTCGTATCGAGGGTCGCGAACAGCCGGTTCTCGGCGTAGGCGCCGGCTTCCGGGCAGAGCGCGTTCATCAGCGTCGACTTGCCTGCGTTCGTGTAGCCGACCAGCGCCACCCTGGGCACCGAATTGCGGCCGCGCGTCTGGGTCTCGTGCTGCAGCGACACCGCCTTCAGCTTCCGCTTCAGCGATGCGATACGGTTGCGCACGAGGCGGCGGTCGGTCTCGATCTGCGTCTCGCCAGGCCCCTTGGTGCCGATGCCGCCCTTCTGCTTCGACAGGTGGGTCCAGGCGCCGGAGAGGCGCGGCAGGAGGTACTCGAGCTGCGCCAGCTCGACCTGCGTCCTGGCCTGCGACGAGCGGGCCCTGATGGCGAAGATCTGCAGGATCAGGCCGGTCCGGTCGAGCACCTTGCACTCGAAGATGCGCTCGAGGTTCCTCGCCTGCACGGGAGTGAGGTCGTCGTCGAAGATCACGAGGTCAACCTTCTCGTCCTTCACGAACTCGGCAAGCTCCTCGGCTTTGCCCCTGCCGATGCAGGTGGCAGGATCGGGCTGGCGCTTCTCCTGGATGATGGAACGCAGGACTTCGGCCCCGGCCGTGTCGGCCAGGAACGCCAGTTCTGAAAGGTACTCTTCGACAAGGGTCCTTGGGACTTCGGGCTGGGAGGAGAGGCCGATGAGCAGGGCTCTCTCCCTCCCGGAGGGTGCTACGGGTATCGTCAAGCGGATGCGGGAAATGATTCGGGTGCATCGGATGGACCGGAAACCGGCGACGGGCGTCCCTCCGTGCTCTTGGTATATATTGACCTTTAGGTTATCTTGCCGTCACGTTCCTGAAAACGCGTTCCGAATCCTGAAAGTTACATTTTTTTCGCTTTCAAGCATACGGCAGCGGCGGTGCGCTTGCGCTGGAGCCCGGAACAGACTTCCAAGTCCCAGATCGACCATTCGAAGCTTCATGAACTACAGCTACAACGGACAGACTCTATTCCAGGACACCGGCAAGAAACTGTCGCTCACGAACGCCTACGACTACTGCCGGCAGATCGCCAGGCACCACGCCAAGACCTTCTACCTGGCGACCCTCTTCCTGCCGAAGCGCCAGCAGAACCCGATCTTCGCCATGTACGCCCTTCTGCGCACGGTCGACGACCTGGTCGACCTCGCCGAAGACAAGCTGACCAACGGCCAGCTCAGCCGCGAAGAGATCAACCGTTCCATCGACGACTGGAAGGCACGGCTCGGCGAGTGCTACGCCGGGGAGCACCGGAACGACCCGATCCTCATGGCGTGGCACGACACCCTGCGCCACTACGCCATACCGATCGAGCTGCCGCTCGACCTCATCGACGGTGTGGCCATGGATATCGACTTCACCCCCTTCGAGACCTTCGACGAGCTCTACGTCTACTGCTACAAGGTAGCCTCGGTCGTCGGGCTCATGACCGCCGAGATCTTCGGGTACAGTGACCGCAGCGCCCTCAGGCACGCCATCGACCTCGGCATCGCCATGCAGCTCACCAACATCCTGCGCGACATCGGCGAGGATGTCGACCGCGGCAGGATCTACCTTCCGCTCGAAGACCTCCGCCGCTTCGGCTACAGCCGCGAGTCCTTCATGTTAAAGGCGATGAACGGCAACTTCGTCGAGCTCATGAAGTTCCAGATCGAGCGCGCCCGCCGCTACTACGACTCCGCCGACAAGGGGATCCCGATGCTCCAGAAGGAGAGCCGCCTGGCGGTCACGATCAGCAGCCGCAACTACAGCGACATCCTCAAGGCGGTCGAGCAGAACGGCTACGACGTCTTCACCCGCCGGGCCTACCGCTCCCTCTACCAGAAGCTCAGCACCCTGCCGTCGATCTGGCTCAAGGCCGCCATGTCGGAGTGATTTTATTACCCTGAAGACCATCAGCATGACCAAAGAACAAGAACAGAAGCCCAGCCAGCAGGAGATTCCCCAGGCAGTATCCCTCAACGACCAGATGAAGCGCCGCTTCGAGGAGCGCGAGCACCTCGCCGCAGCCGGCATCAACCCCTACCCCTACTCGTTCGACGTCACCACGACCTCGAAGGCGATCCTCGACTCCTTCGTCGAAGAGAGCCGGGAGGAGGTCGCCGTCGCCGGCCGGATCATGACCATCCGCAAGATGGGCAAGGCCTCCTTCCTGCACATCCAGGACTCGGAAGGACGCATCCAGGTCTACCTCAAGCGCGACGAGGTCGGCGAGCAGGCCTACGACACCTTCAAGCTGCTCGACATCGGCGACATCGTCGGCGTCAAGGGCTTCTCCTTCCGCACCAGGACCGGAGAGGTTTCGGTGCATGCGCAGCAGTTCGAGCTGCTCTCCAAGTCGCTCCGCCCCATCCCGATCGCCAAGGAGAAGGAGGTCGACGGCCAGAAGGTGGTCTACGACGCCTTCAGCGACCGCGAGCTCCGCTACCGCCAGCGCTACGTCGACCTGATCGTCAACCCGGAGGTCCGCGGCACCTTCATCAAGAGGACCAGGATCGTCGCCTTCATGCGCAGCTACTTCGCCTCGAACGGCTGGCTCGAGGTCGAGACCCCGATCCTCCAGCCGATCTACGGCGGCGCGGCGGCACGCCCCTTCACGACGCACCACAACGCGCTCGACATGGAACTCTACCTGCGCATCGCCAACGAGCTCTACCTCAAGCGCCTGATCGTCGGGGGCTTCGACGGCGTCTACGAATTCGCCAAGGACTTCCGCAACGAAGGCATCGACCGCTTCCACAATCCCGAGTTCACCCAGGTCGAGCTCTACGTCGCCTACAAGGACTACGTCTGGATGATGGAGCTGGTCGAAGACCTGCTGCACCAGGCGTGCGTCGAGGTCAACGGCACCGGCACCACCACCTTCCTCGGCAACGAGATCAACCTCACGCCCCCGTTCCGCCGCCTCACCATCGCCGACTCCATCAGGGAGTTCACCGGCATGGAGATCAGGGGCAAGTCCGAGACCGAACTGCGCAACATCGCCAAGGACCTCGGCCTCGAGCTCGACCCGAAGATCAGCAGCGGCAAAATCATCGACGAGATCTTCGGCGAGTTCGTCGAGCCCAAGCTCATCCAGCCCACCTTCATCACCGACTACCCCGAGGAGATGTCCCCGCTCGCCAAGAAACACCGCTCCGAGCCCGGCCTGGTGGAGCGCTTCGAGCTCATCGTCGGCGGCAAGGAGGTGTGCAACTCCTTCTCCGAGCTCAACGACCCGGTGGTGCAGCGCGAGCGCCTCGAGGAACAGGCCCGCCTCCGCCAGCGCGGCGACGACGAGGCGATGGTGGTCGACGAGGACTTCCTCCGCGCCCTCGAGTACGGCATGCCCCCGTGCGCCGGCCTCGGCATCGGCATCGACCGCATGGTCATGCTCCTGACCGGCGAGGACTCGATCCGCGACGTCATCTTCTTCCCGCACCTCAAGCCTGAGTGAATCCTGCCAGATCCGGTGATTTTTGAAAAGCCCTGTCGATGAGAGAGGGCTTTTCCTGTTCTCCCCGGCCAATACCCGATGCGATGGAGCAGAGGGCGCTTGACTTAACGAGGATTCCTGCGTAACATGAATGAATGCGGCTTCAAGCCGCGCCCCGGAAAGGCGACATACGCAACCAGACCGAGGAGCCCCCTATGCCGCTCATCAGGCCGAAATCCGCTCCGATATCCCTGCTCGAAACGGTGGCAGAGGGTGAAGGGCTCTGCATCGAGTTCAAGCGCCTCGTCCACTCCCCCGCCAAGATCGCCCGTTCCATCGCCGCATTCGCCAACACCTCGGGAGGACATATCCTGATCGGGGTCGACGACGACCGGCGCATCGTGGGCATCAGCAGCGAAAAGGAGGCGCTGGAGGTGATCGACGATGCGCTCAGGTTCCACATCGAGCCGATGCCTGCGCTCGACGTGCACGTCGAGGAGTACAAACGGCGCATGGTGCTGATCGTCAGCGTCCCCGAAAGCCCCGACAAGCCACACGTCCATCTCGAGGAGGGCTACTGCCGCGAGACGGGCAGACGCGTCCTGGAGCGGCGGGTCTTCATCCGCGAGGGCAGCCACAACAAGGCGGCGGACGACGACAGGATTGCACTGATCCAGGCAAGGAAGAGCCCCCTGAAGGTGTCGTTCAGCGACCGCGAGCGCCGGTTGCTGCACTACCTTTCGGAGAACTCGCGGATCACCGCGCCGGAGTTCGCCGAACATGCGGGGATACCGGTCCAGGAGGCCCGCAGGATCCTGGTGTCGCTCGTCCGGGCAGGCACGGTCTGCCTGCTTGCCGAGTCGGGCAGCGGAGTGTACGCCCTGGCCTGAGACACCTGCCCGCCCCCGGCACGCCGGCCCCGGAAACCGTCCGCCTGCCGTTTTCAACATATTCGTATTATTTTTTGAGGAAATCCTCTTGCTCTTCCGAATAATATTAAGCTTATTAAAGAAGAATTACGTCGTTTCATCAGCTTTCCTGTTCCGCCCATGACCCGCCTGTTCGAACACTATGATGCCGGCCCCGACCGGTTCTTCGATGAAGTGATGTCGAATGAGGGGGTACCCAGGCCCCATTACGACAAGATGATGCGCCGCTTCGCGCAGCTCTCCGTGGATGATGTCCGTGCAAGGAAACACCTGGTGAACCTCTTCTTCCGGAACCAGGGGATCACCTTCACCGTCTACGGCGTCGAGGAGGGCATCGAGCGCATATTCCCGTTCGACCTCATCCCGCGCATCATCCCCTCCCCTGAGTGGGAAAGGATCGAACGTGGCCTCATCCAGAGGATCATGGCGCTCAACGAGTTCCTCTCGGACATCTACCACAGCCAGAAGATCCTGAGGGACAAGGTGGTGCCGGCGGAGCTGGTGCTGGGAAGCAAGCATTTCCGGCGGGAGTTCGTCGGCGTGCGGCCTCCCCTGGGCGTCTATATCCACGTGACGGGCAGCGACCTCATCCGTGACAGGGACGGCCGTTACCTGGTGCTGGAGGACAACCTCCGGACGCCGAGCGGTGTCTCCTACATGCTGCAGAACCGGCAGGCGATGAAGCGCGCGTTCCCGGTGCTCTTCGACCGCTACAAGGTACGCCCGGTCGACAGCTACCCGCAGCAGCTGCTCAGGACCCTGCAGGAGATCAGCCCGACGCAGAAAAGTGATCCGAAGGTTGTGGTGCTGACACCGGGCATCTACAATTCGGCCTACTTCGAGCACAGTTTCCTGGCCCAGCAGATGGGGGTCCAGCTTACCGAGGGGCGCGACCTGGTGGTGAACAACAACAAGGTCTATACCCGAACGACGCGCGGCCTGCAGCGGGTGGACGTGATCTACCGCAGGGTCGACGACGATTTCATCGACCCGCTGGTCTTCCGGCCCGACTCGAAGCTGGGGGTGGCAGGGCTGATCAACGCGTACCGCAAGGGGAACGTCGCCCTGGCCAACGCCATCGGCACGGGGGTCGCCGACGACAAGGTGATCTACAGCTTCGTACCCGACATCATCAGGTACTACCTCGGCGAGGAGCCGATCCTCGACAATGTCGAAACCTGGCTGGCCAGCAACCCGAAACACCTCAAGTACATCCTGGAGAACCTGGACAAGCTGGTGGTGAAGTCGGCCAACGAGTCGGGCGGTTACGGCATGCTGGTCGGCCCGCACGCATCTCCTGAGGAGCGGGAGCGGTTCGCCGAACTGATCGTGGCGGACCCGCGCAACTACATCGCCCAGCCGACCATCTCGCTGTCGCGCCACCCGAGCTTCATGGGCGATGCTGAGATCTTCCCCTGCCATATCGACCTGCGCCCCTACGTGCTTTACGGAAAGAGCGCCTCGATGGTGCCCGGAGGGCTCACGCGAGTCGCCCTTAAGCGCGGCTCGCTGGTGGTCAACTCCTCCCAGGGCGGAGGAAGCAAGGACACCTGGGTCATCGATATCTGAACCTTAACGGACGTTACAACGCATGCTGAGCCGAGTCGCCGAATCGCTCTTCTGGATGAGCCGCTATTTCGAACGTGCCGAAAACACGGCACGCTTCCTCGACGTGAACTTCAACCTGATGCTCGACCTGAACAGCATCACCTCGGTGGACCATCCGAACTACTGGAGCCCGCTGATCATGGTCATGGCCGACCCCGAGGATTTCAGGGCCCGCTACGAGGAGTACAACGCCCAGAACGTCACCGACTACCTGGTGTTCAACCGTGGCAACAGCAGCTCCATCATCTCTTCGATCGGCATGGCCCGCGAGAACGCCCGGAGCATCATCGAGAGCATCTCCAGCGAGATGTGGGAGCAGCTCAACAACCTCTACCACTACCTGCAGAGCGTGACGCCGCAGCAGGTGCACAACGATCCCTACAGCTTCTACAAGGAGATCAAGAACGCCTCCCACCTGTTCCAGGGGATCACCGACAACACCTTCTCCCGCAACGAGGGGTGGGATTTCGTGCAGATCGGCAAGTACCTTGAACGCGCGGACAACTCGGCCAGGCTCATCGACGTGAAGTACCAGATGCTCATGCCGAAGCGCGGCCAGCACCTCGACCTGGTCAAGAACTCGGTGGACATCATCCAGTGGATGGCGGTGCTGAAGAGCTGCAGCGCCCTTGAAGCCTTCAGGAAAGTCTACCTTTCGAAGATCGACCCCGACAACATCCTGCGCTTCCTCATCCTCGACCGCGCCTTCCCCCGCAGCATCACCTTCTCGATCTGTGCGGCGCAGGAGGCGCTCTGGAGGATCTCGGGAAGCTCGACGCACCGCTACGTCAACAACGTTGACCGGCTGATCGGCAAGATGGACGCGGAGCTGAGCTACACCACCGTGGAGGACATCCACCTGCGGGGGGTGCACGACTTCCTCGAGGAGATCCAGGAGGGGGTGATCAAGGTGGGCGAACAGCTCCACCTGCTCTACTTCGCCTACCACACGCCGAAGATAGAGCCGGTCGACGCATCGGAGGGGCTGGCGTTTACCGGCGTATCGGGCGGCCGCGCGAACTGGAGCCAGTCGCAACAGCAGCAGCAACAGCAACAGCAGTAACCGCCCGGCGGGGCACAACGGGGTAAACAGCAAAGCCATGATCCTCAAGGTCGAGCATACGACGGCGTTCGAATACGAAGAACCTGTCTACGAAACCGCCACCGAAGTACGGCTGCAGCCGGCGAGCACGCCGGACGGCAAACAGCGGTGCGCCAGCTTCAGCCTCCAGGTCTCGCCGTCGGCGCCGATCTTCGAGTACACGGACTTCTACGGCAACGCGGTGCACCACTTCAACCTCCTGCAGAGCCACCGGAAGGTGCAGATCGTCGCAACATCGGTGATCGAAAGCACCGCCGCGGCCTGCAGCCTTGCCGACGAAGAGGACGGGATCAGGCTGCTTGATTTTTCGGCCGAAAGCCGCTACGTCCATTTCGACCCGGCGATATGCGCCCTTGCGGAGCAGTTCAGGGAGAGCGGGAATGCCTACAGCCAGGCGATGGAGATCTGCCGCCACATCAACAGCTCGTTCAAATATGAGCCGGGGGTCACGGACGTGCACAGCACCAGCGCCGTGGTGATGGCCCTCGGCCGCGGCGTCTGCCAGGACTTCGCCCACATCATGATCGCCGCCTGCCGCCACCTTGGCATCCCGACGCGCTACGTCAGCGGCTACCTCTACGGCGGGAGCAGCACCCCTGAAGGGCAGGACGAGGCAAGCCATGCCTGGTGCGAAGCCTACTGCGGAGAGGGAACCGGCTGGTGCGGCTTCGACCCGACGCACAAAACGCTCGTCGTCGACGAGCGTTACATCAAGATCGGATCGGGAAGGGACTATGCCGACGTCCCGCCGGTAAGGGGCACCTACAAAGGCACATCGTCGGAGACGCTCAAGGTATCGGTAAGGGTCAGCGCCCTCTGACAAGAGTTCACCGGAGCCGGGGCGGCAGGGATGCGCATTGGCTCCAGGGCATCATCAGGAGGCGAGAACCTCCTTTACCTTCTTCGACAGTCCCATGACCGTAAAGGGTTTGGGAATGAAATTGACGCTGGTGTCGACAATGCCGTGACAGGCGATGATGTCAGCCGTATAGCCCGACATGAAAAGGGTCTTCACCCCGGGCATGATGCCAGCGATCCTCGCGGAAAGCTCGTTGCCGTTCATCCCGGGCATCACGACGTCGGTGAGAAGCAGGTCGATGCGCCCCCTCAAACCCTCGGCCTGCCTGAGCGCATCGTCGGGAGAAGCCGCGGGCACCACCCGGTAACCCGTTTTTTCCAGCATGAGCCTGCAGAGGTTCAGGATCTCCGGTTCGTCCTCCACCACCATGACCGTCTTCTTGCGGCCCTGGAACTCATCCCCCTCGCCAAGGCGGGCAACCGCATCCCCCGTTTCCGAACTCAGCGGGAGGTAGACCCGGAACTCGCTCCCCTTGCCCACCTCGGTATCGAAATCGATGAATCCGCGGTTCTGCTTGATGATTCCATAGACGGTAGCCAACCCCAAGCCGGTCCCCTTCCCGAAAGCCTTGGTCGTGTAGAACGGCTCGAAGATGTGTGCCCGATGCTCCAGCTCGATCCCCTTACCCGTATCGGCGACCGAAAGCTCGACGAAATCGCCGGACATGCCGCTGCCCTGGCCGGATTCGCCGCTGCCATCGACATGCATCCTGCGGATGCCGATGATGATCCGCCCCTCGCCGTCCATCGAATCCCTGGAGTTAAGGCAGAGGTTCGTCAGGATCTGGTCGAGCTGCTCGGGGTCCACCCTCACGGGGCAGACCGCACTCCCCCTGTTCAGGATAATGGCCACCTTCTCCCCGATCAGCCCCTGCAGCATACCGAGCGTCGCGTCGACCACCTCGTTCAGGTCGAGCAGCTGCGGCAGGGCCGTCTGCTTCCTGGCGAAGGCGAGCAGCTGGCTGGTGAGCTCGGCTGAGCGCTCAGCCGCCCTCGAGATCTCTTCGAGGCACTGCCTCACCGAAGCATCGAGCGAAGGCTCGGAAAGGGCGATCTCCGCGTTTCCGAGGATCACCCCGAGCAGGTTGTTGAAGTCGTGGGCGATGCCTCCGGCGAGCTGGCCGACGATCTCCATCTTCTGGATCTGCATCAGCATCGCCTGCAGCCGGCCCTCCGACTGCTCGGCACGGCGGCGCTCGACGATATCCCAAACGAGGTCCACCAGCGCAACTACCCAGCCGGCGTCGGCTTCGCCGTAGTCGCTCCGCTTGTTGCCGAGCAGGAAGACCCCGGCCACCCCTTCGGCATTCGATATCGGCACGACCAGGGTGTTGCGCAACGCGGGCAGGTGCCCGGCAGGAAATCCCTGCGGCGGCACGGACGCGTAGTCGTTGCGTATGACCGTGGTTTTCCGCCTGACCGCCTCTTCCCAGAAGAGCGACTCATTGGTCGGGTGTTGGAATCCGTTACCCTCCATGGCGGCCATGTGGGTGCGCATCCGCTCCGACCAGACCCTCTGGGGGAATTCGCCAGCGGCGGTTTCGAAGATGTGCAGGAAACCGAAAGCGCTGTCGGTCATCCGTTCCGCCTCGTCGATGGCTGCCTGCATCAGCTCTTCCGGCAACGCCTTGCCGTCCATCATCTGCAGGAGCCTGATGCGGAGCGCCGTCAGCGCGTCGTACCGCTTCCGTTGCGTCAGGTCGTAGATGAGGCCGATCACCCCTTCGATCCGGCTGTCGCGGTAGAACTGGAGCTTGATCTCCGCGTAGCAGATCGAGCCGTCCTTCTTGCGCAGCCTGAACTCGTTGAGCGGTGCTGCCTGATGATCGGCGAGCACCTGAGTGAACATCCCCATCGCCAACGGGATGGCCTCCCCTTCGAGGAAATTGCTGAAGGGCTTGCCCAGGACATCTTCCCGAGTGAATCCGGAGAGGCTTTCGATAGCCCTTGACATATAGACGACATTGCCGGAAGCATCGCTGATGAAGACCGGCGCATCGATCTGCTCGGTAATCGACCGGAAGCGCTGCTCGCTCTGCCAGAGGGCCTCCTCGGCAAGCTTGCGGCTGGTCGTGTCGATGCCGATCCCGCTCAGGAAGACCTCCCCCTCGATCATTACCCGCGAACCGGTCAC
>OMIK01000054.1 GCA_900299075.1 Chlorobi bacterium Chlorobi_1
ACCGCATCGGCCTCGTAACGCACCTCCCCCACCCCCAGCACGAAACCCTTCCCCGACATTTCGAGCATATCGACCCGTGCGCCGGTGAGCAGTTCGACCGAAGCGTCACGCAGCATGCGGCGCAGTGCGTCCAGCACATCGCGTGCGGAGCCGGAAACCGGGAAGACCCGGCCATCCTCCCTTGCGGCAGCCGGTACGCCGTAGCTCGCAAGCAGCTCCAGGAGGTCGGCGTTGGTGAAGGCATGGATCGACGGCTTGACGAAACGCAGTTCGTTTTTCCGGAGGAATCCCTTTTCGAGGAGGCACTCTACCGGGCCTTCGTGCGTGACATTGCAATGCCCGCCGCCGGAGATGGCGATCTTGGCTCCGGGCTTCGGGTTGCGTTCGAGCAGGAGGATCCGGAGCCTGGCGTCGGCAACGCCAAGGCCGCGAGCGGCACGGCGTGCCGAAACGGCGGCCAGCATCCCCGACGCTCCCGCCCCGACGATCACCATCAACTTCCTCCCTGAAGACGATCCCTCACGATGTCCCACGTGCTCTCCTTTGCATCACTGATTTACTTGAGGTGCTCCGAAACCCGCATGCCTGGGCCGAGCTCGTTGGCCGGATGGAGCACGACCCGCTCTCCCGGCCTCAAGCCGCCCAGGACCTCTGCCGCCGAGGAACCGCGCATGCCTATGGCGACCTTACGTTCGACAGCACGTCCATCCACGATCACGAAAACCCGCCACCCGTCGCCAGAGCGGTAAAGGCTGCTCACCGGCACCCGCAGAACCTGCGCGGCATCATGGAGCACAATGGTGGCGAGCACCCGGAAATTATCACCCAGGCGGGGCTCGGGATGTTCGAGTTGCGCGATAATATTCACCCGTTTTTCCTCGATTCCAAGCGCAGAGATCTTCGTAAACGCCGCCGGCTCGACGCGGCTGACCCTGGCACACAGCGAACCCTCCCCGCCCCATCCCTCGATCAGGACCGCCTGGCCGGGCCTTATCCTCACGGCATCGGCCGAAAGGAGATCGATGACGATCTCGAGCCTGCCCGGATCGCCGATATCGAAGAGCGGCATCCCGGCCGTAACGACCTTCTCGCTTTTCTCATGGATGCGGAGCACCATCCCCGACGCCGGGGAGGTCACCGCGACCGGCTTCAACGCCAGGCGCGGATCGACTCTGGCCTGGGCAGCCTCGTACTGATGGGCAGCCGATGCCAGGGCAGATGCCGCCGCCTGACGCTCCTTTTCAAGTACCGCCGCCTCGTTGCGGGCCAGCTCCCAGCTCTCTTTCGACACCGCCCCTTCACGATAGAGCTGGTCATAGCGGGCGGCACGGCGCCGTGACTGGGCAAGGTTGATCTCGAGCTGCCGCCGACGCGTTTCGGCCGCACCAAGAAGTGCACGGGCAGAAGCCGCGAGCGCAGAAGCTTCGCGGAACTCCCTCGTGTTCAGGCCGGGAGGCACGATCAGGGCAAGCGTCTGTGCGATATCGACCCGCTCCCCCTCTTCAAGGGAGCTGCGCAGCAGGCGACCCGAAACCGGTGCTGCGACCGTAAAGCGCTCCACCACACGGGTAACCCCTTCAGCTTCGAGCGTCACCTGCAGGGGGCCGATGCTTGCCTTGCCCGAATCGACAGGAACGGGTGCGGGACGGAGCCAGAAGAACAGAAGCAGGATGGCGGCAAGTATGCCGGCGCCAGCGGCGAGCCGCGTTTTCAACAATGGTTTCATACCTACTCCCTTGTTTTCAGGACCGCGATCAGGTCAAGCGTCACCAGCCGCCTCCTGACGGCGAGGCCGGATGCCGCAGCAACAGTGACAAGAACAGCCAATGCGAAAATAAAGTTGGCAGGAGTGAAGGAGATCGGAAGACGGTACAGTTCCGAGCTCAGGGCAACGGAAAGCAGCGCGGAGAGGCCGATGCCGATCAGGATTCCGAGCGGCATGGCCGCCAAGCAGAAGAGGGCCTGCTCGCCGAGCAGGATGAAGGCGATCTCTGCTTTGGTCAAGCCGAGCACCCTGAGGCTGGAAAGCTCCCTTGCCCGTTCCGAAAGAGAGATGCGCGCCCCGTTGTAGACGATGGCGAACGCCAGCACGCAGGCGAACGTCGTAAGGATCAGCGTCGATGTGGTCATGCTTTCGGCAATCAGTTCGTCGAAACTGCGGCGAAGCGCCTTGAGCATCATGATGCCGGACACCCCCGGCATGAGCTTGAACTGCCGGTACAGCGCATTCTGGCGATCCGGATCGATGCGCAGGGATACGGCATTCAGGGCACCGCCGTCTCCGGCCAGCCGGTCAAGCGATTCGAGGCGCATGTAAGCCGACAGGCCGAGGATCTCGTCGATGGTGCCGGCCACGGGCACCTCTGCCGAACGGCGCGCTCCCTGCAGGAGCTGGACGTGCAGACGGTCGCCCGGTTTCACGCCGAGGATCTCCGCCAGCTTCGTGGTCAAAAGCAAGCCGCCGGATGGCAGGTCGACCCGGTGCAGGTCGGCATCGACAAGCCGCTGCAGGCCTTCGGCCGACGCCAGCCCCCGTAACGTCTGGCGCCGTGTCCGATGACCGAAGCTCAGGCGAGCAGGCTCTTCCCGGTAATATTCGTGTTCCAGCACCCCCGGCAGCGAAGCTATTGCATATGAAACCGAGGGGGGCATCGGATCGGTGAAGATCACGGTGACATCCTCGCGGTGCTTCTCACCGAACTCCACAGCGCTCATCCGGTCAACCGCGTCGTAGGTGTATCGTCCGGCGATGAGAATCGCTATCGAAAGGGCGATCATGATTACCGAAACCGCCGATTTCCAGGGCCGTCGTTCGATATTCCGCACGATGACCCGCACCGGCACCGTGAACCGCTGCCCGAATCCTCCCCGGTCGAGGAGCCCCGGGCGATAGAGGGGCGGCGCCTCGGGCCGCATCGCCTCGGCCGGAGGCAACCGCACAGCCCTTCCCAGGGCCGTCAACGCTCCGGCCACGGCCGCGAGGGCGCTCAACAGCACGGCGACCATGAGGTTTTGCGGCCTGAACACATAGACCAGCTCGGCGAAGTTATAGAAATCGCCGTAGATCCTGACCAGCCGCGTACCGAGCCAGGCGCCGAAAGCACTGCCGAGCAGGGCTCCGGCTGCCGTCGGCACCAGGGCGAAACCGAGATAGTGCAGCCCGATCTCGGCGTTCGAGTACCCCATTGCCTTGAGCACGGCAATCTGGTCTCGCTGGGTGCTGACGAGCCGTTGCAGCACGATGTTGAGCAGGAAAACTGCCACGGCAAGGAATATGGCCGGCAGCACCGTGATCTGGGTGCCAAGCTGCTTGATTTCGTCCGAGATGAAACGGTCGGACATCTGTTCGTCGCGCCCGTAGGCCCCGAGAGACCCGTAACGGCTGAAAAGCTGATCGAGCCGAATGATCACCTCCTTTTCGGAGGCGCCGTGGGCGAGCCGCAGCGAGAGGTCGTTGAATGCGCCATCCATGTCGAGGGCCGACTCGAGCGATTTTCGGCTTATCCAGAAGACGCCGAAACGACGCTTGTCCGGGAAAAAAGAGCCGGGCTGCACCTCGTAGATGTATTCGGGAGAGAGGCCGCTCCCGACGATGCGCAGCTCCTTCCATCGGCCATTGACCACCGCGCCGACACGAGCCCCAGGCTTCAGGCCGTTCGCCTCCATAAACGACCTGCTGGCGACAACCTCATCCGTCCTTCCCGGCTCGATCGTGCGCCCCGAAACGATGAACAGGCCGTTCAACACCGGCGCATCCCGTTCCGGAATCGAAATCAGGCGACCGGTCGCCGGCTCATCGAGGCCCGGCACATCGAGCATCACATCGGTAACGATCCTCGTTGCAACCGTAGCAACCCCCGGAATGCGGCTGACGGTTTCACGCCACGTTTCCGGAGCCCGCCTGACCTGAAGGAACAGATCTCCGAACCGGTAGCGGCTGTAGTAACTCCACCGTGATGCCTCAAGCGAATACTTCACACTGCTCATGGAGACATAGACCGTGATGCCACAAGCCACGACCGCCATAACGGCAAACATCTGGCCCTTGAGGTGCAGCAGATCCCTGGTCAATTTTCTGGTGAGCGGCCGCATTGAGGATCACCATGAGAGTTCAGAAGGCGAAAGCCTTGTCGAATTGCGCCGGTCTTCGGCCACCTCGCCGCTGCGCAGGGTGACGACACGATCTGCCATGCCGGCGATCGAGACATTGTGCGTAATGACGAGCGTGGTCGTGCCGAGTTCGCGGTTCACCTTCTCGATGACTTCGAGAACCAGCTTGCCGGTAAGGTAATCAAGCGCACCCGTCGGTTCGTCGCAGAGCAGCAGCTCGGGCCGCTTCGCCACAGCCCTCGCGATGGCCACCCGCTGCTGCTCGCCCCCCGAAAGCTGCGCCGGGAAGTGGTTCATGCGGTCACCGAGCCCCACCAGGCGAAGCGCTTCGTCTGCTGGCATGGGCTGTTCCGAAATATCGGTCACCAGCTGCACGTTCTCCAGTGCGGTCAGGCTCGATATCAGGTTGTAGAACTGGAAAACAAAACCTATGGAGCGACGTCGGTAGGCCGTCAGTTGCTGTTCCGTAGCCGAGGTCAGATCGGAGCCCCTGAAGGTCAGGGTTCCTGTGGTGGGCAGGTCGAGGCCGCCGATGATGTTGAGCAGGGTCGATTTTCCGCTTCCCGATGCGCCGAGCAGCACGACAAGCTCGCCGCCGAAGAAATCCAGCGACACATTCCTGAGCGCGGTGACCGACACGTCTCCCATGCGGTAGACCTTCGACATCCCGACGACCTGCAGGATCGGCGTCATGCGGCTCCCCTCCTTGATGTTGGTGTATGGATTACAGCATCGCCTGTCAGAGAGCTATAACAGGTTCTGCGCCCTGTTCATTTCCTCATCCGCCTCCAGGGCGGAATCGAATCCGGCATGACGGTTCTGCACCTCATTTTTCCTATCTTCCGCGACAGCAACACCTTCACCCCTAGCGGATAATCATGACTCCTGACATCTGGCTCGTCGCGGCCATCTCCGTACTCATCGGCGCTGTTGCCGGCTTTGCCGCTGCCCGGATCCTGGGCGGGAAGAGATCGACGATCGGCCGCGGGGCGGTCAGGATCGACGCCTCAACGGTCAGCGGTCGTGGAGCCTTCGCCGACCGGGCGATCAGCGCCGGGGAGATCATCGAACGCTGCCCTGCCCTTGAGGTGACGGACAGGGACATCGGCGGGGAGCTCCTCAACTACGTCTTCTATGGCAACGCAGAGGACCTCCGCCTCCTGGCGATGGGATACGGCATGCTCTTCAACCACTCCCCGCAGCCGAACGTCGCCTACTACCGGGACGATACCGCCCTCGGGGCAGAACTGGTGCTCTATGCGCTGAGGGAGATCAGGAAGGACGAGGAGCTCTTCTACAACTACGGCAGCGACTGGTGGAAAACCAGGCAATCGTAACCAATCGGCCCCAGGTGGAGGCCCCCGCGTACCTCCCTCCCTATCGCTATCGGTATCGTCATCGTCATCGGATTCGATAGCGATGAAAACGAAGCTGCTGCTGTGGCGTCACAGCCGGGCTTCGAGGATTCCGCGCATCGAGGCAGCATCAAGCGCGACGGCGTTGCTCCTGCTCCTGGTCGCGGCAACTATCCCGTCGAGCTCCGCGTCGCGCACGCCGAACTCCCGCAGGCGGGGGAACCCGAGGAGCTCCTGCCACTCCGAGAGCTGCTCCAGCAGCATCCCGCACCCCTCCCGGACGCCTGCCGGCTCCCTTCCGGCGAGGATCCCTCCCGCCTTCGAGAATTTCCCGAGCGCCAGATGCCCCGTATCGAGGCTGCGCAGCCGCTCGATGTTCACCCTGGTTGACTCTGCGAGCAGGGTCGCGCAGAGCGTCCCGTGAGGGATGTCGTAGATTCCGCCGACCGAAGAGGCGAATCCGTGGACGATGCCGAGCCCGGCGTTCGCCAGGGCGATGCCCGACATCAGGGCGGCGTAGGCGATGTCGGCACGCACCGAAGGGTCCCGGGCGCCGGTGGTGCATGCGGGAATGAAGGAGCCGCTGAAGCGCTCCATGCCGCTGAGGCAGATCGCATCGGTATACGGGCAGGCGAAGGGCGAAAGGTAGGCTTCGAGCAGCTGCGTGAAGGCATCCATGCCCGAAGAAGCCGTGAGTGCGAGGGGCGCCGTCACCATGAGCTCGGGATCGATGAGGGCTACATCGGGGACGAAGGCCCGGTGGCGGAGCGAGCGCTTGAAGCCACCCTGGCCGACCCTGCTGATGACGGCGTTGCTGGTCGCCTCGCTGCCGGTTCCCGAGGTGGTAGGGACGGCGATGAAAGGCACCTTCCTGCCGTCGTGCGGCATCACCCCTTCGCGCCCCTCGATGAAGCGCTCCACAGGCTGGCGTTGCAGGAGCATCGCGGACAGGGCCTTGCCGGCATCGAGCACGCTCCCGCCGCCGATGGCCGCGACGACGTCGACAACCCGGCCGCGGTTCTCCTGCACCGTACGGTCGATCATTTCGGGAGAGGGCTCACGTTCCACCCGCATCTGGTGCACCTCGACCCCCTCGGCGGCCAGTGAATCGAGGATCTTCGAGAGCAGTCCCGATCGTTTCAGTGCCGAGCGGCCCGTGACCAGGAGCAGGCGCCTGCCGTACGACGAACAGAGGCCGGGCAGCATCGAGACGCGCCCACAGCCGAAATGGATGAGGGGAATCGGCAGGAGCGAGAAGTTCGAAGCGGGATCACTCAATGGTGCTGAACCTCCCCTTCCTGATCAGCGGCTTCCGGCAGTCATGGCAGAGTTCTGTCCTGCATGGAACGCCATCGACGTGCGGTTTTTCGAAGCCGCACCAGAGGCAGACGCAGACCTTTTCACCCTCGGCATGATGGCCTGGGCACTCATGTTCGATGTTGCCGCCCTCGATGCAGATGGTCTTGCCCTCGACCAGCGCTTCGGCAACCTTCTTCCTTGCCGACTGGACGATCCTGCCGAAGGTCTGGCGGGAGACCTTCATCTTCTCGGCGGCCCCGGTCTGGTACATCCCCTCCAGGTCCGCAAGTCGCATCGCCTCCACCTCGTCGACGGAAAGCACGACATTCTGCTGCCGTGAGGGAGGCACCCCCTCGGGCAGGAAACAGGTGACTTTGGGAAGGCCTTCGACGGAACGGCAGTTCACCGGTCTGCCGGCACGGATGCGTTTCATGGTACACCTCGGGGGATGGTTTTCATCATCATTGATTGATCCGGCCGGCGTGCGTTACGGCAACCGTAACGCACGCCGACCCGAAAGCCCCGCAATATTGTCAATTGTTAACACGTATTCAAACGCTCCAGCACAAAATAAACCAGCTTAACTCCCTCATGCCGAAGCTTTTCAGGCTGCGGCATGAGGGGATTGGCGGTATCAGGCCGTAACGGTCCGGACGTCGAAGACCGGAGGTTCCATGATGTGCCGCTTCACCGCGCACAGGTTCGCTGCGCTGATGACGGCATCCTTGTACTTCTCCGGGAAATCCGCAGGCAGTTCGATGGTGATGGTGATCTTGCCGATCCCCCGCCCGGTCTCCTTCGCCTCGTGGCTCTGGACGATCCGGATGCCTTCGGTAGGAATGCCCCTGCTCTGGCAGAACGAGAGCACGAAGATCCCTGCGCAGGTGCCGATGGAAGCCAGGAAGAGCAGGAAAGGCTCGGGAGCCGAACCTTCGCCACCAGCATAAACCCCCTGGTCGGTCCTGATGGTGAATCCGTTGATCTCCGCGTCGACCTTCTTGCCGCCGGCGAAAGTGACGATCATGTCGTTGCCCATGGTACTCAGATATGTTTGCCGTGAATGGAAATGCTTCTCCTTGATTGTACGCATATGCCCATATTCAAGCAAACAAAATCACCTGATCCCGAAAGAAAGAGCGCACCTGCCCATCCTCGGCAGGTGCTTGACAGGATAACGGAAGGTCAGGAGAGCTTTCGGACAAAAGCATCGACAAGCCCGACGAAGGCGCCGGGCTGCTCCTCCTGGGGCAGGTGGCCGCAATCAGGGATCACCCGGAGCTCGGCGCCAGGAAGCTCGCGCGCAAGCCTGAGGCTCTCTTCTACCTTTACGGTCAGGTCGTGTTCGCCCGTCACGACGAGCGCCGGCACGGAGAGGCTCAGCAGGCGTCGGTCGAGATGAAGGTGGTGGGTCTCCAGGAACAGCTCCCAGAACCCCCTCGGCCAGTCTCCGACCATAAGGTCCTGCCGGAACGCCGCCAGGGTCTCGTCGGAAAGCCGCTCCCGGACATGCCAGAAGCCGCGGATGTTCCGGTCATAGAGCTTCGTGATGACCAGCTTCATCATCCGTGAGAAGATCGGCGACATCGCCTTCATGAAGGGTTTCATGAAGGCGGGGACTTCGCTGGTGGCGTACCCGCTGTAGATCATGGCGCCGGCAAGCACGAGCCCCTGCACCCTGTCGGGGTGGCGGAGCGCGGTCAGGATGGCGAGCGTGCCGCCGGTCGAGTTGCCGACAAGCACGGCCCGGTCGATACCGAGCTTCGTCATCAGCGCCGCCACCAGGTCACTCTGGGCCTCAGGGCTGTAACGGGCTTCGTTCCGCTTCGTCGGCACCGGACGGGAGGTCAGGCCAAAGGCCGGCCGATCGAAGGCCACGACGGTGGCGCCTTCGGCAAGGGGCTGCATAACCTCCCTCCACGAGCGGATGCTCAGGAAGCTGCCGTGCAGCAGCATGATGAAGGGAGCCTTCCCGCTGCCGTACTGCCGGTAGTGCACCCGGAAGCCGTTGCAGTCGACGAAGCGGCTGTCGGGCGTCGCGAGGCGACGCTGTAGCTTTTCGAACTCATCCATGGTTTCAGCTCTTTATCAGGCGAACCTTGTCAAAAACAAGGGTCGCCATCCCGTTGCAGATCATTCCGACCCGTTGATAACCAACGGCTTTCGAGCCCGTTCGATCCTCGGCCGGGGAAACAGTGAACGGGTTGTCGCACTCCATGCCCTTCCGAATACGTCAGAAGCAATTTCGTTTCATTTTGAAACGACCATCAGGGCAACACCGTAACAGTCGCACTCCCATCCATGACGAACGTGATGAGAGCCATCAGGGCCACAGATTCGGAAACCGCCACAAACAGTTTCGGAAACTGATGTTAACCGATAACCGCGACAAATCAAAAAGCAAAAATGACCCTTCTGGCACGTGATTTGATCGTCATGTCATGAGACGCGCCGTTGACAGGACGGCGAGGCTCCTTTCCAACCATAACAAAACCAGAGAACCATGAGAAAAAGATTTGCCACCGGCCACCTGCTGCTCGGAGCTTCGCTTCTGGCGACGGCAGCCCCGTTGACGGCCATGGCTGCAAGCCAGTCGGCCTCCGCATCTTCGACCGTGACGGTCACCGTGCCCGATGTCATCATCCTCGACTACTACTCGATGATCAACCTGAACATTGCAGGAAACTCCTCCGGTGAGCTCCTGGACAACGGAACGCTCTCGTTGAACGGCTCCATCTCGAACAGCACCATGAGCGGCGACGGCCTGAGTTCCGTAAAAAACTCCGCATTGCCTGCCCTCAACGGTTCTGTGCCTACCTTCACCGCAAGCAAGGCCTGGGCCGTCAGGGGATTCTCCGCTAATGGAAAAGCCAAGGTCACCCTCGGCGGCCTCTCGGAGCTGACGAAGAGCACCTCGTCGATCCAGGTCAAGAACCTCAAGGCATTGGTCGGAACGACCGACGCTAGCGGAACCGAAGGGATAACCCTTGCCGGTGTCGCACCGACCTACGGCGACATCCAGATGGGCCTCGATTTCTCGAAGACCACGCTCTCCGGTGACCACTCTGGCGTGCTCACCATCACGGCATCAACCATGTAACGCCCCGACAGTGGAAATCCGGTCGACAGCAATACGCCGCGCCCTTACCCGTCGGAACCGGGCGTGCCTGGCCATGGCGGTGCTTGCCGCCATGGCCTCGCTGCCGGCAGCTCCGTTCCCGAATGCGGCCGCAGTGGTCATTACGGGTATCAACCCTACGGCCACAATCGACCTGTCGGATATCGGCCTGGCGGCATTGCAGCCCCACGGAACATACTCGGGATCAGCAACGCTGTCCGGCGGGGAGGTCCAGGGCGCCGACATGCCCGTAGCTGCCTTCAGGACAAGCATCACCAAGCGGGACATCGCTCTGTGGAACTACAGGAAAAACGACGGCAACCTGAACCCGCAGTCCAGCTATACGATCGTCAATGCGAAAGCCACAAGCCAGGCGATCCCGAACTCCACCGTCACGATCAGCAGCGTGACGCCCTCGGCAACCCCAGTCAGATATGACCCGCTCGCCAATCTCTATACGGGATACGCCGACATCACCTTCGACATCTTCAATGCCAGGGCCTCCGGCAACCATACCACCAACGGCAGCACCGTTACGATCACCGTCACGAATCTGTAACCGGAATACCGCAATGAACCGATCACGCATCATTTTCTGCCTGCTCCCGCTCATCATGTTTGCATCCGCCGAGCGTGCCTCCGCTGACGGGCCACCCGGACAGGTCGCCATCTCCCCCAGCCTCGTGGAACTTTCCGTCGACGACGCGCCGATCAACGGTTCGATACGTATGCAGAACCTGAAGAGCGAAGCGCTTACGGTCAAGGTAGAGGTCTTCAACTGGACCCTCGACGAGCGGAACGACGTCAAGCTGCTCCCGGGCGATCCCCAGTCGCTCGACCAATGGCTGCTCATCAGCCCGCTCTTTTTCACCATAGAGCCCGGCGGCAACCAGGTGATCCGCTATTCGGTCCGACCCGGCGTCAAGCCGGAACCGGGAGAGCATCGCGCCATGATCTACCTGAGCGAACAGGGAGACAGCCAGGGCAGGGATGGGCAAGGCTTCAAGATCCGCTTCCGCTACGGCCTTGCCATGTACGGGCACAGCGGGAGCAGGCACGAGTCCGCCGAGATCGAAGGGCTATCCCTCGACAAGGGATCACTGGCGTTCAAGGCAGTCGTGCGGAACACCGGCAACATCCACACCCGCCTGACGGGTACCTATGCCCTCTGGAAACCGGGTTCGTTCCCCGGCTTCAGGCAGATGAAGAACATGATCGATGAAGGCCAGGGAGACCACAGGCCCGAAGGGCTCATCGCAACCGGGTCCCTGCATGGCTCGCCGATACTTCCGGGCCAGCGCCGCACGATTACCGAACTGCTCGGCGTTGCCGGCCCGAAAGGGGGATGCGAAGTCGCCATTATCGGAAAGATTGGCGGATGCCGGATCGAAAAGTTGTTCCAGTGACCCTCAAACCCCCAGGGAACCATGACAGGCCGTCGAACAATCAACTTTGGCGCAGCATGCCTCTTCCTCATCGCGGCTCTGCCCCTGGCCTACCCGGTGGCACTTCGTGCCGGGAACATGGCAACACCGGTCGAGGGAGCAGCGAATCTCACGTTGAAAGGAACAGTCGAGCCGCTGCCGGCAGGCCTGTTCATGAACCGAAGGACGGAAGGGCAGATCGTGATCTACCGGGAGGGTGGCGAGTACTGGATCCCCTACCGGCTCTTCATCGCGAAAACCGCCCTCGTCGAGGTGCAGGGAACTGAGGGGCGATCCAGTTACCGGACTTCGATCGGCACGCTCATCTTCGACAAGGGCGAACTCAAGGTTTTCGAAAACCAGCCATGCATCTCCTTCGCTTCTCTCGGCCGGTCGTTCATGGTGACAGCGGGTTTCGACCTGCAACTTTTCGCGGCGGTGCTCGACATTCCATGGCGGCCGATGATTCAGCAGGATGGCAAAACGGGGGCTGCCATCGTGCCCGATGTGGCAGCCCCGACAGGCTCCATCTCATTCCTGTCGATCGAGGCCGGCATCCAGCGCAACTTGAGGGATATCTCGTCCAACTCGCTGCAACTCCAGGCCGGCGGAAGAGTGTCAACGGGTGTATGGGACATCGACATAGAAGGGGACCCCGAACATCAGATGGAAGGCAGGCGCTGGCACTGGAGCACCTTCAACGAGCGCCTCGCACTCCGGCTCGGGACCGGCACGAACATGCTCTCCCCGATGACACCCGACACCGCCATCACCGGCATCCAGTTCGGCTGGGACAACCGGGGAATCCTCGGCTGCATCGACGCCTCGGCCCGGTCGGCAACAGACCAGTTCGTCAACCCGGACAGTAACCTCGGCAGGACGATCGAAGGGCGCGGACCGGCGGCGGGCATCGCCGAGCTGCGGATCGACGGCAGGGTCGTCTCGAGGATGAGGATAAGGCTTGACGGCAGGTTCGCGTTCGAAAACGTGCGAATCGGATCAGACCCCCGCAAAACCGAGGTCTACGTGTATGAACGGTCGACCGAAGAGAAGCCTGTGGCACTCCTCGATTATACCCAGACGGTCATGAGCGGCAACCTTCCCGGAGGGGAGCTCCTGGTACGGGGCGGGGCAGGAAGCTCCGGGAACCCTCTGGAAACCGGCAGGTCCGGGGAGGAGGGCAGGCTCTCCGGCTATGGCCAGATCCGGTACGGCCTCAACGACCGCCTGACGCTGGACGCCGCCGCCAGGTACAACCCGGCAACCGCTGCTGGAGAGTTCTCCGCCGGGACGATCCTCTCGTTGAGCAGGGACTGGGCCGCGTCGATCTACGAAACAGGAGCCGGAAAAGCGTTCGGAACCGACCTAAAGATCGACGGAATAGGAAGCCGGCGGAACATATCGTGGTGGTCGCAATGGAGCCAACACGGGTTCGGCTGGCAGGGAGCCCCGCAGCGTGAGCAGCACTGGCTCAGGTTCACCGAACGACCTTCGGACCGCCTCTCGCTGCTGGTCTACGGCCGGCAGGCTCGTGAGGAGGGGGAATGGGGCACCCGCTACCTGCTCCCCGGAGCCTACCTCACCCCGATGAGCGGGCTCAGGCTCGGCGCAGTCCCGAACGACGAGGGTCACTACCGCTTCGAGGCCATCCGAAGTTTCTCCCCCAGCTCCACGGTCAGCCTCCTGCACGAGCATGGCATAAGCACCATCGAGTGGGATAAACACCTCATGCCCAACCTCGGGATGCGGGCCTTCAACGAGTACGCCTTCGTGAGCGGCAACGAACTGACCGGTATCTACCTCGACTGGTTCCTGCACGGTAGCCGCATGGACCTGATCGAGATCGGGGCCTCGCGCTCGGGAGGCGAGTTCGGCATGTCGGGAAAATGGAATCGCTACGTGAACACCGGTCTCAGGATCTCGCTCCAGTACAGCTGGAACATGGCGCAGGCACAGAACCTGGTAACGACAAGCGAGTACCAGGGCCTCGCCATCCCTCCCGGGGCAAGGCATTTCGTCTCGTGCAGCGTCAGCCTGGACCTCGGCTTCTCCGGTCGCCGCGCATTCCCGATCGACCGGAGCGCCGTCAGCACCACGCGCGGGGGGATCGCCGGTGCTCTGAAGGTGGACGGCGACGCGAAAATCCAGCCATCCGGCATCAATGACGTCGGCATCCTCCTTGACGGGCGGCGCCTGGGCCAGCGCCAGGTCAACGGATCGTTCTTTGTGGGCAACCTCAAACCGGGGAACTACACGGTAACGCTCGATACTGAACGGCTCCCGATCGAACTTGCCGCGGAGAAAAGGAAACTGCTCGTCGAGGTCAGGAACGGCGCGGTCACCAACGTGGACATCCCGCTCCATACCCTTTACGGCCTTTCGGGCAGGCTGTACGGAGCCGACGGCAACGGGCTGGGAAGCGCGGAGATCGAGATCGTCGACGAACGCAGCCTGGGGGTTTCGACGGTATCGGCCAACCAGTTCGGCGAGTACCGGGCCGGCGGACTGCCTTCGGGAAGCTATCTGCTGCGCGCGGTTTCGGTGTCGGGCCGGCGGCTGGAGCACTGTCCGCCACGGAGGGTTCGCATAGGCAGAGAGTACCTGAATGGTGTGGACCTCAGGGTGGACGGAAGTGCCGAAGCGGGCGGGGCGGTAGCCGGCAGTGACGCCTCAGGCTCCGGATCGATGAACTGAAGATTCATGCCTCAGGGCCATCCGCTTCGCGCAGGATCAGGGATATCAGCTGTGGAAGTCCTGGCCACTCCAGAGCGCCGGCGCTCCTGAGAAGTTCCGCACGACGCTCGGCTTCCCGGGCGGGGGTATAGTCCCGGCCGGCGATTCCGGAGGCGATCCAGACCGGCTTGCCTGCACCGAGGGCGAGCGAGGCAAGTTCGAGGTTGACGACGTTGCCGGTACCGAAGGGAACCGGACCGACCACCACCCCGTCCGCCTCTTCGACCATGAGCCGGGCCTCTTCGTAGGCCGCCTGGCCGACCGGCGAGAATGGCTGTTCAAGGGCACAGGGAATGTCGAGGGCACGGGCGGCCTCGGCATCGGAATCGAGGCGGTTGAGCACTCCCGCCGTCACCTCGTACCCCTCGATCAGGAGTCGCCGGAACAGCTCGATGCCCGAACCGCCCCCGCCGATGACATGCAGGCGCTTCCGGCCGCCCTGCCGCCTCGTCACGGTGTCGAGCGTCCCGCCCACCACGGGGTGCCCTCCATACGGGTCCTGGCGCACACGCAGTTCGCAGCCGTAGACACTGCTCAGGAGCTCCTCCCGCACCACCTCTCCCGGAGAACCGTTCGCAACCAGATGCCCACCGTCCAGCAACAGCATCCGGTCGGCCACCTGCGCCGCGAGGTTCAGGTCGTGGCTGACCAGCAGCACCGTGATCCGCTCCTCCCGGTTGATGCTCATCAGGATCCTGAGCACCTCCTGTGCGTGGTTGATGTCGAGGTGCGCGATCGATTCGTCGAGCATGATGATGCGCGGCTCCTGGGCAAGGGCCATGGCGAGCGCCGCGCGCTGCTGTTCGCCCGCGCTCAGTTCGTTGAAGAGGCGCCCCTTCAGCTCCAGCACATTGGTGTAGATCATGGCGCGCTCCGCGGCGTCGGCATCCTTCGGGTCGGGGATCCCCCAACGGCCTCGGGCGCCGCTCCGGCCGAACATCACGATCTCGCCGACGGTGAAGGCCATCGGCGACTCCAGCTTCTGCGGGACCACCCCGATGAGCGAGGCGCGTTCGCGCGGTTTCAGCGACGAAACCTCCCTCCCGAAGAGCTCGACGCTCCCCTGCCCTGGTCGGATCAGCCCCGTCGCCGTCCGGAGCATGGTGCTCTTGCCGGAACCGTTCGGCCCGATCACGGATACGAACTCCCCTTCGGCGATGGCGAAATCGACGCCATCGAGGACGGAACGGTTCCGGTAGCCTGCGGTCACCGACCGGAATGCGAGCGCCGGGGCCGCCATCTCAGGAGATCCATGCATTGGCCATCTTCCTCCGAAGGATGACAAGGAAAAAAGGGCCTCCGCACAGCGCCGTGACCACGCCGACCGGAATCTCCACCGGAGGCATGAGGCTGCGGGCGATGGCGTCGCAGAGCACCAGGAAGGCGCCGCCGCCGATGGCCGAAGCGGGCACGAGCCAGCGGTGGTCGGGACCGAAGAGGGCCCGCATGACATGGGGAACGACCAGGCCGACGAATCCGATCATCCCCCCCATCGAGACCGCGGTAGCGGCAAGCAGGGTCGCCAGCAGCAGGCTCGACATGGTCACCAGCCCGGCGTCGAGCCCCTGGTAGTGGGCCATCTCTCGGCCGAGGGTCAGCACATTGAGCGCCGGAGCGAGCAGCCAGAGGGCGCCGATAGCCGGCGCGATGAACAGCAGCGATACCAGCAGGCTTTCGGCAGACGCAGGCTGAAGGTTGCCGAGCATCCACCAGACCACCGTGTGCATGCCGGCGATATCCGCCGTCGAGACGAGGAACATGATGAAGCTCGAACAGATGGCGCTGACGATCACGCCGCTCAGGATGAGGCTGTAAACGGATGGGGCGCCGCCCCCCTGGCTCGCGATGCCGTAGACCGCCAGCAGGGTGAGGATGGCGAAGAGGAAGGCCGCCACCGGGAGCCCGACGGCACCGAAGAGCGTACCGCCGACCAGGATGCTCAGTGCCGCGCCGAGGCCGGCGCCGCCGCTCACCCCGAGTACGTAGGGCTCGGCGAGCGGGTTGCGCAGGATCGCCTGGAACACCGTCCCCGAAGCCGACAGCGCCGCGCCGGCCAAAAGCCCCATGAAGAAGCGCCCGAGGCGGAGCGAGAGGATCGCCTGGCCCGATACGGTGGCGGTATCCGGAAACCCGATGCCGGACGGGCCGAGCAGCAGCGAAAGGGCGAGCAGCAGCGGAATCGACAGCAGCAGCCCGAGCGCCTTCACCCGTTTATGCGCGGTCACCACGGGGATCGGCCGGCACACCTCCATCCCGTTACTCCTCCACCCCGGCCTGCGAGAGCAGCCCCTGCTCGAAGCCGTGCTTGACCATGCGCATCTCCGTCACCGTATCGGCCAGGTCGATCAGCCCCTGCGGAGCGTTGCGGCCGGTCAGCACGATAATCTTCGGAGGGGCGTTGCGGATCGCCTCGACCAGCGGCTCGAGCGGAATGAGCTCCTTCGACAGCGCGAAGCAGACCTCGTCGAGCAGCACGAAGTCGTACTCGTCCGAGGCCAGCGCGTCGAGCGCCTCCTCGAACCCCTCTTTGGCAGCCCTCAGGTGCGCCTCCATCATGGGGCTCTTCGGGTCCATCGGAAGGAAGCCCCTCCCGTAATGGTCCCAGGTCACATTGTCGAACCGGGTGAAGAAGAGCATCTCGCCGACGCCGTCCTGCGCCTTGACGAACTGGATCACCCTGGCGTGCATGTCGTGGCCGAGAGCACGCGCGAGCATGCCGAAGGAGGCCGTGCTCTTGCCCTTGCCGTCGCCCGTGAAAAGGAGAACCCGCTTCTGTATCATGGTATTTCGTTTTGATTTTCTTGCAATTCAGTAAAATAAGCGCTCACCATGCAACGGCAAAACCGCCCTGGCAAAAGCGGATCGACGGCTCAGGCGCCGCCAGCCTCAAGTCCGGCGATCCGGAACAGGGCCGCCATGTCGAGGTTTGCCGCAAAGTGCTCCGCAAGGAGCTCGAAGGGGTCGGCCCCGGCATCCACGCCGGAGGCGGGGCAGTAGCGGTTGTCGACCCTCGACAGGAACCACTCCCGCACGCGGGGGCGGTCAAGGAAGCCGTGGAGGTAGGTGCCCATCACCCGGCCGTCGGGGCTCAAGGCTCCGTCGTTGCCGGAATCGGGCCTCGCGTTCCGCTCCTCCACCTCGACGAGCGGCGCCGGAGCCTCCCCGACCGGGGTGCTTCGCCCCATATGGATCTCGTAGCCCCCGACCTCGATCTGCGTGCCGGCAAGACGGCCCCGGCAGTTGCAGAGCGCCTTGTCGCGCTCGAGCACCGTGCCGACCGGCAGCAGGCCGAGCCCGGGGCTCCGGCCAGGAGCACCTTCGACCCCGTGGGGATCCTCGATGAAGTGGCCGAGCATCTGGTAGCCCCCGCAGATGCCGAGGATACTCCCCCCGCTCCGCCGGACCGCCTCGATATGCTCGCCCCAGCCCATCGCGGAGAGCCACTCCAGGTCCCCCCGGACATGCTTCGAACCGGGGAGCACCAGCGCCCGGTAGGCGTCGAGCCGGCGCGGATGGTGCAGCCAGTGCAGTTCGACCGACGGGTCCGCCTCCAGCGGCGCCAGATCGGTGAAGTTGGAGATGTGCGGGAAGTAGATCGCGGCCACGCCGGTCCGCTCCGGGGAGGGATCGTGTTTCGGATCGACCACCGAGGAGAGCGGCACGGCATCCTCGGCGTCGATCGTAAAGCCCCGGAAGTAGGGGATCACCCCGAGCACCGGCACGCCGGCCATCTCCTCGAGCATTCTCACGCCATCATCAAAGAGCGACCGGTCCCCGCGGAAGCGGTTGACCACCACCCCCTTCACCAGCTTGCGGTCCTCAGGAGGGATGACCGCAAGCGTCCCGGCCACCTGGGCGAACACCCCGCCGCGGTCGATGTCCGCAACGAGGATGACCGAAGCCCCGGCCCGCCTTGCGGTCCTGAAATTGACGAAGTCACGCTGGTAGAGGTTCATCTCCGCGCACGACCCCGCCCCCTCGATGACCAGCA
>OMIK01000055.1 GCA_900299075.1 Chlorobi bacterium Chlorobi_1
GATGAACATATCCTGCCGGACGGCCCTTACGGGGAGCCTCCGGATGGCCCGACCGACCCCGAATCCTTGTCCGACTCCGAAGAGCTGATCGACCTGATCAACCAGCTTAACGAGGAGGGGCAGCAGGAGGAGGCACTCACTGCCGCCCGCCGCCTGGAAGCCGTCGCCCCCTTCAACGCGGAGACCTGGTTCCACCTTGGCAACTGCCTGACCCTGAACGGCCTGTTCGACGAAGCGCTGGACGCCTTCAGGAAGGCATCCCTCCTCAGCCCCGCCGACGGGGAGACCGCCCTCAACCTCGCCCTCGCCCTGTTCAACACCGGCAGGATGGAGGAGGCGCTCGAGGAGATCGAGGGGGTCGTGCCCGACTCCTCGACCGAAAAGGAGGCCAACTTCTACCGCGGGCTGGTGCTGCAGCGCCTTGAACGTTTCGAGGAGGCCGAGCGGAACTTCAGGAGGACCCTCGAGATCGATCCCGAGTTCAGCGAGGCCTGGTACGAGCTCGCCTACTCGCAGGATATCCTCGGACGCCTCGAGCCGAGCCTCGAAGCCTACCGCAAGACGATCGACCTCGACCCCTACAACATCAACGCCTGGTACAACAGCGGCCTGGTGCTGAGCAAGCTCAAGCAGTACGACGAGGCGCTCGCGTCCTACGACATGGCCCTTGCCATCTCCGAGGAGTTCAGCTCGGCGTGGTACAACCGGGCCAACGTGCTGGCGATCGTCGGCCGGATCGAGGAGGCTGCGGAAAGCTACCTCAAGACGCTGGAACTCGAGCCCGACGACATCAACGCCCTCTATAACCTCGGCATCGCCCACGAAGAGCTGGAGCAGTACGGTGAAGCGATCGGCTGCTACCGCCGCTGCATCGAGCTGAACCCGGAGTTCGCGGACGCCTGGTTCGCCCTCGCTTGCTGCCACGAGGCCCTCGAGGAGTTCGCCCTCTCCCTCGAAGCCATCTCCCATGCGCTCGTCGAGATGCCGGAGAGCGTGGAATACCTGCTGCTCAAGGCCGAGATCGAGTACAGCCTCGGCATGCTCGACGATTCGCTCGTTACCTACCGGTCGATCATCGCCATCGATCCGGAAAGCCCGCAGATCTGGCTCGACTACGCCATGGTACTGCGCGATGCCGGCGACGTGAACGACTCCATCCGGGCCCTGGAGCAGTCCATCCTCCTGCAGCCGCTTTCGGCGGATGCCCATTTCGAGATCGCCGCCGCCTATTTCGCCATGGGCGACAAGCAGAGCACCCTCAAGGCGCTCAGCAACGCCTTCCGGATCGATCCCGACAAGAAGCAGCTTTTCCAGAGCACCTTCCCCGAACTCTACCAGCAGGATGCCGTGCGCAGGCTGCTCGGCCTGACCTGAGCCGCACCGGCATGGCGACGCGCGGAAGCAGGACGGTGTACGGGCTGATCGGCAGGAACGTCGGCTACTCCTGGTCACCGCTCATCCACAACACGGCCTTCGAGGCGCTCGGCATGCCCTGCGTCTACACGATCTTCGACATCGCCGACCCGGCTCTCGTCGGCGACGCCCTGAGGGGGGCCCGCGCCCTCGGCATCCAGGGCTTCAGCGTCACCATCCCTTACAAGAAAACGGTAGTCCCCTTCCTCGCCGAGCTTTCACCGGAGGCCGAAGCGATCGGCGCGGTCAACACCATCGTCAACGACAACGGGCGCCTGGCTGGCCACAACACCGACATCGCCGGCTTCGCTGCGCCCCTCATGCCCTGGGCCGACCGGATCCGCGGCAAGCGCGTCTGCATCTTCGGCAACGGCGGAGCGGCACTTGCCGCCGTCGAGGCCTTCAGGACCTTCTTCCGCCCCTCTTCGGTGCTCCTCTTCGTCAGGGAGCTGAAGAAAGCGGAGGAGATGCTCGCCGGCTACGAGCACCGCGGCCTGGTCGTCCCCTGCCGCACCGGCGACCTCGACCTGCCGCTCGGGGGCCAGCAGCTCCAGGAGTGCAGCGTGATCGTCAATGCCACGCCCATCGGCACCGCCGGGCGCAAGGATCCCGTCCGGAGCATCGTCCCTGCCGGCCGTGAGCTCTTCCACCCCGGACAGATCGTCTACGACATGGTCTACAACCCGCTCACCACCACCCTCCTCGACGACGCCCGCGCCGCCGGGGCCGAGACCGTCTCCGGCATCGAGATGCTTGTTGCGCAGGCTGCGCAGGCATTCTTCATCTGGACCGGGAAGGAGATGCCCGTCGGCACCGTCAGGAGCGTGCTCATGCGCGAAATCGGGGAACCGGCGCCCGGCGGCCGCGGCTAAATCGGCCGGAGGATTTGAAAACGCCCCATTCCTTGATACATTCCCCTTTTGCAATTTCCGACCCCGCAGATGAAACACAACGATAGCCCGGCGCAGGCATCCATGTCGGCATTCTTCAGCCTCGCGCTCCTCTTCGCCGTGATCGACCGGCTGACCAAGCTCCTCGCCATCCGCCACCTGCGCGGGCTCGACCACAGCATCGTCATCGTACCCGACTGGCTCAAGCTCACCTACGCGGAGAACCTCGGCATCGCCTTCGGCGTCCGCTTCCTGCCGCCCGTGGGCCTGCTGCTGCTGACGCTTGCCATCTCGGCAGGCGTGATTGCCTTCGTCTGGCGCTCACGCAACCGCAGCGGTATGCTGGTGGCCGCCTTCTCCCTGATCCTCGGCGGCGGCATCGGCAACCTCATCGACCGGGTGGTGCTGGGACATGTCGTCGACTTCATCCATTTCGACCTCTACCAGGGGATCCTCTTCGGCAAGCCGGTCATGCTCTGGCCGATCTTCAACGTAGCCGACTCCTGCATCACCGTCGGGGCCTGCATGCTGCTCCTCTTCCACGACCGCATCTTCCCCTCCGGAGGGGCCGGTCAATGAGCATCTACGCCGATGTCCACAGCCACCTCTCCTTCCCGGAGTTCGACGCGGACCGGGATGCCGTGGTGGCGAGGCTCCGCGACGCCGGGGTCGGCATCGTGATCGATCCGGGCACCAATCCGGAGAGCAGCCGGCGGTCGGTCGAGCTTGCCGCCGCGCACGACTTCGCCTATGCCAACGTCGGCCTCCACCCGGGTGAGGTCTCCACGCCGTTCACTCCGGAGCTCCACGACGAACTCGCCGCCCTCGCCCGATCGGAGAAGGTGGTCGGCATCGGCGAGATCGGCCTCGATTACCACTGGCCCGGCCACAGCCCGGAGCTCCAGATCGAGGCCTTCCGCGAAATGCTGCGCATGGCGGCGGAGTTCGACCTCCCGGTGGCCATCCACTGCCGCGACGCCTGGCCCGACATGCTCCGGGTGCTCTCCGAGGAGCGCCATTCGGGACTGCGGGGCATGATGCACTGCTTCTCCGGCGACCTCGACACCGCCAGGCGCTGCATCGCCCTCGGCCTGAAGATCTCGATCCCGGGCACCATCACCTACAAGCGCTCGATGCTGCCGGAGGTGGCCGCCTCGGTCGCCCTCGAGGAGCTCCTCTCCGAGACGGACGCCCCCTATCTCGCCCCGGTGCCCATGCGCGGAAAGCGGAACGAGCCTGCCCACGTCGCCCTGACGGTGCAGGCCATAGCCGACTCGCGCCCGGAGCCGTTCGAAGCGGTCGCGGATGCCCTCATGCGCAACGCCTGCGGACTGTTCGGGATCCGTCCCGTATTTTGAAATTCAGCACAACTTGCTTAGGTTGATCTCCACCCGCGGCCTGCCCGGGCAACGTCACGGAGAGCAGCCGCACCAGGAACCTTGAAGCCATAACCGACACCAATGAACGAACAGACCATCGAGCAGGCCGTGAAGGCGCTGCCGAAACCGAGCCTCGCCGACCTGCTGCTGGAGAAGAAGGAGCTGGTCATCGGCGTCCTCCTCGCCGTCATCCTTATCATCGGCGGAACCCTTTTCTGGATGCAACGGTCGAAGGAGCAGGAGGAGAAGGCCTCCCTGGCGCTCTCGAAGGCCACCGTCTGGATCCAGTCGGGCGACCCTGAGCGGGCGACCAAATCGCTGAAGGAGCTCATCGGCACCTACGGAGGAACGGCGAGCGGCAACACCGCCAGGCTCTACCTCGCGACCATCTACTACACCATGAACCGTCCCGACGAGGCGCTCGCCGTCTACCGCGCCTTCTCGAGCGGCAACCGGGACCTCCAGGCATCTTCCCTCGCCGGCGCGGCCTCCTGCAACGTGCAGAAGAAGGCGTTCGCAGCGGCCGCAGAAGGCTTCGAGAAGGCCTCCGACACAGCCGAAAACGAGGCCCTGAAGGCGATGTACCTGAACAAGGCGGCGGAGAACGACATCGCCGCCGGCAAAACCGCCCAGGCGGCAAAGCTCCTCGACAAGGTCGTCAAGAGCTGGCCAGGCACCTCCTCGGCCGCGGTCGCCCAGCGCACCATGTGGAGGCTCTCCGGGCAGGGAGTCCAGGTGCCCAACCAGTAACGGCAATTCCGACAACAACCCGAACAACACCACCATGGCGTCACAGTACATCATCAGGACCAGCATGGGCGACATCGCCATCTCGCTCTACGACGACACCCCGCAGCACCGCGACAACTTCGCGAAGCTCGTTGCCGAAGGCTACTACGACGGCATCCGCTTCCACCGGGTCATCGAGGGCTTCATGATCCAGTCGGGCGACCCGCTCTCCCGCCACGAAGACAAGCGCATGCTCCACGGCACCGGCGGCCCGGAGTACCGCGTCCCGGCCGAGATCAGGCACCCGAACAAGAAAGGGACCCTCGCCGCCGCCAGGGACAACAACCCCCAGAAGGCCTCCTCGGGCAGCCAGTTCTACATCAACCAGGCCGACAACGCCTTCCTCGACGGCCAGTACACGGTCTTCGGCGTCGTGGAGTCGGGCATCGAGGTGGTCGACCAGATCGCCGCGGTCGAAACCGACATGCGCGACAACCCGCTGAAGCCGGTGACCATCGAGACCATCACCCCCGTCGCCGGGGCCTGATCCGATGCAGGGCATCGCTGAAAACCTCGCCGAAGTCCGGGAGCAGATCGCATCCGCCTGCCGCAATGCCGGCAGGCGCCCGGAGGAGGTGCGCCTCATCGCGGTCTCCAAGACCAAAAGCGCCGCAGCGGTCCGGGAAGCCTGGAAGGCCGGGCAGCGGGAGTTCGGCGAAAGCTACGTGCAGGAGTTCCTCGACAAGCTGGAGTCCCCCGAGCTTGCGGGACTGCCAATCGACTGGCACTTCATCGGCCATCTGCAGTCCAACAAGGTACGGCAGGTCGCCGGCAGGGTCGCCATGATCCACGGCATCGACAAGGTGAGCACCGCGGAGGAGCTCTCGAAACGCGCCGTGCAGCACGGCATCACCATGGAGTACCTCCTCGAGGTGAACGTCTCCCGTGAGGGCTCCAAATACGGACTGGACCCATCCTCGCTCATGCAGGCGGCCGAGAGCTGCTTCGCCCTGCCCAACGTCAGGCTGAGGGGCCTGATGACCATCGCCTCCCCCGAACCGTCCATCGCCCGCCGCGAGTTCGCCGAACTCCGCACCTGCCTCGAGCGTCTCAGGGAGAACGCCCCCGAACCCGCGCTCCTCACTGAGCTCTCCATGGGGATGAGCCAGGACTTCGAAGAGGCCATCCTCGAAGGCGCCACCATGATCCGCATCGGCACCGCGATCTTCGGATGGCGGTAACCAGTTGATAATTGATAATGGACAATTGATAATTATCAAGAGCTCCATCCCGGCATTATCCATTATCAATTGTCCATTGTCCATTATATATTTACCATCTTTATTCCAGCGCGAAACACAACCATTTAACCACAGGGCATAACATGATCGAACAGAGGCAGAAAATCAGGGAAGCCGTTGAGTTCATCCGGAAGAAAACCAGCGCCGAGTACCCGGTGGGCATCGTGCTCGGCACCGGCCTGGGCGGACTGGTCAAGGAGATCGAGATCGATTTCGCGCTCGACTACGCCGACATCCCCTACTTCCCGATCTCGACCGTCGAGACGCACCACGGCAAACTGATCTTCGGCACGCTGGCCGGCAAGAAGGTGGTCGCCATGCAGGGCCGCTTCCACTTCTATGAAGGCTACTCGATGACGCAGATCGTCTTCCCGATCAGGGTCATGAAGGAGCTCGGCGTCAAGACGCTCGGCATCACCAATGCCTGCGGCGGCATGAACCCCGGCTACAGCAAGGGCGATATCATGCTCATCGACGACCATATCAACCTGCTCGGCGGCAACCCGCTCATCGGCCCCAACGATCCCGAGATCGGCCCGCGCTTCCCCGACATGTGCGCCCCCTATTCGCCGAGGATCCTCGAGATCGCCGAGAAGATCGCCCTCGAGAACGGCATCAAGGTGCAGCGCGGCGTCTACGTCGCCGTCACCGGCCCCTGCCTCGAAACCCGCGCCGAGTACCGCATGCTCAGGGCCCTGGGCGCCGACGTGGTCGGCATGTCTACCGTACCCGAGGTGATCGCGGCCGTGCACCAGGGCACCGAGGTCTTCGGCATGTCCATCGTCACCGACGAGTGCTTCCCCGACTGCCTCGTGCCGGTAGGCATCGAGGAGATCATCGAGGTCTCCAGGCATGCCGAGCCGAAGATGACCACCATCTTAAGGAACGTGGTCGCCAACCTTTAATCCAGAACGGAACCAGACGAATACCATGATCGACGCCATCTCCTTCAAGAACGGAACGTTCCGTTACCTCGACCAGCGCTTCCTCCCCCTCCAGGAGCTCCACGTGGAGACCAGGGACCACCAGGAGGCGATCGAGGCCATCAAGACCCTCGCCGTCAGGGGCGCCCCGCTGATCGGCGCCTCGGCCGGCTACACGGTCGTGCTCGGCATCAACGGGTTCACGGGAACCAAAGAGGAGTTCCCTGCCTACTTCGCAAAACTGATCGCCGACGTCGAGGCATCGCGCCCGACGGCCGTGAACCTCTTCTTCGCGACCAGGAAGATGCAGGCGGTCTATGACGCCAACTACCAGGCCGACACCCTCGAGGCGCTCTTCGGCAAGATGACCGCCGAGGCCCACAAGATCTACAACGACGAAGTCGACAACTGCGACAGGATCTCGCGCCACGGCGTCGAACTGATCAAGCGCGACTTCGCCGACGTGCTGAAAACGCGCAAGCTCACCGTGCTCACCCACTGCAACACCGGCACCCTCGCCTGCTGCGGCACCGGCACGGCGCTCGGCGTGATCCGCCTCGCCTGGCAGGAAGGGCTGATCGAACGGGTCATCTCCTCCGAGAGCCGCCCGCTCCTGCAGGGGCTCCGCCTGACAGCGTGGGAGCTCGAGCACGACGGCATCCCGTTCGCCTCGATCTCCGACTCCTCGTCGGCGATCCTCATGCAGCGGGGCATGATCGACTTCGCGGTGACCGGCGCCGACCGCATCACGGCCAACGGCGACACGGCCAACAAGATCGGTACCTACGCCCACGCCATCAGCGCACGCCACCACGGCATCCCGTTCTACATCGCCGCCCCGGTCTCGACCATCGACATCACCATGTCCGAAGGTTCGGAGATCCCGATCGAGGAGCGCAACGCGGACGAGCTGCGCCAGATCTTCGGCACCCAGGTGGCCACGCCGACCACCCCGGTGGTCAACTTCGCCTTCGACGTGACCCCCGGCACCCTCATCCGCGGCATCATCACCGAGAAGGAGGCCGTCGTAGGCAACTACAACGAGTCGCTCACCCGCATCTGCAAAGGCTGAACAGGCCCCTGCGGCTCGCGCCCACCAGAAAGAACCCCGGCAACCCCGGGGTTCTTTTTTTTCGCCCCAGTCGGCAACCCATTCATTCTTCACGACTTGATAACTTTTTACCTTGATTGTGAAGGGAATAGTTTTGTAAATTATGAGCAGATGCCATTATTGCCTACTTCGTTACTGTTCCTTTCTATCGCTGGCCAAGGCACTTGTCTTTTACCCATTTTTTTCCCAAAACCACATCCCAGGAGGAGGGCATGAAAGAAGACACCGGTTATGATTATTCAATCGTGCGGGGGTTTGCATTCTCGGCGTTGTTCTGGCTGGTCGTAGGACTGATGATCGGCCTATGGATGGCGTTCGAGATGTTCAATCCTGCGCTCAACATCACCCCATGGCTCAGCTTCGGCCGCCTGCGCGTCGTCCACACCAACGGACTCGGCGTAGGGTTCGGCATGTCGGGCATCTTCGCGACGGCATACTACATGCTGCAGCGCCTGACCCGCACCCCGTTGCCCTTCCCGAAGCTCGCCAAAGCCCACCTCGTCGTCTTCAACCTCGCCATCGCCGCCGCTGCAGTGACCCTGATGATGGGCATGAACACCACCAGGGAGTATGCCGAGCTTGAGTGGCCGCTCGACATCGGCGTCGTGATCATGTGGGTGATGTTCGCCATCAACGTATTCGCCATCCTGATCAAGCGCCAGGAGAAGCAGATGTACATCTCCCTCTGGTACCTGATCGCCATGACGGTCACCGTCGCCGTGCTCTACATCGTCAACAACCTCGAGATCCCGGTCACCCTCACCAAGTCCTACAGCCTCTACGCCGGCGGCAACGACGCCAACGTCGAGTGGTGGTACGGCCACAACATCGTGGGCTTCATCTTCACGGTGCCGGTGCTCGCGATGTTCTACTACTTCCTGCCGAAGGCCACGGGCCTGCCGATCTACAGCCACAGGCTCTCGATCGTCTCCTTCTGGTCGCTCATCTTCGCCTACCTCTGGACCGGCGCGCACCACCTGATGCTCACCCCGCTCCCGGAGTGGATCCAGACGGTCGCCATCGCCTTCAGCATCTTCCTGATCGCCCCCTCCTGGGGTTCGGTGGTCAACGGCTACTACACGCTGCAGGGCAACTGGGACCAGATGCGTTCCAACTACCTGACCAAGTTCTTCATCCTGGGCATCACCTTCTACGGCCTGCAGACGTTGCAGGGGCCGCTGCAGGGCCTCAGGACGCTGAACGCCTTCTTCCACTACACCGACTGGGTCGTGGGCCACGTGCACATGGGCACCATGGGCTGGGTCACCATGATCATCTCGGCCTCGTTCTACTACATGATCCCGAAGGTCAGCGGCCGCGACCTCCACAGCATCAAGCTCGCCAACACCCACTTCTGGCTCATCCTGGTCGGCCAGCTGACCTGGACCATCACGATGTGGATCGGCGGCATCCAGCAGGGTGCGATGTGGAAGGCAACCAACCCTGACGGTTCGCTGATGTACAACTTCCTCGACGGCCTGACCTCGCTCTATCCCTATTACAAGATGCGATTCGCCGCAGGCATCGTCTACTTCATCGGTATCCTGATCTTCTCCTGGAACATCCTCCAGACCGTCAGGAAGCCTGCCGAAGCGGAAGCGTAAACCACCAAACCTCAAAAAGGAGCTTGAATCATGGGGATCTATTCAAAACCGGTCGTCTTAGCAATAGTCGCGGCGCTGGTCATCCTTACCGGGACGGTGGTCACGGTCTTCGTACCGATGTTCATGCCGTCCACCCAGCCTCCGAGCGGCTACGTCAAACCCTACACCGCCATCGAGCAGGAGGGGCGCGACCTCTACATGCGTGAAGGCTGCAACAACTGCCATACCCAGACGGTCCGCCCGCTGAGGACCGAGGTGCTGCGCTACGGCGAGTACTCCAAGCCCGAAGAGTTCGCCTGGGACCGTCCGTTCCTGTGGGGATCGCGCCGCACGGGCCCGGACCTGAACCGCGTCGGCGGCAAGTACCCGGACTCCTGGCACTACAAGCACATGCACAAGCCGCAGGACATGTTCGCCCTCTCAAACATGCCGCCGTACGGCTGGATGGCTGCCAACAAGCTCGATACGTCGGTCTCCTTCAAGAAGACCAAGGTGCTCGGCTACGGTTACACCGAGGAGCAGGTGAAGCAGCAGATCGCCGACTACAAGGCGAAGGTGACGGCTGCCGACTACGACTCCAGGGAGACCCGCGACCAGGTGACTCCCGAAGCCCTGAGGGGTGAGCTCACCGAGATGGACGCCATCGTCGCCTACCTGCAGAAGCTCGGCCGCGACGTCAAGGAGAAGGCCAAGGAGGCTGGACAATGATCGCCTTCGACAACATCGCCTACACGGTGTTCACCTTCGCCCTGGCTGCCGTGATGGCAGGCATCATCGCCTACTACTACAACCCGGCGCGCAGGCAGGAGGTCGAGGAACCGAAGCACCGGATGCTCCGTGACGACGAGTGACGGAAGCCGCCGAAAAGAGAATTG
Organism: Chlorobi bacterium Chlorobi_1; assembly: GCA_900299075.1. GTDB lineage: Bacteria > Bacteroidota > Chlorobiia > Chlorobiales > Chlorobiaceae > Chlorobaculum. The sequence continues at coordinate 10,226 of OMIK01000055.1, forward strand.
AAAGTTCAAGTAACCATCAGAGGAGGCACACATGAACGATTCCGGAATTCCGCACGAAGGCCACAACAAGATCCCCAAGGGATGGCTGGCGTTCTTCGTGGGAGTGATCATCTTCCTGGTCTGGTATATCGCGTCCTTCACGCCGGCAATCTCGGGCTGGTCGTTCTACGACGAGTTCAAGGCCGAGATGAAGGCCGGCGAGAAGGCCGCGGCTTCGGCGACGGTCGACCCGGGCAAGTACGTCGGCAAGGCCGATGCTATCGCCGAGGGCAAGACCGAGTTCGAAGCCACCTGCGCAGCCTGCCACATGGCGGACGCCAGCGGAGGCATCGGCCCGAACCTCAAGGTCGCGCTCAAGTACGGCTCGACCCCCGACAAGATCTTCGAGTCGGTCACCAAGGGACGGCCGAACGGCATGCCGCCCTTCCAGCAGCAGCTCGGCAACGACAAGGCGCTCAAGATCGTCGCCTTCATCGAAAGCCTGAGGAAATGAACCAAAACCGCTGCCCCGGGAACCAATACCGGGGCAGCGGTTCTTTTATTCAGGAGGGGTTCAACCCTCCGGACATTATTGTCTTGCATTCTTTTCAATTGCCCCGGGCTTCAGCGCGGGGAGCATAAGGTGAAGTACCATGAAACAGATCGTCTGGAAGCGTTATCGAAGGGTGGTCGAAATCCTCCAAGCCATTCTCCTTACCGGCCTCCCCTTCCTGAAGATCAACGGACAGAGCGCCCTGCGCTTCGACATCGGGGAGCTCAACCTCTACTTTTTCGGCACCATTATCAGGATCGGCGAGTTCTACCTCATCCTCGCCGCGACCCTCTTCCTCCTGCTCTTCATCTCGGCGGTCACCGTGGTTTTCGGCCGTGTCTGGTGCGGCTGGCTCTGCCCGCAGACCGTGCTCCTCGACCTCACCGAAAGCCTCGCGGCCATCTTCGGCAGGAAGCACCTGAAAACCATACAGAAACTCATTCTCCTCCCTGTCTCGGCGCTGGTGGCGATCACCATGATCTGGTACTTCGTCGAACCGGCCGAAGCGATGCGCCAGCTGGCCACCTCTCCCCTGATCGCCGGATTCTTCCTGGTGCTTTGGGTCAGCGTCTACCTCGAGCTTGCCGTGCTCGGCAGGGGCTTCTGCACCTCCATCTGCCCCTACGCCATGATGCAGAACGCCCTGTTCGACAAGGACACCCTCGTCATCGAGTACGACCAGTCGCGCGACGCTACCTGCATGAAGTGCGACGACTGCGTCCGGATCTGCCCGGTCGGCATCGACATCAAGGACGGCCTCAGCAACCGCTGCATCGCCTGCGCGGAGTGCATCGACGCCTGCTGGGTGAAGAGCAGCAAGCGCAACCTGCCGCCATTCCCGAACTACAAGGGAAACATCATGCGCCCCAAGGCCTACCTCCTCGGCGGCGTGACGATCGCCACCGCGCTGGTGCTCGTGCTGCTCATCGTGGCACGCCCGACGGTCGACTTCATGGTCAACCGCGTGCAGGAGCCCCTCCCGGCCGGCCTGAACCGCTACGCCTACTCGATCTACAACAACAGCTCACGGCCGCTCGAACTCGAGCTCTCGGCTCCCGAGGGCGTTACGGTGATCGGCGAAAGCAGGATCCCGGTCAAGCCCTTCGGCGTCGTGCGCGGCAAGGTGCTCGTCAGGGCCAGGGCCGGGCAGGACAAGGTGAAGCTCAACCTCAAGGGTAACGGCGTTTCGTTAACCAGGGAAACCGGATTCCTATGAAACCTTTCATCGCGAGCATCTTCGCGCTCTTCCTCTTCGCCATGGGCTGCGGCATCTACGTCGCCTACCACAACGCCGAAGGGCTGGTGGAGACCAACTACTACGAACGCGGCAACGGCTGGTTCCGGACAAAAGAGCAGGAGGAGCGCCTCGGGTTTTCGGTACGGAAACCCGACTCCCTTTCGGCCGGCCGGAATGCGGTCAGGTTCGTGCTGACCGAGCATGGCCAGCCGCTGCAGCAGGCGACGGTGAAGCTGTTCGTCGGCAACGTCTCCACCCCCGTCCACGATGCTACGGCAACCATGCGCGAAACCTCCCCCGGCGTCTACGAAGCCGATGCGCTCATCCCTTCGAAAGGCAAGTGGCTGCTCAGGATGGACCTTGCCGCAACCGAACTCAAAACCAGCAGGTCATGGTTCTTCGACGTCAGGTGATCCGTGCGGCGGTGATCATGCTCGGGGCGCTCGCCTTCGGGACAGCACCGGCGGCCGCAGAGCCCGCCGCCGACAGCAACGCGATCCATGCCGGTCCCTGCACCAGGAGCGCCGCCGGCCGAGAGGTGACCCTCGAGATCGACCCGAAGCCGGTAAAGCACATGAAGGAGCTGACCTTCAGGGTCACCGTGGAGCCCTGTGAGGGTCTGGCGCCGAACCTCCTGCTCGACCTCAGCATGCCGGGCATGGTGATGGGCAGGAACCAGGTGAGGATGTCGAAGCGGAGCGGATGCACCTGGGAGGGCAAAGGGCTCATCGTCCGCTGCATGAGCGGGCGGACCCTCTGGAAGGCGACGCTCCTCTCCCCCGAACTGGGCAACCCCGCCTTCACCTTCAATGTCAGGGACTGACCTTCCGAAACAGGCGCCCCTCCGCTGCGACCACTGCCTTCAGGAGGTTTCCGAGGCAGCCGCCATCAGGGCGGTCGTCGACGGGCAGGAGCGCGTCTTCTGCTGCCACGGCTGCCTGGGAGTCTACGAACTGGTCCACAGCCAGTCGCTCGACGCCTTCTACACCCAGCGTTGCGACTGGCAGCCCGGCCGGCCGGCATTCGCCGTGGTCGACCCCGCCGATTTCTCAGCGGATGTCCTCTCGCAGGAGGGGCGCAGCCGGATCGAGGTCGGCCTCTCCGGCATACGGTGCGCCTCGTGCGTCTGGCTGGTCGAAAAGGTGCTCGGCCGCCTCGATGGGGTGGTGTCGGCAAGGGTCAACTACGCGACCCGCAGGGCATCCATCGAGTGGAAGCCCGATGCCATTGGCCTCGAGCAGCTCCTCGAGGCATTGACCGCCCTGGGTTACGTGCCCCGGCCCGGAAGGCAGTCGGCATCGGTCGACGCCTTCGCCGAGGAGAAGCGGGATCTGCTGCTCCGTTTCGGCACGGCGGGCTTCTTCTCGATGCAGCTGATGCTGATCATCGCCGCCCTCTACGCCGGCTTCTTCCAGGGGATCGAGTCGCACTACCGCCTGGCGTTCCAGCTCATCTCCTGGGCGCTGGCCACGCCGGTGGTGCTCTACTCCGGCTTCCCCTTCATCTCCAACGCCCTGCGAGCGCTCAGGAACCGCAGCCTCAACATGGACGTCCTGGTGGCGATGGGGTCGCTCTCCGCCTACCTCTACAGCATCGCCATGATCTTCACCGGCGGCGAGGTCTTCTTCGACACCTCGGCCATGATCGTCACCTTCATCCTCCTCGGCCGCTTCCTCGAGGCCGGTTCGAGGCTCAAGGCAGGCGGCGCGCTCGCGGCCCTCACCGAACTCCAGCCGAAGGAGGCCATGGTGATCGGCGAAGCGGGCAGCTCCGGGCTCGTGCCGCTCGAGCAGGTGAGGCCGGGCGACCTGATCGAGGTGCTTCCCGGGGCGAGGGTGCCGCTCGACGGCACGGTCGTCGAGGGGGCGGCCGATGTGGACGAATCGATGCTGACCGGCGAGTCGGCCCCCGTGGCGAAGGGTGCAGGGAGCGACCTGTTCGCCGGCACCTGCGCGGTCACCGGCCGCCTCACGGTGCGGGTCACCGGAGCGGCCAGGGAGACCCTGCTCTCCAGGATCATCAGGACGGTCGAGGAGGCACAGGCACGCAAGGCGCCGATCCAGGGCCTTGCCGACCGGGTCTCCGCCTGGTTCGTGCCGGCGGTCATCCTGCTCGCCGTCGCCACCTTCGCCTGGTGGAGCTCCGCCGGAGCCACTCCGGTCAGGGCGCTCATGAACGCGGTTTCGGTGCTGGTCATCGCCTGCCCCTGCGCGCTCGGCCTGGCGACCCCCCTGGCGATCCTCGTCGGGACCACCGCGGTCGGCAGGAAAGGGATCCTCGTCAAGGGCGGGGACATCTTCGAAACCGTCTCGAAAAGCACGGTCGTCGCGCTCGACAAGACCGGAACCATAACCCGGGGCAGGCCCTCGGTGGTCGACACCCTCGACTTCGGCATCTCGGAACACTTCGTGCAGTGCGCCGCCTCCCTCGAACAGTGGTCGGAGCACCCCGCCGGCAGGGCCATTACCGCCTCCTGGCAGGGCAGCCTGCTCGAGGTCGGCGATTTCCGCGTGCTCCCCGGCCGCGGTGTCTCGGGCACGATCGGCGGCCGTCCATGGCTCGCCGGCACGCCGGCGCTCCTCGAAGGGGAGGGGGTCGCCGTCGACGGAGCCTTCCGCTCGCAGGCCGACAGCCTTGAACAGCGGGGCAGGACGACCGTCTTCGTCGCCTGCGACGGCAGGGTCGCCGGGCTCTTCGGCCTGATCGACGACCTTCGGGAGGATGCTCCGGAGATGGTGGCCTCGATGAGGAGGATGGGATTGCGCCCGATGATCCTCACCGGCGACAACGAGGGGGTCGCAAGGCATGTCGCCGAAAAGTGCGGCATCCGGGAGCTGCGGGCCGGCCTGAGCCCCATCGGCAAGGCCGATGCGGTCAGGGAGCTCAGGACGCGGGGCGAACGCGTGCTGATGGCCGGCGACGGCATCAACGACGCCCCGGCGCTCACGGAGGCCGACACCGGCGTCACCTTCGGCACGGCAACCGGCATCGCCATCGAGAGCGCCGGGGTCACGATCCTCAACGACGACCTGGGTATGCTCGCCGAGCTCTTCTCCGGCTCCAGGAGCACCTTCAGGGTGATCCGGCAGAACCTCGCCTGGGCCTTCGGCTACAACCTGGTCGCCGTGCCGCTCGCGGTCTCGGGGATGCTCCACCCGATCGTCTCCGCCCTCCTGCTGGCCATGAGCTCGCTTGTGGTCGTGGGGAACTCCCTGAGGCTGAAAAACATCTGAACACCCGCCATGGAAAGCACCTTCTTCCTGATCGCCCTCGGCTTCGTCATCGGCCTCGCCGGCTGGGCCCTCTTCCTGTGGGCGGTGCGGAGCGGCCAGTTCGACGATGTCGAAGCGGCCAAGTACCGGATGCTCGACGACGACGACGACGACCAACACAATCCGGCAACGAAGAAAAAGAGCGATGGGCGCTGAAGCCATCGCCATGCTCGCCGCCGGCCTCTTCGGCGGATTCGGCCACTGCATCGGCATGTGCGGGCCGGTCGTGGCGGCGCTCTCCCTCGGGGAGGCGCGCAAGGGCGTGCTGCACCTGCTGCTCTACAACCTCGGCCGGGTCACGACCTATGCGCTGCTCGGGGCGCTGCTCGGGTTCACCGGATCGTTCGTCGGGCTGACCTCCTCCATCGCCACCCTCCAGACCGCGGTCATGGCCCTCTCGGGGCTCTTCATCGTGGTGATGGGGCTCGCCTCGGCAGGCTGGCTCCCCTTCGGCAAGGCGCTGCTCAGCTGCGCGCCGGCCATGCCCCTCATCCGCAAGGCCATGGAGCTCTTCAGGGGCCCCCGTTCGACCGGAGCCTGGTTCCCGATGGGGGTGGCGCTCGGCTTCCTCCCCTGCGGCCTGGTCTACACCGCGATGCTGACGGCGGCCCGCGCCGCCATGGAGGCACCCGACCACTTTTCGGGCCTGGCGACGGGCGGCCTCCTGATGCTGCTCTTCGGCATCGGCACGATCCCGCCCCTCCTCATGGTCGGCAAGGCAGCAGCCCTTCTGGGCGAAACCGCGCGCCGGCGATTCTACCGCATCGCAAGCATCGTCATGGTCGCCACCGGTGCATGGTTCATCTACGGCGCCTTCAGGATGTAACCCGGGGGGCAAGGTTGCATAACAGCTTGGAATTCGGTAGAATAGCGGTACAGGCAACCGCATCAGCATCTATCCCGCCGCCGGCGTTGGAGAATCCCGTGACATGAACATCGACAGGAACCTCATCAGGCTCCTCAACGAGGAGAGGCGGTCATTCGTGCTCTCCGGCATCGCCGGGTCGCTCTCCGCGCTGCTGCTCGTGGCGCAGTCATGGAGCCTCAGCGCTCTCTTCGAGCGGCTCTTCAGGTCCGGAGGGGGCTGGAATGCGATCCTTCCCGACCTCTCCCTCTTCGCCCTCGCCAGCCTGCTCCGCCTCATCGCCGGCCAGGCAGGCAACCAGATGGCGAAATGCGGCACGCTCGGCATCCGCGGCCGCCTCTCGGAGAGGCTCGCCGGCACGGTCGCCGGCCTCGGCCCGGCCTTCACCCGCACCGAACAGAGCGGCCGGCTCGTCACCACGATGCTCAAGGGGGTCGAATCGGTCGACCCCTACTTCAGCCAGTACATTCCGCAGCTCCTCATGGCCCTGGTCGTCCCGGTGGTTATCCTCGCGGCCGTCTTCCCTTCCGACTGGATCGCCGGCACGATCCTGCTCCTCTCCGCCCCCCTCATCCCGGCATTCATGATCGTGATCGGCAAGCGGGCGAAAACCGCCACCGAGCAGCAGTGGGGCACCATGAGCCGGATGAGCGGCAACTTCCTCGACATGCTGCAGGGGCTCACCACCCTGAAGCTCTTCGCGCAGGAGCGGGCCCGCCGCGACGGCATCGCCGAGGCGAGTGAGAACTTCCGCCGATCGACCATGCAGGTGCTGAAGATCGCCTTCCTCTCCTCCCTGGCGCTCGAACTGGTCGGAACCGCCGGCACGGCGCTCGCCGCGGTGAGCATCGGCCTGCGCCTCTCGTCGGGAGCCATGCCCTTCAGGCCCGCGCTCTTCATCCTCCTGCTCATCCCCGACTTCTACCTGACGCTCCGCCAGCTCGGCATCAGGTTCCACGCCGGCATGGAGGGGGTCACCGCATCGAAGGAGATGCACGCGATCCTCGACCGCTCCGGCGAGGCCTCCCCGCTCGCCGGGGGGATGGAACCAGCCCCGGGCGAAGCCGCCTCCCGGCCGATCGTCGTCGAGAGCCTGCGCTACACCTTCCCCGGCGGCGCGCACCCCGCGCTCGACGGCATCTCCTGCACCCTCCGGCCCGGGAGCGTCACGGCGCTGACCGGACCCAGCGGCGCCGGCAAGAGCACCCTCATCAACCTCCTGCTCCGCTTCGTCGAGCCCCAGGAGGGCACGATCTCGCTCGGTGAAACGCAGTTATCGCGGTACGCTCCCGAAGCCTGGTACCGGCAGGTCGCCTGGGTGCCGCAGCACCCCTTCCTCTTCAACGCCACCATCAGGGAGAACCTGCTGATTGCCCGGCCGAACGCATCGGGAACCGACATCGACGACGTGCTCCGCCAGGCGGGCCTGCTCGACTTCGTCCGCTCCCTCCCCGACGGCCTCGACACGGCGATCGGCGAACAGGGGGCGCGCCTGAGCGGCGGCGAGGCGCAGCGCCTCTCGCTGGCACGGGCCTTCCTGAAGGACGCCCCCATCCTGCTGCTCGACGAACCGACCTCGAACACCGACCCGATCCTCGAGGCGCAGCTCCGCGCCGCCATGGAAAAGCTCATGAAGGGGCGGACCGTGGTGATGATCGCCCACCGACTCGAGAGCATCAGGGAGGCCGACACGATCGTCGTGCTCGAAGGGGGCAGGATCACCCAGTCGGGCACGCACGCCGAGCTCGCCGCGACGGAGGGATTCTACCGCCGAGCACTCGCCTCTTCGACGGAGGTGGCGGCATGAAGACCCTCTTCAGGCTCCTCGGCCTCACCCGACCCTTCGCCTGGTGGATGCTGCTGGCCGCCGTCATCGGCTTCGCCACGGTCGGCAGCGGCATCGGCCTCCTCATGGCCTCGGCATGGCTGGTCTCGAGGGGCGCCATGCTGCTCCCCGCCTCTGCACTGCAGTCCGGCATCTCCGGCGTCAGGCTCTTCGGCGCAGCGAGGGGAGTCCTGCGCTACGCCGAGCGCCTCGTTTCGCACAACACCACCTTCAGGATACTCACCCGCCTCCGCCTCTGGTTCTACGAGTCGGTCGAACCGCTCGCCCCGGCAAGGCTCGCCGCCTACCGGAGCGCCGACCTCCTCAAACGCATCGTCGACGACATCCAGAGCCTCGAGAACATCTACTCCCGGGTGGTCGCGCCGCCCGTCACCGCGCTGATGGTGACCGCGCTCGTCTGGGCGCTGGTCTCGAGATGGTCCGTCGAGGCCGCCCTCGGCGTGCTCGCCTGCCAGCTCACGGCAGGCGCCGCGCTGCCGGTCGCCGCCGCGCTCCTCTCCCGGGGCACCGCACGCCGGATCGCCGGCCTCCAGGCCGAACAGCAGCTGCTCGCGGTGGACATGGTACAGGGGCTCGGGGAGCTCAAGGCGTTCGGGATGCTCGACGAGCACCTCAGGCGGATGCGATCGGCCGAGGAGCGGAAGCTCACGCTCGAAAAGAGGGCGGCGCTGGTCGAGGGGGTGCAGGATACGCTGAGCGGGCTCTTCATGAACGCCGCCGTGGTCTGGCTCCTCTGGCAGATGCTCCCGATGGCGAGGAGCGGCAGCGTCGGCACGGTCGCCCTCACGGCGCTCGTCTTCGGCGTCACCGCATCATTCGAGGCCTTCCTGCCGCTCACCGGAGCCGTCCAGCACATCGAGGCGGACATCCGTGCCGGCGAACGGCTCTTCGAGATCATCGACACCGAACCCGAGGTAGTGGCCCCGCCCGCTCCACTGCCGTTCCCGGCGAAGGGCGGCATCGAGGCAAGGGAGCTGCGCTTCACCTACCCAGGAAGCCTCAGGCCGGCGCTCGACGGCGTCTCGTTCACCATTCCCGAAGGAGGACGCGTGGCCATCGTCGGCCCGAGCGGTGCCGGCAAATCGACCATCGCCTCGCTGCTCGTCCGCTTCTGGAACCCCTCCGGCGGAAGCCTCACGATCGGCGGCAGTGCGCTCTCCTCCTTCGATCCGGAAACCCTCCGCCGCCACATCGCGGTGGTCTCCCAGAGGACCTACCTCTTCGGCCAGAGCATCCGGGAGAACCTGCTGCTCGCCAATCCCGGGGCAAGCGATGCCGATCTCGGGAGGGCGCTCTCGGCCGCCGGGCTCGACAGCCTGCTCCCCCGCCTCGACGAGTGGGCGGGACAGTCGGGCATGAACCTCAGCGGCGGCGAGCGCCAGCGGATCGCCATCGCCCGCATGATCCTCCAGGATGCCCCGATCGTCGTGCTCGACGAGGCCACGGCAAACCTCGACGCCGTCACCGAACAGGCCGTGCTCGAGACCATCGACCGGAGCTGCCAGGGCAAGAGCGTGCTCGCCATCACCCACCGCCTGCACCGCATGGAGCGCTTCGACACGATCCTCGTGCTGCATGAAGGGAAAATCGTGGAGCAGGGCGCCCACGGGGAGCTCCTCGCCCTCGACGGCTTCTACGCCGGCATGTGGCACCTGCAACACCGGGCGGAAATGTGAGTGGTAGATGCCGTTACGGGCTGAAAAACCAGCCGAACCAGAGCAGGCTCACCAGATAGAGCCCCCGCTGTATCAATCCCCTGAAGTTCCTGTTCAAGCCGAAAGCGATAGAAATCGCGGTTACCGCCGCGAGAAAAAGAAGATGCAAGGCACCCTCCCCAATACTCCCGGAATAGAGCACTTGCATAGCCATACCGATGCAGAAAGCGATCCCGGCAAGGGTTGCAAAGAAGCTATGGAGCCGGTCCTCGACCGCCGAGAAGGATTGCCCCCTATCGAGGAACGGTTTCGCACAGAAGATGCCGGTCATGGCCACGCTGGCTCCATAAAGCCCCAGCGGAAAGGTCCGCCACTCGAAGCCATCAGCAAAGACGCCGGCAACCACGCTGAGCCCGAAGGCGAGGAACCCGAAACGCATGACCATCCCCCACCTGTACCCCTGCGACCCAAGATCACTGATGGTATGGAACAGCGTACGGTAGCCCTCCTGGGCGAACAGGTGGGCTACGAGTATCAAGGTAGTGAACAGCAGCGAAGCGAACCTTGGGTAGGTCAGTCCCGCGATTTCCATGCTCCTGAAGTTTACTGATTCAACCCTCTTCGGCATAGGGAGCGAGCCCCTAGCTCAACAGGGGATCCGCTGACGGTACGTCGGCTATCGTGAAGCTCCTTGTCTGGTCCTCATAACCTTCGTGGTGTCGAAGCCCTTGGCGTGGGCTTCAGCCATCAGCCGGTCGAAAAGCGTGCTGTCCATCTGGGGCTTTCTGGCAAGCACCCAGAGGTAGTCGCGGCTGTTGCCGGCCACCATCGCCCAGGAGTAGCCCTCCCGGTCGAGGTCGAACACGGTATACCCTCCGTAGAAGGGCCCGAAGAAGGAGACGGCGAGCACCCCGACGTTCGGGTCTCCGGCGAATTTCGCCTTGCCTTCCGCCGTTTTCCACGCTTTCTTCACCGGGTCGTACCCGCGGTTGAACACCTTCACCTTCCCGTCCTCCCGCAGGCTGTACACGGCACTCACCTGTTCGGTACCGCGCTCGAAACGGTTCTCGATCCTGGCGATCTCGTACCACTTGCCGAGGTACCGGTTCAGGTCGAACCGGTCGACTGCCACGATCCCCTCCGGCGCACTGACGCACCCGGATAGGGCAAATGCCCACAACACCAACGGCAGCAACACGTTTTTCATCGTCAGCCTCCCTTTTCCTGAAAGATACGGATTAACGGAGGTATGAAAAATAGAGGAGCACTTGGCGCAAATATGAAGTACTTTTCGGACAGAGTGGACGAAATGGACTTCATGGACCTGGTGGAGAAAGAAAAAAATGAATTCCAGGATCTTAACTCGTTGCCCACTCCGCGCTCACCTCGGCGGCAGGTGGTTCCGGCACACTTCACCGGGAAACTCGATCTCGACGGTGGAGTGGTACAGGCCGTGGCGCTGCACGATGGCGCGGATCGCATCCTTGAGGGCGGCGTACTCGTCCGGCAGCGGCTGGCAATCCAGTTCGAGGTGGGCGGTGAAGACATTGTGCTCGCCGTCGAGGGACCAGATGTGGGCGTGGTGCACGGCCCCGACCCGCTCCATCACCTCGATCTCGTGGACGATCGTGTCGAGGCTCACGTCGTCGGGCACCGCCTGCAGGAAGATCGGCAGCATCGACTTGAGGTTCCTGACCACGTTCGACAGGATGTAGAGGGTGATCATCACCGCCAGGATCGGGTCGAGCGCCGGGAAGTCGATGAAGAGCATCGAAAAGGAGACCACCAGCACGGCGACCCAGCCGAGCACATCCTCCAGCAGGTGCAGCGCCACGACCCGGGTGTTCATCCCCTTCTCCCTGGATAGTCGCAGCATGGCCAGGCCGTTGACCGCCACCCCGACGAAGGCAAGCGCGACCATCCCCCCGGCGTGGGACTTTTCGGGATGGAGGATCCTCGGCACCGCCTCCGAGAGGATGAAGAGCGAGCTGGTGAGCAGCAGCATCGTGCTGAGGAGCGCCCCGAAAACGGAAAACCGCTTGTAACCGTAAGTGTAGCGGGCGTTGCCCTTCTCACCGGCCAGCCGCTCGAAGTACCAGGCCTGGCCGAGAGCGAAGCAGTCGCCGAGGTCGTGCGCGGCGTTGGCGAGGATGGCCGTGCTGTTGGTCATGATGCCGCCGACGATCTCCACGACGGTGAAACCGAGGTTCAGGAAAAAGGCGGCCCGTATGTTTCCCGCCGCATGGTGGTGGTGATGCCCGTGACCATGGGAGTGCCCGTGCCCGTGATCGTGGTCGTGCAGGTGGTCGTGATCGTGGTGGTGGCCTGCGCTCATCTCTGAAGGTGCTGCGGTAGAGGTTTTTTCATGCAGGAAAATAACTCCGGGATCGCTGCGCATGAAGGGATATCGTCACGGGGGGCTTATTTTTGTATAAGGAACATTACGGAATGCATCCGGAAGGTCATCCCCCACCGGCCGGCAACGGAAAAGGGTCATCCATGCGGTTCATCCGATCTATCGGTTCGAGGCTCAGGGAGCATCCTCTCGTCAGGATAGGGCCGGGCATGATCACCGGCGCCGCGGACGACGACCCGGGTGGGATCGCCACCTACTCCCAGGCAGGGGCCCGCTTCGGCCTCGACATGCTCTGGACGATGCCGCTCGCCTGGCCGCTCGTGTCGGCCATCCAGTCGCTCTGCGCCCGCATCGGCAGGGTCACCGGCAAGGGGCTGGCGGCGAACATCAAGGAGGCCTTCCATCCCGTCGTGCTCAAGACCGTCGTCCTGCTGCTGCTCGTCGCCAACACCCTCAACATCGCTGCCGACGTGGCCGCCATGGGAGAGGTGGCGGAGCTGGTGACCGGCCTGGACCGCCACCTGATGACCGCCCTGTTCGTCTCGGCCATGCTGCTGCTGCAGGTGTTCGTCCCGTACCACCGCTACGTCGTCTTCCTGAAGTGGCTGACCCTCTCCCTGCTGGCCTACGCCGCGGTGCTCTTCACCGTCCATGTGCCCTGGGGGCTGGTTGCCCGCCACACCCTCCTGCCGCACATCGCTATCGATCGCGGCGCAGCCGCGGTGGTGATCGGCGTGTTCGGGACCACGCTCAGCCCCTACCTCTTCTTCTGGCAGGCCTCCGAGGAGGTGGAGGAGATGCAGAAGGAGCCCGCCGAAGCGCCGCTCACGGCCGATCCAGGAAAGGCCGACCAGGAGCTCAGGCGCATCCGCTGGGACACCTGGGGCGGGATGCTCTACTCGAACAGTACCGCCTGGTGCATCATGCTGGCGACCGCGCTGACGCTGCACGCTTCCGGGGTGCGGGAGATCGAGACCGCCGCACAGGCGGCGAGCGCACTCCGGCCTGTGGCGGGAGAGTTCGCCTTCATGCTCTTTGCCATGGGGATCCTCGGGGTCGGCTTCATCGGGGTGCCGGTGCTGGCGGGATCGGGGGCCTACGCCCTCTCGGAGGCCCTGGGGTGGAGCGCCGGGCTCGAACGGAAGGCCACGGATGCGAAGGGCTTCTACGGCATCATCGCCCTGAGCGTGCTGGCAGGGCTCGTCATCCAGTACTCGCCGGTCAGCCCCATGAAGGCGCTCTTCTGGAGCGCGGTCATCAACGGCATGATCGCCGTGCCGCTCATGGCGGTGATCCTGGTGCTCGCGACGAAGCGTTCCGTGATGGGCGGGTTCACCGCGAGCCGCCCGCTCCTCGCCCTTGGCTGGATCGCCACGCTGGTCATGTTCTCGGCGTCGCTGATGATGTTCATCACCTGAAGGCCGCTCAGCGCTGCTGCGGCCGCGCCCTGATGGCGATGCAGTCGTAGAGCACCCGCTCCCCGACATAGGCGGTCGACCCTTTCCTGACCACCTGCCACTCCTGCAGCCGATAGCTGCTGCCGGCGGCGATCGCCGCCGCAAGCCCGGGCTCCCGCCCCGCGAGCGTCGAGAGCTCCTGGTTCTGGGTGAGCACGACCGGGTCGATCCCTGCGCCGGCCACGATCATCAGGGCTTCGACCTCTATCCCCTCGAGGCCATCGTGCCCGGCGGCCGCACCCTTGGAGAGCGCGTCGAGCCGGATCATGCGCGCACGCTCGTTCGGTGCGCCACCCTCCATGGAGAGGTGGGCCAGGTCCAGCAGGTTGTGCCGTGCGGCTTCGAGGTTCGGAAAGGCCTCAGGGGACGTGTAGCGGGGATTGTCCCGGAGGAGCCTCGCCAGGGAGGAGACCTCCTTCAGGTAGGTGTTCCGCTGGTTGCGTGGCACGAGGAACATCACCACCAGGTGCACCGGCGGCTCCCCGGCGATGCCGTAGTCGATCCCCCCGGGGCTCCAGCCGATGGCGCAGCAGAGCTCCCCGTCGAACTCCGCCCGTGCATGGGGGCAGGCCCATCCCACGCCGAGCGAGGTGTTCGAGCGCGTCTCGTGCTCGAGCACCGCCTCCACGACATCCGTGCCGGGAGGGATCGACGGCACCGCCTCGAGCATGGTCCCCAGGAACTGCAGCGAATCCGCCTTGTCGTTGCGCGGCAGTTCGACGAGCCGCCCCCGCTGGAGGGCGTCGAGTATTGTTTTCAGCATGTCAGTTTCCTCCGAAGCGCTTGAAGAACCAGGTTTTGACGGCGTGGGCCATGGCGGCGTAGGCCAGCAGGAACCCCAGGATCCACAGGAAGTAGGCGGCCGGGAGCGCCACCAGGCCGAAGAGCGGGGCGAACGGCGAATAGGGCAGCCAGGCCGCCAGAGCCATCGCCGTGAACGTGGTCAGCAGCATGGGGCGTGAAGCTCGGCTTTGCAGGAAGGGAATCCTGCCGGTCCGGATGATGTGGACGATGAGAGCCTGGGTCAGGAGAGACTCCACGAACCACCCCGTCTGGAACATCCCGACGGCATGCTCGCGTGCAGCGGCGCCCGAGGCCGGGTCGGCGAACAGGCGGGCATTGAAAACGAACCACATGAGGGCAAAGGTGGCATAGTCGAAGATCGAGCTGATCGGCCCCACCACCAGCATGAACCACCTGATGTTGCCGATATCCCACCTCCTCGGCAGGGCGACCTGCTCGTCGTCGACCTGGTCGGTCGGGATGCCGGTCTGGGAGAAGTCGTAGAGCAGGTTGTTCAGCAGGATCTGGATCGGCTGCATCGGCAGGAACGGCAGCAGATAGCTCGCCCCCACGACGCTGAACATGTTGCCGAAGTTCGAGCTCGCCCCCATCCGGATGTACTTGATGATGTTGGCGAAGACCCTGCGCCCCTCCATGATCCCCTCGGTGAGCACCATGAGGCTCTTCTCGAGCAGCACGATGTCGGCAGACTCCTTGGCAACGTCCACGGCGGCGTCGACCGAGATGCCGACGTCGGCGGCGCGAAGGGCGGGGGCATCGTTGATGCCGTCGCCCATGTACCCGACAACGTGGCCGCTCCTCCGCAGCGACTGCACCACCTGCTCCTTCTGCAGGGGCGAGAGCTTGGCGAGCACGTCTGCCGACTCGACCGTCCGGTCGAACTCGTCAGGCTTCATCCGGGCCAGTTGGTCGCCGGTCGCGACCCCGTTCACGGCCATGCCTACATCCCTGCAGATCTTCCGGGTAACCAGGGCGTTGTCGCCGGTCAGGATCTTGATCTTCACACCGGCCTCCCTGAGGCTGACCAGCGCCTGTGCGGTCGACTCCTTCGGCGGGTCCAGGAAGGCGATATAGCCGAGCAGGACAAGGTTCCTCTCGTCTTCATGGGCGAACCGCTTCCGGTCGGACGGATACTCGTTGTAGGCAATCGCCAGCACGCGGTAGCCGTTGCTGTTGAGGCTGGCCACCTCCTCGAACAGGTCATCCCTGATCATGCCGATAAGCGGGTAGATCTCCTCTTCGATCTGGTAGCGGTCGCAGCAGGCGTAGATCTCCTCGACCGCTCCCTTGCAGATCAGCACGTGGTCGCCCTCGTACGCCACCACGACCGACATGCGGCGCCGCTGGAAGTCGAATGGCAGCTCGTCAACGAGCGTGCAGCTCCGATGGACAGCGAACTCCTCGTGGTCGAGCACCGCGCGGTCCAAGAGGTTCGGCAAGCCGGTCTGGAAGTAGCTGTTCAGGTAGGCGTACCTGAGCACGTTGCCGCTCTCCCGCCCCATCACGTCGACCGCCAGCTCCAGCAGCACCCGGTCCTGGGTGAGGGTGCCGGTCTTGTCGGTGCAGAGGAGGTCGACCGCCCCGAAGTTCTGGATCGACGAGAGGTGCTTGACGATCACCTTCTTCCCGGACATCGCCAGGGCCCCTTTGGCGAGGTTGACCGTCACGATCATCGGCAGCATCTCGGGCGTGAGCCCCACCGCCACCGAAAGGCTGAAGAGGAGCGACTCGATCCAGTTGCCCCTGCTGAGGCCGACGATCAGGAAGACCGAGGCGACCATCACCACCATGATGCGGATCATCAGCCAGGTGAAGGAGCGGATGCCCTGGTCGAAGCTGGTCTCCTCCCGCTCCTCGTCGAGCCGCTCGGCGATGGCGCCGAACAAGCTCCTGGCGCCGGTATTGACTACGACCGCCCTGGCGGAGCCGCTGCTGACGCTGCTCCCCTGGAAACAGGCGTTGGGCAGGTCGAGGATCGGAACCCCTTCGCGGCCTGACGGGTCGGCGTGCTTCTCGACCGGCATGTTCTCGCCGGTCAGGGAGGCCTGGCTGACGAAGAAGTCCTTTGCGGAGATGAGCCTGAGGTCGGCCGGGATGACCGAGCCCGCCTGGAGCCGGACGATGTCGCCGGGCACCAGCTCCGCGATCGGAAGGTCTGCCTCGACGCCGCTGCGGACGACGCTCGCCCTCGACTGCACCCGTTTGCCGAGTGCATCGACCGCATCGCCGGAGCGCCGGTCGAGTACGTAGGAGATGCCGACACTGAAGAGGACCATGGTGCCGACGATCGCCGTGGAGGTGATCTCCCCGACGGCCGCGGAAACGGCGGCGATCAGCAGCAGCTGGATGACAAGGGGGCTTGAGAGGCGGCGAAGGATATCCTGGATGAAGGAGGGGCGCCTTGTCCGGGAGATCTCGTTCCGGCCGTACTTCGCCGAACGCTTCGACGCCTCGGCCGGCCCGAGCCCCTCCGCTCCGCTCCCAAGGAGCCGCAGCGCCTCGTCGGAGGGAACAGCGCAGAGCTTCAGGAGGAGCTGTTCGTCTTCGGAACGGGAACGAGGGCGGGCTGCCGCCTCGCGGACGGAGTCGGGGGAGAGCTTGCTTCGGGCGGCCCTGGACATGCCGCCCCCGTCAATCGAAAATGACGGTCTTCCGGCCGTTGACCAGGATGCGGTGCTCGCTGTGCAGGCGAAGCGCCCTGGCCAGCACCAGACGCTCGAGGTCGCGCCCCTTGCGAACCAGGTCGTCAAGGGTGTCGCGGTGGGAGATGCGGATGATGTCCTGCTCGATGATCGGCCCCTCGTCGAGCTCGTCGGTCACGTAATGGCTGGTGGCCCCGATCAGCTTCACCCCGCGCTGGTAAGCCTGGCGATAGGGATTGCCGCCGATGAAGGCAGGCAGGAAGGAGTGGTGGATGTTGATGATCCGGCCCGCATATCGCTCGGTGAAGTGCGGCGAGAGCACCTGCATGTAGCGGGCGAGCACGATGGTGTCGACGCCGGCCTCCTCGCAGAGCTCGATCTGCCGGCGCTCAGCATCCTGCTTGGTTTCGGCCGTGACCGGGACGACCTGGTAGGGGATGCCGTGCTGCTCTGCAAGCGGCGCAAGGTCCGGATGGTTCGAGACGATCAGCGGGATGTCGATGGCGAACTCACCCATGCTGTGGCGCCAGAGGATCTCCCGGAGGCAGTGGTCGTACTTCGAGACGAAGAGGGCGGTCCTGTCCCGCCGTCCCGAGAGCCTGATCTTCCACGACGCCCCGAACTCGCGGGCAAGCGGGCTGAACGCGGCCTCGAGGTCGGAAGCCGGGATGGTGAAACGGTCGAGGCTCCAGGAGACCCGCAGGAAGAAGTGCTTCTCCTCCACGTCCACATGCTCGTCGAGGTCGAGGATGTTCCCCCCCCGCTCGTAGATGAAGTGGGCGATGCGGGCGACGAGGCCTACCCGGTCGGGGCAGGAGAGCAGGAGGATGGCCGTGCTTCCGGGGGGGTTCGCGAACTGCGTCATGGATGGTTTCCGGTCAAGATGTTATTACCTCCCGATGGTCGAGAGGCGGTCAAGGAACCCTACGGCGAAGCTTCCCGGCCCGCCGGCTTCGCCAGCCGCGTCAACCCCGGCGGCCCCGAAGAGTGCCGAGGCCGCAACCGCCGCCTCGAAGGGGCCGGCTGAAACCGGCAGGAAAGCCGCGATCAGCGCGCCGAGGGTGCACCCCATCCCCGTGACGCGGCTCATGAGCTCATGCCCTCCTTCAACGGCAACCGTGCGCTCTCCGTCGGTGACGTAATCGACCTGGCCGCTCAGGGCGACGACCGCCCCTGTGCTCCTGGCCAGACCGACGGCCGCAGGCAGCGCGTCGGAGGAGGCCACGGTCGAATCGACCCCGCGCCCGCCGCCGCTCAGGCCGTTCAGGGCGAGGATCTCGGAGGCGTTGCCTCGGATGACGGTCGGCCTGAGCCCGACCAGCTTTTGCACGACTGAGGTGCGGTAGGCGATCACGCCTGCAGCCACGGAGTCGAGCACCCAGGGGGTGCCCGTACGGCCAGCCTCTGCCGCCGCCGCCAGCATCGCATCGGCATCCGGCGCGGTGATCGTCCCGACGTTGACCAGCAGCGCGTCGGCGATGCGGACGAACTCCGCGGCCTCCTCGACGCTCACCACCATCGCCGGCGCAGCGCCCACGGCAAGCAGGACGTTGGCCGTGAAGTTGGTGACGACGGCGTTGGTGATGCAGTGCACGAGCGGCGACCGGCTGCGAAGGCTCGCGAGGTCGGCAAGAAGCGAGGAATTGGGCCAGGAGAGGCTTTCCATGCCGGGAACCGTAAGGGTCATAAGGGTCGAATGCGTTGAGGGTTATGGGACTGCTCCTGAGGTAAGATCGATACCGTGGAGGTTTCCTGCAAGCTCGTCGACGAAAAAGGGCCGGTCTGCCGGCCCCTTTTCCCGTCAAGCGGGCAGCGCCTCAAGCAGCACGCTCGATCGGGGTCCCAGGAGGAAACGGCTGCCAGGATGGATCGCCGGCCCCCGGCCCGGCTCGTAGGCATCCTCGGGAGCGGGGCAGCCGGTGTTGGCCGAAACCCTCCAGGCGAAGCCGTCGGGAAGGCCCGGCAGGGTAACCATGGCCGGAAGGTGCCCGCTGTTCCAACCGTAGTAGACGACGTCGCATCCGGAGTCGTCCGTTGTTGCGAAAACAGCGGCGACGAGCCGTGAGCCATCCGACCAGTCGGGCTGCCACGGGCGAAAGCCGTGCCACGATACCTCCGGGAATCCGAGGGCGCCGGGCACGTCGCCCCTCGGATGGCGCGCCAGGCGCAGGGCCGGATGGGCCTTGCGGAGGGCGATGGCCCTGCGGGTAAAGCGGAAGAGCTCCTGCTCGCGTTCGAGCAGGCCCCAGTCCAGCCAGTTGAATTCGCTGTCGTGGCAGTAGGCGTTGTTGTTCCCGTGCTGGGTGCGGCCCATCTCGTCGCCCATGAGCAGCATGGGGGTCCCCCTGGCGACCAGGAGCGCCAGCAGCGCGTTCTTGACCTGTCGCCGCCGGAGCCCGACGATCAAGGGATCGTCGGTTTCGCCCTCCACGCCGCAGTTCCAGCTGCGGTTGTCGTCGCAGCCGTCCCGGTTCTCCTCGGCGTTGGCATCGTTATGCTTGCAGTTGTAGCTGACGAGGTCGCGGAGCGTGAAGCCGTCGTGGCAGGTGATGAAGTTGATCGAAGCCAGGGGCCCCCTGCTCCCTGGCTCGTACAGGTCGGGAGAGCCGGAGAGGCGCGTGGCGACCAGCCCTGCCCTGCCGGGTTCGCCGCGGAGGAAATCCCGGAGGTCGTCCCGGAACTTGCCGTTCCACTCGGAGAAGCGTCCGTAGTTGGGGAATTTGCCGAGCAGGTAGAGGCCGCCCGCATCCCACGCTTCGGCGATCAGCTTGCACTTCTTCAGGATCGGGTCGAGCGCCACCGACTCCAGCAGCGGCGGGTTGTTCAGCACGGCACCCGAAAAGTCGCGTCCGAGGATCGCCGCGGCGTCGAACCTGAAACCGTCGATATGGTACTCCGAGACCCAGAAGCGCAGGCATTCGAGCACCATGTCACGGACGACAGGGTTGTTGCAGTTGAGCGAGTTCCCGCAGCCGCTGAAGTTGTGGTAGTACCCCTCCGGGGTGAGCATGTAGTAGACCTGGTTGTCGAGCCCCCTGAAGGAGATGGTCGGCCCTCGATGGTCCCCTTCGCAGGTATGGTTGAAGACGACGTCGAGGAGTACCTCGATACCGGCGGCATGCAGGGCCCTGACCATGCTTTTGAACTCGTCGACCTGCATCCCCATGGAGCCAGTCGCCGCATACCCGCCTTTGGGAGCGAAAAAGCCGACCGTGCTGTAGCCCCAGTAGTTCATCTTGCTGTCGCCGGTGACCGGGTTGGGTTCCGACATCTCGAACTCGTCGAACTCGAACACCGGCAGCAGCTCGACGCAGTTGACGCCGAGACTCTGCAGGTAGGGGATCTTTTCGACCACCCCGGCATAGGTGCCCGGATGGGGGACGCCGGAGCTGGGGTGGCGGGTGAAGCCCCGGACATGCATTTCGTAGATGACCAGCTGCTCGGCAGGAATCTCGAGGGGCGTGTCGCCCCGCCAGTCGAAATCCTCGGGGATAACGAAGCCGCGATAGGGGAACGCATCCTCCCAGTCGGGCTGCACTCCCCAGACGTCGCGTCCCGAGATGGATCGGACATAGGGGTCGAGCAGCACCTTCGACGGGTCGAAGCGGTGGCCCGTCGCCGGATCCCAGGGCCCCTCCATCCTGATGCCGTATTCGAAGCTTTCAGGATCGAGGTCGAAGATCGTGATGCTCCAGACATCGCCGATCCTGAAGGCGTCGGGCAAGGGCAGTTCGCTCATCGGCTGGCGGTTCCGCTTGTCGTAGAGCACCAGCGAACATGAGGTAGCTGTGCTGGAAAAGAGCGAGAAATTGACTCCGCCGGGCACCAGCGAGGCGCCGTAGGGGCGCACCCGGCC
>OMIK01000056.1 GCA_900299075.1 Chlorobi bacterium Chlorobi_1
AGTCCACGGAGAATCGTCTTGCATCCTCCATAGGCCCTGCATGTCCTCTGCGTCCCATAGGCCCTATTCCTCCCCCCTTCCCTCGTTGGAAATAATAATTTATTGTGGTACATTTGAGGTCCAAAAAAGCAGGTGGTGTTCGCGGGCGACCGTGAAGCCGTGGGCCAGGGACCGCGCAATACCTGTACCCCGCCATCTGCCAGTTTCCCGTCATATCAGAACCATTGCGCTATGAACAAACTGAAACAGTACGAATGCACCGTCATTATCGACGGCGGCCTTCAGGATGATGCCATCGCCTCCGCGATGGAGCTTGTGAAAACCACGATTGCCGGAAAGGGCGGCGTGATCAACAATGTCCTGGAAGTCGGAAGAAGGAAGATGGCCTACCTCATCCGCAAGTCATCCATCGGCTACTACGCACACGTCGAGTTCGATGCCACCCCGTCGGCCATCGCCGAGATCGAGCGCGTGTTCCGTTACGAGGACAACATCCTGCGGTTCCTGATCATCCAGCTGAGCTCCCCGCTCCTCGAGATGCGCAAGCGCGTCGAGAAGTACAGCGTCGTGCTCGGCAGCCCCGAAGACCAGCCGGAAGGCGAAGCCGCCAAGAGCTGATGCGTGAAGATGCCCGGTTGTGTATGGACGATGAAATGATCCCAATTGTGAACAAAAAGGAGACGATGTCATGGCGGAACTGAAGATGCCTGAGATCAACAGTGTCATTATTGCCGGGAACCTGACGAAGGATCCGGTTTTCAGACAGACGAATTCAGGCGGAACGCCAGTCGTCAATTTCTCGATTGCATGCAACCGCCGCTTCAGGGACAGCAACCACCAGTGGCAGGAGGATGTCTGCTATGTCGGCGTCGTGGCCTGGAACAAGCTTGCCGAGAGCTGCAGGGACAACCTGAAGAAGAGCTCGGCCGTGCTTGTGGACGGTGAGTTGCAGAGCCGCACCTGGAAGGCCCAGGACGGCACTTCGAGGACCGTGGTCGAAATCAAGGCCCGGAGGATCCAGTTCCTCAACAAGAGGAAGAAAAACGGAGAGGAGGACGAAGAGGGCTTCATCGAGGACGATACGCATGATCTGCATCATGGTTCCGTCGACGACGACAGCCACATGTACGAGTACAAGTACCTCTCTTCTGACTGAAAAGAACTCAAGCTACAATTATCTTGAAAAGACTCATGAGACAGAAACCATCCAGCGCACAGGGCAACAAGTCGTTAGGCAATGCCCTTGCATCGAAAAAGAAAGTGTCCAAGAACCAGGTGGTCTTCTTCGACTACCGGGACGAGCGCAAGCTGAAGCGCTTCATCAACGACCAGGGGAAGATCATCCCCCGCCGCATCACCGGCCTGTCGGCCAAGGAGCAGAGCCTCCTGACCCACTCGATCAAGTGGGCGAGGTTCCTTGCCATCATCCCCTACGTTGCCGACGAGTATAAATAAGTGGTTGGGCACAATTTCAATTATTCAGAACGAGGAAAAAGACCGTGAAAATAATTTTAAGAAAAGATGTGGCAACCCTTGGCGACGCAGGCGAAGTCGTCACCGTCAAGAATGGTTATGCCAATAACTTCCTGATCCCGCAGGGTTACGCAATCCGCGCAACCGAAGGGACCATCAAGGCCCTCGAGACCGAGAAGAAGCAGCAGGCCCGCAAGATCGAACTGCAGCGCAAGAACGCCAGGGACCTGGCCGCAAAGCTCGAGCAGACCCCGATCAAGGTGCTCGCCAAGGCTGGCGAATCCGGCAAGCTGTTCGGTACCGTGACCGCCGGCGACATCGCCGAGGCCCTCAAGCAGCAGGGTGTCGAGATCGACCGCAGGAAGATCCACCTCGAGGCTCCGATCAAGACGCTCGGCAAGTTCGAGGCCGACGCGAAGCTGTTCATGGACGTCACCGCCAAGCTCAGCATCGAGGTCGAAGCCGAAGGCGCCTCCGCGGCGGAGTAACCTTTCATGCACGGTCCCGTCGTTATCCGGCGGGACCGACGAGATCAAGCCCCTTGGCCGTTGAGCCCCGGGGCTTTTTTATTGCGCAAGTTGGAAAATCTGCACTTCAGGCGTACCATTCATATTGGGGGAAGCACTGCCTTCCCGCCTCGTGTCTGCCTTTGCAGTAACCTGAAACAAAAAGGAAGCGCATCATGAACCAAACCCTCCTTCATGAGAAGTACCCCATCTACATCCTGGAGCTGGGGAAGAGCGAGACGAGCTTCAGGAGCGTGGACGACATCATCGCCTACTACACGGAGAAGATAGATGCCCATCCCGTGGCGACCCGTATCGGCATCTTCGACCACTACGCCCATACCTCCTCCATCCCTGAAGGCTGCATCAGCGACGACATCCTGGCCGCCAAGAACATCGTCTTCTGTTTCGGGAAGGACATCATGAATCCGAAGGTGCTCGCCATCAGGCCGAAGTCGATCGGTGTCGCAGAACTTGCCAACAGCTTCGTCATCAGCTTCCTTGAGGCCCCCAATCCTGCGGCCAACGAAGCGATGGAGACCTGGACCCTGGCGCTGAAGGACAAGTAGCAAGCGCGGAAGCGCACACCGCAGTCAAAGGCTGCCCGACACGTCAGAGGCAGCTTTTTTTGTGGCGGAAAGGAGGGGGACCAGAATTGGGGGACAGGTCGTATGGGTCTTATGGGGCCCGTTTGATGGTGATCTGTGACAGTGGCGTTTGTTTTCTCTTTCAATAAAAAAAGGCTGTCCCCAGAGGGCAGCCTTTTTTATTGATATCCGAGAGCGGTGCGTCAGCCCTTATGCCATGAACTGGCTCAGCATTCTCTGGTCGTTCTCGAACAGCAGCCTGATGTCGTCGATCTTGTAACGCAAGAGCGCCGTGCGGTCCACGCCCATGCCGAAGGCGTAGCCGCGCCACTCCTCCGGGTCGATGCCGCAGTTGCGCATCACGTTCGGGTGCACCATGCCGCATCCCATGATTTCCAGCCAGCCGGACTTCTTGCAGACCCTGCACCCCTTTCCGCCACACAGGTAGCACGTGACGTCGACCTCGGCCGACGGCTCGGTGAATGGGAAGAAGCTCGGCCTGAAGCGGAGCTTCACGTCGGTGCCGAACATCTGGCGCGCAAACGAGTAAATGGTTGCCTTCAGGTCCGCGAACGAGACGTTCCTGTCGATGTAGAGCCCTTCAAGCTGATGGAACACGCAGTAGCTGCGGGCGCTGATCGCCTCGTTCCGGTAGACCTTTCCGGGGCAGATGACCCTGATCGGCGGCTTCTGGTCGAGCATGACCCTGACCTGCACCGGGGAGGTGTGGGTCCTGAGCAGCACGTCGCCGCCCTCCTGGCCCCTCGATACGAAGAAGGTGTCCTGCATGTCCCTTGCCGGATGGTTCGGCGGGAAGTTCAGCAGGTCGAAGTTGTATTCGTCGAGCTCGAGCTCGGGGCCTGTGGCAATGGTGAAGCCCATCGACGAAAAGATGCGCTTCATGTCACCCAGCACCTTCTGCACCGGGTGCTCCGAGCCGCAGAAAGACCGTCTTCCCGGAAGGGAGAGGTCGATCGCCGGATGCGACGGTTTTTGGGTTTCGGCAAAACGCGCCTCAGCCTCGGAGGCCTTTGCCTCGGCCGAGAGCTTCAGCGCGTTCAACAGTTGCCCTACGGCCGGCCTATCGGCAGGTGCGACCTCCTTCAGCCGTGCGAAGAGGCCGGCAACGCGTCCTTTCCGCACGGTGAATTCAAGCCTGAAGGCTTCGAGATCCTTCTGGTCGCGGATCTCGAAGCTGTCGATCTCCTGCTGCAGCTGCCGGATGCTGTTCTCCATAGGGTGCCTTGGGAGTGGTTAGTCGAGGGCGCTTTTCACGATCACCGTGAAGGCAGCCGGATCCTTGACGGCGATCTCGGCCAGGGCCTTGCGGTCGATCTGGATGTTCTTCTTGTGGATCGCATCCATGAGGCGCGAGTAGGAGACGCCGTTCATGCGTGCGGCGGCGTTGATGCGCATGATCCAGAGCGAACGGAAGTTGCGCTTCTTGACCCTGCGGTCGCGATAGGCATATTGCTCGGCCTTGTCGACGGCGTGCTTGACGACGGTCAGGACGTTGCCGCGCGAGCCCCAGTACCCTTTCGCCTTATTGAGAATCCTCTTCCTTCTTGCCTTTGAGGCTACCGCGTTATTTGCTTTAGGCATCGTTTTGTCTTGTTAGTGTGTTAATCGCAATATTCGTGCAGATCCTCAGGCAAGGATCATCCTCTTGATCTGCTTCTCCATGGTGGCATCGACCAGGGTGGACTGGTGCAGGCGGCGGCTGCGTTTCCTGTTCTTGTGCTCGAGGTTGTGGGAACCGTTCATACGCTCGCGCTTGACCTTTCCGGAGGCGGTCGCCTTGAACCTCTTGCAGGCGCCGCGATGTGATTTCATTTTAGGCATGATCGTCGTGTTTGATGTTAAAGTCGTTTCCAGTGACTGTGATGGTTATTCCGTGTCGTCGTCCTCTTCGGGCTCGGCTGAGATCGGCTCCAGCGGCGGCAGCGGGGCCGACTTGGCGCGCTGCTTCTCGAACTGGTCGATCTTCTTCTTGTCGGGTTCGAAGTAGACGAAAAGTTTCTTGCCCTCGAACTTCGGTTCCCCGTCGGGGTTGCCGACCGTGCTGAGCCGTTCGGTCAGGCGCTGGGCAAGTTCGAGGCCCCTGTCCTTGTAGATGATGGAGCGGCCGAGGAAGACGATGGTCGCCCTCACGCGGTTGCCCTTGCGGAGGAACTCCTCGAGGTGTGCCGTCTTGAAGTCGAAGTCGTGCTTGTCGGTGTTCGGATGGAACCTCAGCTCCTTCAGCGTCGTGGTCTTCTGCTTCTTCTTGAGGTCCTTGTCCTTCTGGGCCATCTTGTAGATGAGCTTCCCGTAGTTCTCCATCCTGCATACGGGGGGCTCTGCATTCGGCTGTACCTCGATCAGGTCGAGTTCGCGCTCCTCGGCAGCCCTGCGGGCGTCCATGGTGCGCATGACCTGCATGCCTCCGTCGGGGAAGATGACCCTGACTTCCGGAACCCGGATCTGATCGTTGATCCTGTAGGAGAGCTTCGGTTTCTGGCCGGATGTTTTCTGTTTTTTCATTCGATGAATGTTGGTTATGGGATCAGCAGGCCTGGTGCCTGCCGATCATGCTCGTTGAGCGATCTCTTCACACAGCTTCGCGATGACGGCGTCGACGCCCGTGCGCCCTTCGTCCCCCTTGCGGTGGCGGCGGACCGAAACCTCGCCGGCCTCCTGCTCGTTCCTGCCGATGACCAGCATGACGGGGACCTTGGAGAGCTCCGCCTCGCGGATCTTCTTGCCTATCTTCTCGCTGCGGAGGTCGATCTCGGCGCGGATGCCGGCGGCATGCAGCTTCGCATGGACCTCGCGGGCATAGTCGTGCACATCCTCGGCGATCGGCAGCACCGCCACCTGCACCGGCGCGAGCCAGAGCGGGAAGTTGCCTGCGGTATGCTCGATGAGCACGCCGATGAAGCGCTCCATCGAACCGAACGGCGCGCGGTGGATCACCACCGGGCGGTGCTTCTGGCCGTCGCTGCCGATGTAGCTCAGGTCGAAGCGCTCGGGCATCACGTAGTCTACCTGGACGGTGCCGAGCTGCCATTTGCGGCCGATGGCGTCCCTGACGATGAAGTCGATCTTGGGGCCGTAGAAGCTCGCCTCGCCGATGCCGATGAAATACCTGATCCCCATGCGGTCCGCAGCCTCCTGCACATCCTTTTCGGCCTGCTCCCAGACCTCGGCGGTGCCGCCGTACTTGGCCTGGTTTGCCGGATCGTGCAGCGAAAGCCTTGTTTCGACCTCGTCGAAGCCGAGGGTGTTGAAGACGAAGCGGGTCAGGTCGATCGCGTTGCAGATCTCGTCGACCAGCTGGTCCGGCCGGCAGTAGATGTGCGAGTCGTCCTGGGTGAAGCCGCGGGCGCGCACCAGGCCGTTCAGCTCGCCGGACTGCTCGTGGCGGTAGACGGTGCCGAACTCGGTCAGGCGGATCGGCAGGTCGCGGTAGCTGCGCAGGCCGGAGCTGTAGATCAGGTGGTGATGCGGGCAGTTCATCGGTTTCAGGAGGTACTGCTCCTCACGGCCGGTCTCGTCCTTGTAGGTGAGCGGCGGGAACTGCGAATCGCTGTAGTACGGGTAGTGGCCGGAGCGCTTGTAGAGCTCGATGTTGCCGATGTGCGGCGTGTAGACCGGTACGTAGCCTCGCTTGCGCTGCTCGCCCTTCAGGAAGGTCTCGAGCTCGTTGCGCACGATGGCGCCCTTCGGCAGCCAGATCGGCAGGCCGCTGCCGACCTCCGGGGTCAGCATGAAGAGGCCGAGCTCGGCGCCGAGCTTGCGGTGGTCGCGCTTGCGGGCCTCCTCCAGGCGGGCGACGTGCTCCTTGAGGAGCTTGTCCGACGGGAAGGTGACACCGTAGATGCGCTGCATCGACTCGCGGTTCGAATCGCCGCGCCAGTACGATGACGAGATGTTGGTCAGGAGCACCGCCTTGACCTTCCCGGTGTTGGGGAGGTGGGGGCCGGTGCAGAGGTCGGCGAAGCCGCCCTGGCGGTAGACCGAGACCGTCTCGACCTCCTTCAGGGTCTCTTCGAGGATCTCCACCTTGTAGGGGTCCTTCCGGCTCTCCCTGAAGTAGCCGATCGCCTGCAGGCGGGGCATCTCCTCCCGGACGATCGCCTCGTCGCGGCCGGCGATCTCGAGCATCCTGGCCTCGATCGCGCGGAGATCCTCCTCGTTGAAACGCTCGGGATAGGAGACGTCGTAGTAGAAGCCCTGCTCGACGGCCGGGCCTGCGCCGAACTTCGCACCGGGGAAGAGCTCCTCGATGGCCTGGGCCATCAGGTGGCTCGAGCTGTGCCAGAAGAGCTCCCTGCCCTCCGGGCTGTCGAAGGTGACGATGGCGACGCTCGCGTCGGCGGTGATGGGCGTGGCAAGGTCCTGGAGCCTGCCGTCGACCTTGATGCCGAGGGCGTCCTGGGCCAGTTTCCTGCCGATGGAGCTGGCGATCTCGAGGCCGGTAACGCCGGCCGGGAAGCTTCTTTCAGAACCGTCGGGCAGGGTGATGGCCACCTGCTCGCGGAGATCCGTAGTCTCAGACATGGAAAGTTCGGTCCAAAATCTTGTTTCCGGAAGAGGCCCGTCGGCCCGCTTTCCGCTCCCGTTCGGGGAGATGGTCGATGCAGCCTCTTTACGTCAGTATTCGCCGGCCGGGAGGGCTGCAGTACGGCGGACGGAATCCGCCTTGTTTACCCCGGACCGATAAGAAGACCTGCATTATGCGAAAAAAACGGGAAATATCCAAAAGAAGGGTTTTTACCAGCAGGGGGAAAGATGGTCATGGGTCCTCCAGCCCGTATGGGTCCTGAAGGACCCATGAAAGAAAGTGCAGGATCTTTCTTCGTGGGTTGAACAGCTATCTCCTTTATGAAACCTGCCGCAACAACTCTGGCGTCACGGTATCCTTCCCGAGCTTCACGGCGTGGGCTTCCGCCTTCTGCTTCAGCTCGCGGCCGAAGGAGATCTGGCTGATGAAAGGGGCCTTCTTGACGATCTCCTCGAGGAGGGCGTTGGCCTCCGGGGTCCAGGCGATCCGGGCCGTGGGGGCTGCGGCTCCGGTCGTG
Organism: Chlorobi bacterium Chlorobi_1; assembly: GCA_900299075.1. GTDB lineage: Bacteria > Bacteroidota > Chlorobiia > Chlorobiales > Chlorobiaceae > Chlorobaculum. Next base: position 7,630 of record OMIK01000056.1, read on the forward strand.
CGCTTCGTGATCGGGAGGAAGTTGAAGAGGGTGTCGTAGAGGGCGTTGACGATCTCCTGGATGATCCATACCGCTCCGCTGTGCCCCATGAAGGGGGTGCCGAGGGCCCTGCGGACGATAGGGCCGGGAAATCCCGCCGGGATGAAGCGTGCCCTGGCGTCGATCTCCGCCAGGTAGATCTTGTCGGGCATGCGGCCGAACATGAACTGCGGCTGCTTCTGCGTGATGTCGTCGCGGACGGCAGCATTGTCCGCCCCTGCCGAATCGTGGCTGAAGAGGCACTGCATGCCCATCTCGCCGGCCAGGAAGCGTTCGAGGCCGCGGGCGTAGGTGGCGGCTGCCGCCACGCCGAAGCGGATGGTCGGGAACCACTCCGATTGCGGGCCGCGCCAGAGGTCCCAGAGCGGCTTCAGGGTGGTGCGCTTCTCTTCGGCGATGAAGCGCTCCGCCTGCTCGCGGTTGCTGGTGAGGTCGCCGAGGGCGAGCAGGAACTCCGAGCTCTCCTGGAGGCCGAAGGGGGCGTAGAGCACCGGACGGCCTAGCTTTGCGGCCAGCTCGGCGCCGAACTCCCGGTACATGACGACGAGCACTTCGGACTCCTTCAGGCCGGAGATGTCGGCGGCCGTGGACTCGAAGGGGTAGACGTGCTTCACGGATGCGCCGGCTCCGGTGACGAGGCGCTTGATTTCAGCCAGGTCAGCAGGGCTGTTGAAGCAGCCGTAGGTCGGGCCGATGATGCTGACGGTTCCAGGCTCCACCTGCGCGGGACGACCGTCGTCGAAATGGTCGAAAAGCCAGGCGAGCGCGCGTTCGCGCCCCTGCCACTCGTTCTCGCCGAGGGAGTTGGAGGGGAAGAACTTCACCGACGGGTACTTCATCTCGAGCAGGCTCCGGTGGTCGCTGCCGATCATCTCGCTTTCGGCGCTGGAGACGAGGATCAGCTGCTTGCCGGCGCCGTCGATGCTGTCGAGGATCTGCTGCACCGCCTCGGAGCTCCCGGAGGAGGCGATCTCCTTTTCGGTCAGGCTGGTCGGAGTGAGGTTTTCCAGGTAGGGGACCGCGTCGGTGTAGTCCATGACGGCGACGCCGACGAGGTTGTAGCACCCGACCGGCGCGTCAGCCACGACGTGGACGTCCGTGAGCGCGCAGAAGGTGTTGACCGCGGCCCAGTAGGCGCTTGCGGTTGATTCGTCCCGGACGGTTCTTCCCATGGTCGTTACGGCGGTAATCGGGTTTCGTGATACGGTGCGCGGCAGGGCGTGCCGAAGCCAAATCTACGGAATTATCGGCGTAATGCTCAAGGCTCGACTCCACAAGGTTCACCGGGAGTTTGCCGGATGGCTCGATCTCGCCGTTCAGTACCCGGACGACCGCGTTCTCGGCGCGCTCGCTACCGCTGTAGGCGCAGAGCGCGGTGCCGATCTCGGGAAAGCGGGCGAGCAGGTAGGGGGTGCCGAACGAGACGAAGACGATCGGTGTGCCGGGGGCGACCTTCGAAGGGAGGCTGCGCAAGAAATCGATCTGGCGCCCGCTGAGCTTCGACGGGCCGTTCGACGGCACCGCCTGGATCTCGGTCGTCAGGATGACCGCCGAGGCGCCGGCTGCCATGTTCGAAGCTTCGACGAAGCTCTTTTCACCGGTCGTCGGGTCGAGCCTGAGGTGGACGACGGCGTAGCGTTTGCCGAGCTTGTCGGCGAAGGTCCTGGCGTGCTCCTCGCCGGGCTTGTCCTGGATGATGAGGTCCAGCACCGGCCCGTTCATCGCCTTGCGGAAGGGGATGAAGCCGTCGCGGTCCCTGACCAGCGTGACCGCCTTTTCGGCGATCCTGCCGGCGATCCCGAGCCCTTCCGATTGGCCGACATGCTCCTGGAGGCGGGCAAGGTCCACCAGCTTCTTCCGGTCGAGGCCGAGCCAGTATTTGAGCTGGAGTATCCTCCGTACCGAATCGTCGATCCTCGACTCGGGAAGCGTTCCGTTCGAAACGGCTGCGAATATGGCGTCGTAGGCCGCTTCGGGGTCAGGCGGGAAGAGCAGGATGTCGTTGCCCGCCTGCACGGCGCGGAGATAGACCTCGGCCATGGGAGCGCCGTTGTGCAGCGCCTTCATGTTCAGCGCATCGGTGACGATCAGGCCGGTGAAGCCCAGCTCGTTGCGCAGCAGGTCGGTCACGATGGCCCGTGAGAGCGAAGCCGGCTCCATGGAGCCGGTGAGCTTCGGTACGGCGAGGTGCCCGACCATGACGCTCATGACCCCCTGCTCAATCGCTGCCCGGAACGGCTTCAGCTCGTACTCGTCGAGCCGCTGGCGGTCGCCCTCCAGCACGGGCAGGGCGTGGTGGCTGTCGACCGTGACGTCGCCGTGGCCGGGGAAGTGCTTCGCGGTGGCCGCGATGCCGCTCGACTGGAGCCCCTCGATGATGGCCGAGGACATGGTGATGGCCAGCGGGATCCTGTCGCCGAACGAGCGGGTGTTGATGACCGGGTTGGCAGGATTGATGTTCAGGTCGACCGAAGGGGCATAGTCCTGGCTGATGCCGACGCTGCGGGCTTCGGTCGCGACGATGCGTGCCATCGACCGCGCGAGCTCAGGGTCTCCAGCCGCGGCCACGGCCATGCTTGGGGAGAATTCGGTGGCGCCTTCGAGGCGCATGGCAAGGCCTCGCTCCATGTCCGCGCTGATGAGCAGCGGCACTTTCGAGAGCGACTGGAAGTGGTTCGCCAGCATCCCGGCACCGAAGACCTCCCCCTTGAGGAACATGACGCCGCCGATCTTTCCCTGTTCCGAGAGCCGCGACAGGAGGAGGTACTCCCGGTCGGTGTTGCTGCGGTACTGGCCGTCGATGCTCGCCACGATCATCTGCCCCACTTTTTCCGAAAGGCTCATCTTTCCCATCGTCTCCTCGACCCAGGGCTCTTTTTTCGAGAAGACCGCCTGCGCCGTGTTCTGTTTCGGTTTACCTCGGTCGCGAGCCATGACGGGGCGTGCGAGGCCGCTCCCCAGGAGGAGGGTGATGATGCAGATGATGGCGTTTACCGAGGAGCGCATGGGAAAATCCGGGGTGACAAGAACATTATGCACATTCATGGCGGCTTAAAGGGAATCTATCAATCCGCCCCGTGTGCCTGAAATAAAAAATCCCTGCCGCAGGGCCTGCGGCAGGGATGAGGATCCGGCTCCGGCTCAGTAAGAGCAGCAGATGTTGAGCTGGCGTGAGGCCTGGGCTTCGTCGAGGCGCTTGACCGGGGTGGTGGCCGGTGCGGCCAGGACCTTCTCCGGGTCGTTGGCGGCCTCTTCTGCGATGGCGATCAGCGCGTCGGCGAAGGCGTCGAGGGTCTCCCTGGTCTCGGTCTCCGTCGGTTCGATCATGAGCGCCTCGCTCACGATGAGCGGGAAGTAGATCGTCGGCGCATGGTAGCCGTAGTCAAGCAGGCGCTTGGCGATGTCGAGCGTCCTGACGTTGTGCTCCTTCTTCTGGCGGTCGCCCGACAGGCAGAACTCGTGCATGACCGGTTTCGGGTAGGGCAGGGCGTAATGGTCGAGCAGGCGCCCGAGGAGGTAGTTCGCGTTGATGATCGCGTTCTCCGAGACCCGCTTGAGCCCCTCGGCGCCGAGCATGCGGATGTAGGTGTAGGCCCTGACCAGCACCGAAAAGTTGCCGTAGAAGTTCATCATCCTGCCGATGTTGTCGGGACGGTCCGCGTTCATGCGGTACTTCGTTTCGCCGGCCTCCTCGTACATCTCGACCACGGGCACGGGAAGGAACTCGACGAGCCGTTCGCTGACCCCGACCGGGCCGCTGCCGGGGCCGCCGCCGCCGTGCGGAGTCGAGAAGCTCTTGTGCAGGTTGTAGTGTACCACGTCGAAGCCCATGTCGCCGGGCCTGGTCAGGCCGAGCAGGGCGTTCATGTTGGCGCCGTCCATGTAGAGCAGGCTGCCGTTGTCGTGCACCATCTTGGCGATGGTCGTGATCTCGCTCTCGAACAGGCCGATGGTGTTCGGGTTGGTCAGCATGAGGGCCGCCACCTCGCTGTCCAGCTTCGAGCGGAGGTCGTCGAGGTCGGTGCGCCCTGCGGCGTTGCTCCTGACCGAAACGGTCTCGTAGCCGCCCAGCGCGGCCGAAGCCGGGTTGGTGCCGTGGGCCGAGTCGACCACGAGCAGCTTTCTGCGGGGCTTGCCGAGCTTCTGGTGGTACTTCTTGATCAGCAGGATGCCCGTCAGCTCGCCGTGCGCCCCGGCGGCCGGCTGCAGCGAAACCGCAGACATGCCGGCGATCTCGCTCAGCATCTCCGCCAGTTCGTGCATCATCCGCAGGGCGCCTTGGGAGGTCGATTCCGGCTGCATGGGGTGCATCGCGGCGAAACCGGGCAGGTCGCAGGTGTAGTCGTTGATCTTCGGGTTGTACTTCATCGTACAGCTCCCGAGCGGATACATGTTCTTGTCGACGTGGTAGTTCAGGTTCGATAGCCTCACGAAGTGGCGTACCACCTCGCTTTCCGGTATCTCCGGAAGCTCGGCTGCCTCCTTCCTCAGGAAACGGGAAGGAACCAGCTCGTCCGGTGTGCGGACGGGGATGTCGACGGGTGAGAAGCTGTAGCCCTTGCGGCCGCTTCGGGACAGATCGAAGATCAGAGGTTCTTTCATGGATCGGTAGGGTCCGGATGACAGCAAATGAGTTTCCAATATAGACCGAAAGAGGGCAAAGCCCAAGAAGGGGCAGGAAAAAAAGCCGGGGGCATGCGCCGGGTTACAGGCTCTCCCCGTCGGCGAAGGGATCGGTCGTTTCGAGCAGGGCCATCGCCTCCCTTGCGGCGGCCTGCTCGGCATCCTTCTTGCGTGGTGCGCTCCCCCTGCCGAGGACGATCCCCCGGCAGGAGGCTTCGATGGTGAAGGTCTTTTCGTGCTCAGCCCCCTCTTCGCCGACGACGCAGTACTGGGGCGGCGGCAGGTGGCGCGACTGGGCGTATTCGATCAGGCGGCTCTTGTAGTTGTGCTCCTCCTCGACTACCCGCTGCAGGTCGACTCCGCCGATGACGTGGGTCATGATGAAGCGCTCCGCGCCGGCGATCCCCTGGTCGAGGTAGATCGCGCCGATCAGCGCCTCGAAGGCGTCGGCGAGCGCCGACTCGCTGCTCCTGATGCGCTCCCTGTCGGCGGAATCACCGATGAAGAGGTGCGCTCCGAGGCCGATGCGGAGGGCGAAGGCGGCAAGGGATTTCCGGTTGACGAGCTTGGAGCGGTTGTTCGAGAGGTGCCCCTCGTCGCTCGACGGGAACTGCTTGAAGAGGTGTTCGGAGACCAGCAGGTCGAGTACCGCGTCGCCAAGGAACTCGAGGCGCTGGTTCGATTCAGGGTGCTCCGTATCGTGCGGGAGGTCGTGCAGCACCGAACGGTGCATCAGTGCGGTCCGGTAGATGGTGGTCCGGCGGCAGGCGCGGCCGGTCAGCCCCTCCAGCCAGGCGATGGTCTCAGGGGCGAGCGTGAACGGCTCGGTCGAACCGTTCGCGGGTGTGTCGCCCCTGAGGAAGTTGAGGGATGTCAGCTTTTGCCACAGTTGCGACATGGCCGGACATCGTGTTTCACAGTGCGGGCGCTTTCTTGAAGATCACGCATCCGTTGTGGCCGCCGAAACCGAAGCCGTTGTTCAGCGCATACTCGATCTTGCGCTCCTTCGCTTTGTTCGGAGTCACGTCGACGTCGACCTGCGGGTCGAGGTTGTCGCAGTTGATGGTCGGCGGGACCACCTGGTTCTGCAGGGCCAGGATGCAGGCGAGCGACTCCAGTGCTCCGGCGGCGCCGAGCAGATGGCCCGTCATGGACTTGGTCGAGCTGATGCTCAGCTTGTAGGCGTGGTCGCCGAAAGCCTTCTTGATAGCCTGGAGCTCGGCGACGTCGCCCAGCGGCGTCGAGGTGCCGTGGGTGTTGACGTAGTCGATCCTGTCCGGGGTGATGCCGGCCATCTTCAGGGCATTGTTCATCGCCGAGAGGGCGCCGACGCCTTCCGGATGGGGGGCGGTGAGGTGGTGGGCGTCGGCCGATGCGGCCACGCCGGCGACCTCCGCGTAGATCTTCGCGCCGCGCTTGACGGCGGTATCGTAGGTCTCGAGCATCAGGGATGCGCCGCCTTCGCCCATGACGAAGCCGTCGCGGTCGACGTCATAGGGGCGGGAGGCCTTTTCGGGACGGTCGTTCTGCGTCGAGAGCGCCCTGGCTGCATTGAAGCCGGCGATGCCCATCTGGGTGATCGCGGCTTCCGAACCGCCGCACAGCATGTGGTCGGCCATGCCCATCTGGAGGAGCATGTAGGCGTCCATGATGGCGTGGAGCGAGGTGGCGCAGGCGGATGCGGTTGCGTAGTTCGGGCCCATGAGGCCGTTGCGGATGGAGATCTGGCCGGCGCAGATGTCCGGGATCAGCATCGGGATGAAAAAGGGGCTTACCCTGCGGGGTCCGCGCTCCATGTAGGTCCTGAACTGCTGGTCGTAGGAGATCATGCCGCCGATGCCGGAACCGTGGACGACGCCGACCCTGGTCGGATCGACAGACTGGAGGTCGAGGCCGGAGTCCTTGAGGGCCTGCTCCGCGGCGATGACGCCGTACTGGCAGTATGGATCCATGCGGTCGGCGGACTTGCGGTCGATGAAGTCATCGGCCTTGAAGCCTTTCAGTTCGCAGGCGAACGTGGTGGCGTAGTCCGTCGTGTCGAAATAGGTGATCGGCGCGGCACCGCTCTTGCCGTTGACGAGCGATGTCCAGAAATCGGCCGGCGAAAGGCCGATCGGGGAGAGCACTCCGATACCGGTGACGACGATTCTCTTGAGTTCCAGACCCATCTGCGGTTATTTGGCGTTGAAAAAAGAACAGGCAGGGATGATCCCTGCCTGTTGAGGTGAGGACTTACTTCTTGTTGACGATGTAGTCGATCGCCTGCTGCACGGTGCCGATCTTCTCGGCATCCTCGTCGGGGATCTGGACGCCGAACTCGTTCTCGAGCTCCATGATCAGCTCGACGGTGTCGAGGGAGTCTGCACCGAGGTCGTCGGCAAACTTGGACTCCGGCTTGATCTGGTCCTTGTTGACGCCCATCTTGCTGACGATGATATCGTACACCTTGTCCTTAATCTCTGCGCTCATCTTGTTCTCCGGGTTGGTTTTGTTGACGATGAAAATAAAAATGGCGTTCTTTAATATACGAAGAAAAAACAGCGGGCCAAAGCGGCTCCGTCCGGCCTCCCGGACTCCCCATGTTCATGACGATGGAGAGGATTCCGGGAGTGTGGCCAAGGATGCCTTACGGCATGATCATGCCGCCATTCACGCTCAGCACCTGCCCGGTGATGTACGAGGCGTTGTCGCTGGCGAGGAAGGTCACGGCATTGGCGATATCCTGCGGGGTGCCGAAGGCGCTGAGCGGGATCGCATCGAGCATCTTCTGGCGGACCTCCTCGGAGAGCGCGTCGGTCATCTTCGAGGAGATGAAGCCCGGAGCGATCGCATTGGACCTGATGTTGCGGGAGGCGAGCTCCTTGGCGACCGACTTGGTGAAGGCGATGACGCCGCCTTTGGAGGCCGCGTAGTTTGCCTGGCCGGCGTTGCCCATGAGGCCCACCACCGAGGCGATGTTGATGATCGAGCCCGAACGCTGCTTCATCATGATGCGGGAGACTGCCTTGGTGCAGTTGAAGGTGCCCTTCAGGTTGACGGTCAGCACGGCGTCCCAGTCCTCGTCGCTCATCCTCATGAGCAGGCCGTCGCGGGTGATTCCTGCGTTGTTGACCAGGATGTCGATGCTTCCGTTCTCCTTCGCGATCTCGTCGAAGACCCGCTGGCAGGCTTCGGCGTTGGTGACGTCGAGCTCTTTGCAGGTGACTTTTCCTCCGAGCTCCCTGAGCAGGGCTTCGGTTTCGGAGAGCCATTCGGCCTTGACGTCGCAGATGACGAGGTCGGCGCCGTTTTTGGCAAGGTCCAGGGCGATAGCCTGGCCGATGCCCCTTGCAGAGCCGGTGACGATCGCGGTTTTTCCTTTGAACATGGTCATGTGATTTTCTTTCGGTTGATACGTTAAGCCTTTCCGCTCTTTGCCGCGACCTGGTCGGCGGTGTCGACGCCGTCGGTCTGCGCCGCCTTGCTGATCCGCTTGATGAGCCCCTGCAGCACCTTCTGCGGCCCGACCTCGACGAACTCCTCCACGCCGGCATCGGCCATCGCCTGCACCGACTGGCTCCAGAGCACCGAGCTGGTGAGCTGGCTGATCAGGTTGGCACGGATTTCTGCGGCGTCCGTGACCGGGCGGGCCACGACGTTCATGCAGACGGGGATTTCGGCGTCCCTGATCTCCGTGGCGTTGAGCGCCTCGGCAAGCTCCTTTTCGGCAGGCTTCATGAGGGGGGAGTGGAAGGCACCGGAGACGACGAGCTCCTTGGCCATGCGGGCGCCCTTCGACGGGGCGAGCTCGACGGCCCTCCTGACGGCGGAGACGTCGCCGGAGATGACGATCTGGCCCGGGGAGTTGAAGTTGGCCGCCTGGACCACGCCGACGGATCCGGCTTCGGCCAGCAGCCCGTCGAGGGCCGCGTCCTCCATGCCGATGATGGCCGCCATGGTGCCGGGGTTCTGCCGGCCGGCATCCTGCATGAGCGAGCCGCGCTTGGCGACGAGCCTGACCGCATCCTCGAAGCCGATGGCGCCCGCGAAGCAGAGCGCGGTGTATTCGCCGAGGCTGTGGCCTGCCGCCATGGAGACGCCGTCGCGTCCGAGCAGCGCGGCCGCGGCATAGCTGTGCAGGAAGATGGCGAGCTGCGTGTACTTCGTCTGCTTCAGCTCCTCCTCGCTGCCGGTGAACATGATGTCGGTGATGGAGTAGCCGAGGATCTCGTTGGCCTTGTCCATGAGCTCCCTGGCCTCGGGGAAGCGCTCATAGAGGTCGCGTCCCATGCCGCAGTACTGTGAGCCCTGGCCCGGAAATACGAATGCTTTCATATCCTGTCTTGCGATGGATGGAGGTTGGATTGAGTTACTGCCATTTGACGTAGATCGCGCCCCAGGTGTAGCCGGCGCCGAAGCTGGCCAGCACGAGGTTCGACCCCCTGTGCAGCTTCTGCTGCTCGTCGAGCTCGGCAAGGCAGATCGGGACGGTCGCCGCGGTCGTGTTGCCGTAGTACTCGATGTTCATCATCACCTTCTCCATGCCGATGCCCATGCGCTCGGCCGTGGCCTGGATGATGCGCTGGTTGGCCTGGTGGGGGACGAGGTAGTCGATGGTGTCGCCGCTGAGGCCGTTGCGCCGCATGATCTCCTCGGCGACGTCGGCCATCGAGGTGACCGCGGCCTTGAAGACCTGCTTGCCGTCCTGGCGGATGTAGTGCATCCGCTTGTCGATCGTCTCGTGCGTCGAGGGGTGGAGGCTGCCTCCGGCGGGCATCAGGAGGTGTTCCTTGCCGTTCTTGCCATCGGAGTAGAGCCTCGCGTCGAGCACGCCGAAGCCCTCCTCCCTGGCCGGTTCGAGGATGACTCCTGCGGCGCCGTCGCCGAAGAGGATCGCCGTGGTGCGGTCGGTGAAGTCGAGGATGGAGGTCATCTTGTCCGCGCCGATGACCATGACCTTCCGGCAGTTGCCGGACTCGATGAACTGGGCGCCGGTGTAGAGCCCGTAGACGAAGCCGGAGCAGGCGGCGGAGAGGTCGAAGCCCCAGGCGCGGTTCGCTCCGATCTCGCCCTGGACGATGCAGGCGGTCGAGGGGAAGATCATGTCGGGGGTCATGGTTGCCACGATGATCAGGTCGATCTCGTCGGCGCCGATGCCCCGCTTGTCGAGCAGCTGCCTTGCGACCTCGGTGCACATATGCGAGGTTGCCTTTCCAGGATCCTTCAGGATGCGTCGCTCACGGATGCCGGTTCGCGTCCTGATCCACTCGTCGCTGGTGTCGAGCAGGCGTTCGAAGTCGGCATTGGACAGGACCTCTTCGGGGAGGTACTTTGCGGTCGTCGTTATGGCAGCTTTCATGGTGTGGTTACGTCTTAAAGGTCGAAAACGGGAAGAGCGGAACCGGCCTGGACCGGTGTTCGCCGTGGAACGGCCGGGACTGGAAGGTGGAAACGGACGGAGGGCCGCCCGCTTCTGAAGATAGCGTCAGGAAAGGACTTCGGCAATATGCTCATTGACCCGCTGCTCGATCATGTGCTCGGCCATGTAGATCATGTTCTTGATGGCCCGGGACGCAGAGCGGCCGTGGCCGACGATCGAGATGCCGTCGACGCCGAGGAACGGCACGCCGCCCCATTTTTCCACGTCGAAAGGTTCGAACAGCCCCTTGAAGGTCTGTCCGACGAGGCCAGCGGTCTTCGGGTCGAGCTGGCCCGAGCCGACGAGCTGCTCCATAGCCGGTTTGAGCAGCGATGAGAGGAAGTGCGGGATGCTCTCGCCGAACTTGAGGATGGTGTTGCCGACGAGGCCGTCGCAGACGACGATGCTCGACTTGCCTGCGAGGATGTCGTGGCCTTCGACGTTGCCGACGAAGTTGATCTTGTTCTCCTCGTGGGCCTCCTTGAGCATGCGCCATGCCTGTTTCAGGTAATCCGGGCCCTTGCCCTCCTCCTCGCCGATGTTGAGGAGGCCGACGGTCGGATTGTCGATCTTTGCGGCGTACCGCTGGTAGATGGTCAGCATCTCGGCGAACTGCACCAGGTTCTCCGGCTTGCAGTCCACGTTGGCGCCGACATCGACGATGTTGGTCAGCCCTTCGCCAAGACGCGGGAAGTAGGCGTAGATGGTCGGACGGAGCACGCCGGGGATACGGCCCAGGATGAAGAGCGAAGCGGCCATCTGGGCGCCGGTGTTGCCGGCGCTCACGAATGCATCGGCCTGCCCGGCCTTGCAGAGCTGCAGCCCTTTGACCAGGGATGACTCCTGCTTGGTCTTCACGGCGATCGCCGGTATATCTTCCATCGTGATGGCCTCCGGGGCATGCATGAACCTGAGGTTCATGCCCGAAAGGTCCTGCCGCTCAAGCAGGGGCTTCACCTTCTCCTCCTGCCCGATCAGCAGGATCTCGAAGCGGTTGCCGCTCTCCCTGAGGGCTTCGATCGTGCCGTCGACAACGCACCCAGGCGCATTGTCGCCCCCCATAGCATCCACGACGATGGTCAACATGGCGGTGTTGTAAGAATTGGTGTTACTGCTTAGCCGACGACGATTTTGCCGGTCACCTGGCGGCCGCGGTAGTGTCCGCAGTGGCGGCAGGCGCGGTGCGGCAGGGTCGGCTCGCCGCAGTTCGGGCAGACGACCGTGACGGCTGCTTTGGTGCGGGCGTTGAACTGTGCACGCCTCTTGTCCCTTCTGGACTTGGACATCTTGGCTTTCGGATTGGCCATAACCTCTTCAGTTTAAAATCAACAGTTAACGATACTTCTTTTTCAAATTCTCGAGCGATTCCTGCCACTGGCTGTCCGGCTTGCTGTCGGTGCCTTCGGGCCGCTCCTGCCGGTAAAGGTGGCAGTCGGGGTTGTCCGTGCAGGTGACCTTCATCGGGACGGAGAGCAGCAGCGTTTCGCGCACATCCTCCGTCAGGTCGATCGATACGGTGTTCCTGTCGATCAGGCGGTACTCTTCGTCCGCATCCTGTCCCGGAGCCTGCTCGTAAATATAATATATCCGGTAGCTTCCCCTGAGGTCACGCTCGACCGGTGCAAGGCAGAGGTCGCAGCTCAGGGCTGCTTTCGCAACGGTTTCCAGGGAGACGGTGATTTCGTCCTCGCTCCTCTCCATCACGGCGTGAACCGATATCCCGTTGGAAAAACCCGCTTCCGTCAGTGCGGAGTCGTTGAATTCACCAGCCTGGCAGGTGAATCCGAACTCGTGGGTTCCCGGGGAAAGGCCCGCCAGGCGGATCGCTATCAGTGCTCTTTCCTTTGGCATAACCACCTCGTTTCCATAAAAGATTGTCAATGTACAAAAATAATTTTCGAAAACGAAAATCGTACCGGGTGCGCTCCTGCTGAAAAATGCGGAAAAAAGTTTTTTCCTGTTTGGATTTTTTGGGGAGGGATTTATATTTGTACCCGCTTCGGTGATGAACCGGGGCAAAATTCCGCGATAGCTCAATGGTAGAGCATTCGGCTGTTAACCGAAGGGTTGTAGGTTCGAATCCTACTCGCGGAGCCAGGATGTGGGGGGGCATACGGCTGTTATCCCGAATCGTCGTGATGGAGGTACGAGTCCTGCTCGCACAGCACATAAAAAGGAAGTACTTGGGTATGCGGTGCTTCCTTTTTTTATTTGTTGCCGTTGCACCGATCACACGGTCCACACCCGGATGTCGTGGATCATTCGGCGCCCTGTTTTCCGTACATTCCGGAATCCCTGAAGGTTCGCCGCTACTCTATCGGGATTTCTTCCGATCCTCAGCGTCGCCTGGAAGGTCACCCTACCAGGGGACACGTTTTACAACTCGGTATAGGCCCCGGCGCCTGGCAGTTATCAAGGGCTATCCTTCAAAAGCTGGCGCGTATGCTGCGGAAGCGACGGTGAAGGGATGGAAGGCCGGAAAAATGATCGGGCGGCTTATCTGTGGCGACAACTGGCTCTTGTAGTAACATGCAGGTCAATTTGGCGGATTGGCCGGGGAACGGTTCGGCGCATGGCCCGGTTTACAATACAGTTGCAGCTAGAAGAGAATTTCCTATATTCATTCAACAGGCAACGAAAACGCCAGGACGGCACGAGACCTCGTATGAGCAGGATCAGCAACAACCTTCTTCTCAACCTAGGGATTGCTTCAGGGCACTGAGGGGAGGCGTGTTGCGTATCGTTCCGTAATTGGTCAGGATCACCGTTTCAAAGCCGCCAGCCGCTCAGGTCAGGTGGCTTTTTTCGTTTAAGAGCTTCGTACTTACAAGAGAATAAAAGGAGACGCAGTAACCATGAAAGGGATGAATTTCAGGAAGTATGTGCCCTACGCGGCAGTCGACATCCCGGACCGTACCTGGCCCGGCAGGCAGATCGCCAAAGCCCCGATCTGGGCCAGCGTGGATCTTCGCGACGGCAACCAGGCGCTTCCGATCCCCATGAGCGTCGACGAGAAGGTCGCCATGTTCAAGCTGCTCGTCTCGATCGGCTTCAAGGAGATCGAGGTCGGCTTCCCGTCGGCGTCGGCCACGGAGTTCTCCTTCGTCCGCCGCCTCATCGACGGCGGGCTGATCCCCGACGACGTCACCATCCAGGTGCTGACCCAGTCCCGGGAGCACCTCATCCGCAGGAGCTTCGAGGCGATCCGTGGCGCGAAGAACGCCATCGTGCACCTCTACAACTCCACCTCGCGTCAGCAGCGCGACGTGGTCTTCCGCATGAGCAGGGAGGAGATCAAGGCCATCGCCATCTCGGGGACGAAGCTGGTGAAGGCGCTGAAGGAGGAGAGCGGCAATCCCGGCATCCGTTTCCAGTACAGCCCGGAGAGCTTCACCGGAACCGAGCTGGACTACGCGCTGGAGGTGTGCCATGCGGTCATGGAGACCTGGGGCGCCTCGGCGGACAACAGGGTGATCCTGAACCTGCCGTCGACCGTAGAGCTCTCGATGCCGAACATCTATGCCGACCGCATCGAATGGTTCTGCAGGAACATCAGTGATCGCAACGCGGCGATCATCAGCGTCCACGCCCACAACGACCGGGGCACGGCGGTCGCCACCTCCGAGCTGGCGCTCCTGGCCGGCGCGGACCGTATCGAGGGGGCCCTGTTCGGCAACGGCGAGCGGTGCGGCAACATGGATATCGTGACGATGGCCCTGAACCTGCTGACCCAGGGGATCGACCCCGAGCTTGACTTCTCGGACATGCCGGAGATCCGCGACACCTACCGCCGGTGCACGAGGATGGAGATCCACCCGCGCCAGCCCTACTCGGGAGAGCTCGTCTACACGGCCTTCTCCGGTTCCCACCAGGACGCCATCAGCAAGGGGATGAAGGCGCATGCGCGTTGCCCCGACGGGCTGTGGGATGTCCCCTACCTGCCGATCGACCCGCAGGACGTGGGGTGCAACTACGAGGCGATCGTCAGGATCAACAGCCAGTCGGGCAAGGGCGGGATCGCCTACGTGCTCGACAAGGATTACGGCATCCAGCTCCCGAAGTGGATGCAGCCCGATTTCGGCAATGTCGTGCAGGAGGTGACCGACCGTACCGGAGACGAACTGACGCCGGGCCAGATCCACGAACTGTTCCAGAACGAGTATGTCGGGGCCAAGAGCCCCTACGCGCTCAGGAAGTGCAACATCAGCTGGGACGACGCCGACCCGGAAGCGAACGACGAGGTGTCGACCATCATCAGCTGCACGATGCAGACGCCGCGAGGCGAGGTTGCGTTCAAGGCGAAGGGCAACGGACCGCTGGATGCCTTCGTCCGCGGCATGGTGAGCCAGACCGGCCTCGATTTCCATGTCGACGAGTATGCGGAGCATGCGATCGGCCACAGCTCCGACGCCCTGGCCATCGGCTATATCCGGATCTCCTCCGCCGACGGCCGCATGGCCTGCGGTGCGGGTGTCGATTCGAACATCAGCCTCGCCTCCATCAAGGCGATCGTCAGCGCGCTGAACCGCCTTCGCTGAGCCTGTGCCGAGCCGGCCTCCCTGTCGTGAGGAGGCTGGCATGGCGCGCGGCGCCTCGCCCCCGCGGCGCACTTTTCTTACAAGTCCCCTCTATCTTGCCCGTGAACGATGAACCGATAGAGCGATGCCGGATACCTTTCACAGACCATGGCGCCAATGCGCCTCTCACCCTGTTCCTGCGCATGCCCTGGCTGCCTGGTTGCTCCTCCTGCTGCCATTCATGCTGCTGCAGGGTTGCCGGGGAGCGTCCGGTTCCGGGAAGCTGCAGGTCGTGGCCTCCATCGAGCCGCTCGCCTACTTCGTGCAGCGTATCGGAGGCGACCGGGTTTCGGTATCGGTCATGGTCCCTCCGGGCGGCGATCCCCACAGCTATGAACCAACCCCGAAACAGATGGCCCGGCTGGCTTCGGCGGCGCTCTTCGTCAAGGCGGGCTCCGGGGTCGAGTTCGAACTCGACTGGATGCCCCGATTCCTCGCCCTCAACCGCAGGCTCAGGGTCTGCGACGCATCGGCGGGGATCGGGCTGATCCCCATGGCGGCGAACGTCGGCAACGACGGGGAGGGTCGCCGGCACGGGAGCTCCGACCCCCATTTCTGGCTGTCGCCCTCGAGCGCCAGGGTGGTCGCCGCCAACATCGCTGCCGCATTGTCCCGGGCTGACCCGCCGCACCGAGGCGAGTACGAGGCGAACCGGGAGAAGCTCGATGCCGAGCTCCGGACGCTCGACGGGGAGCTCAGGCAGCGGCTTGCCGGGGTGAGGGCCCGCCGGTTCATCGTGTTCCATCCGGCATGGGGCTACTTCGCGCGTGAGTATGGCCTCGAGCAGATCGCCGCCGAGCATGAGGGCAAGGGCCTGACACCCCTGCAGATGGCGAAGGTGATCCAGGTGGCCAGGGCCGCCGGCGTCCATACCATCTTCGTTTCACCGCAGTTCAGCAGCGCCCAGGCCGAAGCCATCGCCCGCGACATCGGCGGCTCGACCGCCGTGCTCGATCCCCTCTCGCGGGATTATCAGGCGAACCTCAGACGGGCGGCCGAGGCGATCGCGGGAGGCGCGCGATGAGCGAGCCGGTCATCGTCTGCGACCGGCTGGGGGTGAGGCTCGGCGGCATGCAGGTGCTCGACAGCCTCTCGCTGACGGTCTACCGGGGGGACTACCTCGCCGTGCTCGGGCCGAACGGCGGCGGCAAGACCACCCTGCTCCGGGTCATCCTGGGTCTCGAAAAGCCCTCTGAAGGAGCGGTGACCGTCTTCGGTGGGCCGCCGGGCCGTACTCCGGGACGGGTCGGCTACGTACCGCAGCGGCTCTTCTTCGACCGCGACTTCCCGATCAGCGTCGAGGAGGTGGTGATGATGGGGCGGCTGCCGAAGCGGCGGCTGATGCGGCGATACGGCCGTGCCGACCGTGAACAGGCCGCAGCGGCCATCGAAACGGTGGGGCTCTCCCGGCTGCGGCACAAGCGGATCGGCACCCTGTCCGGAGGCGAGCTCCAGCGGACGCTGATCGCTCGCGCGCTGGCGGGCGAGCCGGAGCTGCTCCTGCTCGACGAACCGACGGCCAGCGTCGACCCTGAAATGAAGACAACCATATACGACCTGCTCGACCGGCTGAAGGAGCGCCACACGATCGTGCTCGTCACGCACGATACCGGCACGGTCGGGCACAGCGTCTCCCGGGTCGCCTGCCTGAATTGCACGCTGGGCATGCAGGGGCCGGCATCCTCCCTCGGCACCGCGGCCCTCGAAAGCCTCTACGGCCACCCGGTCGGGGTGGTGCTGCACGAACATCCGCACCACGGCGGCAGAGCGGGGGGCGGCCATGCCTGACATCCTGCACTTCGAGTTCATGCGCAACGCCCTCGCGGCGGCGATCCTGTCGAGCATCGCCTGCGGCATCATCGGCTCGTACGTGGTGGTTCGGAGGATCGGTTCCATCAGCGGCGGCATCGCCCATACCGCGTTCGGCGGCATCGGGCTCGGCTACTACCTCGGCGTGAACCCCCTCCTCGGCGTGATCCCCTTCAGCCTCCTGGCAGCCATCGGCATCGGGCTGCTCACGCGCAAGGCGAAGGTCGCCGAGGATACCGCCATCGGCGCCTTCTGGGCGACCGGCATGGCCGTCGGCGTGATCCTGATCGGCATGACGCCGGGCTACGCCCCGAACTTGTTCAGCTACCTGTTCGGCAACATCCTCACCGTTCCGTCGTCGGACCTGCTCCTGATCCTGCTGCTCGACCTGGTGATCGGCGCTGTTGCCTGGCTTTTCAGCAATGAATTCCTCGCGGTGTCGTTCGATGAGGAGTATGCAAGGGTCTCCGGCCTCAGGACGGTCGCGCTCGACCTGCTCATGCTCTGCCTGATCGCGCTGACGGTGGTGATCATGGTCAGGGTCGTCGGCATCGTCCTGGTGATCGCCCTCCTGACCATCCCAGCCGCAGTGGCCAAGCTCTTCAGCCGGACCCTCCACGGCATGATGGCGCTTGCCGCCGTGCTCTCCGTGCTCTTCAACGTCGCCGGCCTCTGGCTCTCCTGGGTGTTCGACGTGGCCTCGGGCGCCACCGTCATCCTCGTGGCGGCGCTGGTGTTCCTCGCCTCCGGTGCGGCCGCTGCGCTTGCGGGACGCCGCGGCCGCTGAGGCGCGCGTTTAGGGAATGGCCCCAAAATGTTACATTTGATCTAAGGAAACCCTCCATACTAACCGACTCCGTTATGAAGCCGCTGTACTATATCGTCGCCGCCGGCCTTTCGATCCTGCTGTCCATCTACGTGTTCATCTTCGGCACCGGAGCCAACAGCCAGCTGATCGCGATCTTCATCGGCCTGTGGGCCCCGACCATCATCTGCCTCGGCATCCTGAACATCCTCATGAACATCCACGACGAGATGTGCTGCGCCCACAAGCGCATCGAGGACCGGCAGACCTGCCACAACGAGCGCTGACTGCGGGCATGAAGAACCTCATGCTCGTCGGCCTCGGCGGCTTCGCCGGTTCCGTGTTCCGCTACCTCGTGGCCCTCGCCGTACCGTTCACGGCAGGCGGGTTCCCCTACGCCACGCTGGCGGTCAACCTCGTCGGCTCGTTCATCATCGGTTTCGTCAGTGAACTGGCGCTTGCCACCACGCTCATCTCCCCCGAGGCCAGGCTGCTCCTGACCACCGGCTTCTGTGGCGGCCTGACCACCTTCTCGACCGCGATGTACGAGACCATGGCCCTCGGCAGGGACGGCGAGGCGCTCTATGCTGGGCTCTACGTCGCGGCCAGCCTCTGCGGCGGCCTCCTCTGCATCTTCACCGGAACGCTCTGCGCAAAACTCTGGCAATGATGGAATTCACCGAACGCGAACTGCTCAGGATCTTCGTCGGCGAGAAGGAGAAGCTCCACCACCGGCCGATCTACGAACTGCTGGTCAGCCGTGCCCTCGAGCAGGGCATGGCCGGCGCGACCGTCCTGCGGGGGCTGCTCTCCTTCGGCCTGCGCCACAAGCTCCACACCGCCAAGATCCTCGAACTCGCCGGAGACCTGCCGATGGTGGTCGAGATCGTCGACAGTACCGAAAAGGTCGAATCCTTCCTCCCCGAGGTCGAGGCGCTCCTCCGCGATGCCGGGGCCGATGCCCTGGTGACCAGGGAGGCGGTACGCATGTGGACGACATAGGCTCCGTTTCCCATCTGTTGCGCAGCTCGATTGCTGCGTTGGGCGGTGCTCGAAATCCTTGTTTACCCCGGGCTGAAGCCCGGGGCTACCGGAATTCAGGAGAGTAGAATGCCGCAGGGTTGAAACCCTGCTGAAGAGTTTCCGTTTCTGTGCTCCGTTCGCCTTGCCCTCGAACTGCTCACGACGACGCTGAACGGAGCCTGTCCTGAAAAAAAAATACCATCGTCCCGGCTCTCAAGAAGTTTTTCGGTTTCTGGAGTGGCAAATAAAAATGGAGGCTGGTGAAGCCTCCATTTTGCATTGTTCTTGTCGCGCTGCGATTACTTGTGCGCCTCCACGAGGGCGTTGTAGTTCGCCTTGACGGTCTTCTCGAGATCCTCGTCGGTGTGCACGAAGCTGGTGAACATCGCTTCGAACTGCGACGGGGCGAGGTAGATGCCCTGGTCGAGCATGGAGTGGAAGTACTTGCCGTACTTGGCCGAGTCGGCGGTGATGGCGCTCTTGTAGTCCACGACCGGGGTCTCGGTGAAGAAGAGGCAGGCCATGGAGCCGACGCGGTTCTGCACGTAGTTCAGGCCGAGCTTGTCCATGTTGGCCTTGAAGCCGGCTTCGAGGAAAGCGGCCTTGCGCTCGAGCTCGGGATAGGGGTTGTCCTCGATGAGGATCTTCAGGGTCTCGAGGCCTGCGGTCAGGGCGAGCGGGTTGCCCGAGAGGGTGCCGGCCTGGTAAACGGCGCCGAGCGGAGCCACGTTCTGCATGATCTCGCGCTTGCCGCCGAACGCGCCGACCGGGAGGCCGCCGCCGATGATCTTGCCCATGGTGGTCAGGTCAGGGGTGACGCCGTAGTACTCCTGCGCGCCGCCGAGGGCTACGCGGAAGCCGCACATGACTTCGTCGAAGATGAGCACGATGCCTTCCTTGGTGCAGAGCTCGCGCAGGGCGACGAGGAACTCCTTCTTGGCCGGGATGACGCCCGTGTTGCCGGCGACCGGCTCGATGATGATCGCGGCGACCTGGCCCTTGTTCTCGTTGACCAGGGTTTTGACCGACTCGATGTCGTTGTAGGTGGCGTTCAGGGTGTCGTTGGCGGTGCCCTTGGTCACGCCGGGGCTGTCGGGTGCGCCGAGGGTGAGCACGCCGGAACCTGCCTTGATGAGGAAGCTGTCGCCGTGCCCGTGGTAGCAGCCCTCGAACTTGATGATTTTATCCTTGCCGGTGTAGCCACGGGCGAGGCGGACGGCCGACATGGTGGCCTCGGTGCCGCTGTTGACCATGCGGACCATCTCGAGCGACGGGACGACCTTGCAGAGGAGCTCGGCGATCTCGATCTCGAGTTCGATCGGGGTGCCGAAGCTGGTGCCGATGTTGCGGAGGGTGTACTCGATCGCCGCAGTCAGGCGCGGATGCATGCTGCCGAGGATGAACGGTCCCCACGAACCGACATAGTCCAGGTAGGTGTTGCCGTCGACGTCGGTCATGTATGCGCCCTGGCCCTTGGCCATGTAGATCGGCGTGCCGCCGACGGACTTGAATGCGCGGACGGGGGAGTTGACGCCGCCGGGAATGAACTTCTTCGCTTTCTCGAAGAGTTCAGCTGATCTGGTGAGTTGAGGCATGTCGGATCGCTCTGTTTGGATTTTATAGAAAGCGTGGCTAAAAAATACTGGGCAAGATAGAAAATAGTCCCGAAGATTGAAAGCTTTCAGGGGGCGGCGGGGTATCAGGCCGAAACGAGGCGCGAGACGATGTCGAGGTGCTTGCGGTGCGGCATGCGTTCGAGGTGTCTCGAGCAGTACTCCTGCAGCAGGTCGCAGATGGCGGAGAGTTCGCCGGGATCCGCACCCTCCTCTTCGTTCGCGGCAATGCTCCGGAGGAGCCGGTAGCGTTCGACCGGCACCGGCTGCAGGAGGCTGTCGACAGCGGCGCCGGCCCCGGGGAGGGCGAAGCCGCCGGGGTCGTGCACGAAGAGGAGCTCGCGGAGCCCCATGGCATCGATGGCCGGAGCGATCTCCTTCCTGCTGAAGACACAGCGGTTGAGGGAGGGCTCGAAGCCGAGGACGCCGACCAGTTTCAGCAGGAATCGGGCCAGGGTGGCCTGGAACCCCTCCGTGGCGCCGCAGAGGCGCTCGATGGTCGAGCTCAGCAGGATATAGAGCGGGAGGTTCTTCTCCTCCGGGCCGGATGCGTGGCGGGCAAGGTCCAGGATCCGGTAGAGCACGCCGAAGCGTTCGAGGTCGGGCTCCAGCGAAAGGGGGCTGAGCACCAGGCTCGCGTCGCTGGCCAGCTGGATGTCGCGCGTGCTCCTTTTGTAGATCACCGCATCGACGATGTTGCCTGCGCTGAACAGTCCGCTCATCCTGTTCTTCGGGTTCCGGACGGCCTTCAGGATGACCGGGAGCTGCCCGAACTCCCTGGTCAGGAGCAGGCAGATCTTCGACTGGTCCCTGTACTTGATCTCGCGGAGCACCACCGCGCGCGTCTTGACGATCATCCGGAAACTTTTTTTTGAGAATAAATATACTTATATACGATCACCTTCTCAGCACCGCGCCCCTGCGCCGTGCCATCCAAACAGCAACAACATCAGTACGACAAGAGATTCTTAACGGAGGAATATCGTATGCCAACCTATCATTACCGCTGCAGCAGCTGTGGTTTCGAAACCGAAGTGTTCCAGCGCATGAGCGATGACGCCCTGACCACCTGCACCGGCTGCGGCAAGGAGAGCTTCGAGCGCGTCATCAGCGCCGAAGGCGGCTTCATGCTCAAGGGTTCCGGTTTCTACGGCACCGACTACTGCGGCAGCAAGTCGTCCGCAAAGGGCTCCGAGTCCGGCGGCGGATGCTCGACCGGCAGCTGCCCGTTCGCCAAGTGACCCGCACGCCGGCTTGCCCGGCAACGGTAGAGAAATGACGAAGCCTTCCTGCCCGGAAGGCTTCGTCGTTTTACCTGAAGACCGGCTTTTCGCCCTCCCGCCAGCGGAATCCGGGCAGGTCGATCCCCTTGTCCTCCCTCAGGCTGTTCGGGTACTGTTTGCCCAGCGCGTTGCCGGTCGTCACGATCCGGCTGAGCTTGCCCCGGCTGAAGAACATCCGTATCCGCTCCCCGCTCGTGAAGTTCGCGCCGGAGGGCTCGTTCCTGTCGTCATAGATGTGGTAGAGGCTTTTGGCTTTCGTGGTCACGGTCACTCCGGTAAGGCGCGACTCTCCGTCGAGGGTCACCACGATGTGTTCGCCGCTCAGCTGGTCGAAGAGCGGTTTCCCGGCGGAGAGGGTGTCCCGCGAGGCGAAGAAGGCGTGCCCGTGCACCTGGATCTCGTCGACCCTCTTTTCGGCGCCTACCGCCTTCAGGTGGACACGGATGGCGTCGCCGCTGAGCTGGCGCCCCTGGTGCCAGGCGACCGCATCGTCGTAGAGCCAGAGCTCGTCCGCTTTCTGGTTGAACGCCGAGCGGCCGGCCTTTGCGAGCAGGTTGTCCCTGATGATCCTGCCCCTGACGTTCCCGGCCATCTCCCCGGCCTCCTGCTCGGGGTGGTAGCTCCCCCTCTCGCCCGAGGTCTCCATGGTCTTGTCCCTGATGCTGACGTTGCCGACGAGCTCGATGAGGTCGCGTTCGGGGTACTCCACCGCATGGTCGCACCTGAGGCTTTTGCTTCCCTGGACAAAGAGTACGCCGCCGTCAGCCGAGCGGAACGGCTCGACCCTGCCCGAGGATTCTGGCGTCTCTCCACCCTCCACGACATCGGCGTGTTCGAGCACCGTTTTCTTTTTTTCCGCGGAGGCTGTATTATGCTTCAGGCCGGGAGCGGGGAGGAGCAGCAGGGCAAGCAGGCACAGCAGCGCCAAGGCGGTCGTTCTTCCTGTTCTGGTCATGCGAGGTGTCCCGGGGTTTATCGTCTTGTCATTGAATGTACTAAAAGCTATCGTCCGTGAAAAAAATCGTGTTGGCCGCCCGAGGCCGGTTCGGGTTCCTGAAAATCGCTCCCTTATGCTCCGCCCTGGCCGCAAACGGCCTCCTCGAACCGGTAGCTGCGCTCGTCGTGGGCGACGGCGAGCCGGAGCCCGAGTCAGCCGTGCTCGAAGCCTTCGGGCTGGGGGAGCGGCTCAGGCGGATTCCCGTCGAAGCCGGTTCGCCCGTGGCAGAGACCGCCTCGCTCATGCTCGCCTTCGAACGGCTCTTTGCCGAAACGTCCCCCGATTTCGTCGTGCCCGGGGGTTACGACAACGCCGCGGTCGCGGCCGCGATGTCGGCATCGCGGATGGGCATCCCTGTCGTCAGCCTGGAGGCCGGCCTGCGGAGCTACGACCGCTCCGATCCGGAGGAGCTCAACCGCCTGCTCATCGACTCGGTCGCCGCGATGCACTTCGTCAGCGAGCACAGCGGCGTCTACAACCTCATCAACGAGGGCTTCCCGGACGACCGTATCCTCTTCGCCGGCAACCCGACCATCGACAGCCTCGTCGCGCTCATCGGCGGAGCGAACCGCTCGGAGGTGCTGGTCGCGCTCGGCGTCGAGCCGAAGCGGTATGCCACGGTGCTGCTCGACATGCCCCTCCGGACGGAAACTTCCGGGAACCGCGAGCTGCTCTGCCGGGTGCTGGAGGAGATCGCCTCCTCGGCCACGGTGCTGCTGCCCTGCGCCACCATGCCCGACGGCGGCCTGCAGGAGGCCTTCGGGAGCATCCCCGGCATCAGGGTGCTTCCCCTGCCGGGGACGGTCGACCTGCTGCGCGTGCTCAAGGAGTCGGCCTTCGTGCTCACCGACTCCGAGGAGTTCGAGGCCGAGCTGACCGTGATGAGCGTGCCCTGTCTCTCCCTGCGCCAGGGCACCTGCCGCCCCTCGACGGTCGAGGTCGGCACCAACGTCATCGTCGGCTACGACGAACCGGAGATCCTCGAGCGCGCAAGGGTGCTCCTCTCCGGAAAACCGGCAGACAAGAGCCTCATTCCCGAGAAGTGGGATGGCGCATCGGCGAAGCGCATCGCCGAAATGCTCGA
>OMIK01000057.1 GCA_900299075.1 Chlorobi bacterium Chlorobi_1
ATAACCGTGATTTTTCAAACAACACTGTATCAGCAAATATGTGATAATTTACCCGATCTGACAAGCAAATAATGCTTTAGTCTACCAGAAGCTGCAGCTCCTCGCGCTTCACCTGGTGGAAATTGAGGTAACTGTAGACCTTTTCGGCATTGCTGGAGAGCTTGCCGGCTACCTCCATGTACTCCTCCGGCTGGGGCAGCCTGCCGAGCAGCGCGCAGACGGCGGCGAGCTCCGCGGAACCGAGGTAGACCTGTGCGCCCTTGCCCATGCGGTCGTCGAAGTTCCTGGTGCTGGTCGAGAAGACGATGGCATTATCAGCAACACGGGCCTGGTTGCCCATGCAGAGCGAGCAGCCGGGCACCTCGGCCCTGGCACCGGCAGCACCGAACACCGAGTAGTACCCCTCTTCGGCAAGCTTCTTCATATCCATCTTGGTCGGGGGCACGACCCAGAGGCGGGCCTTGGCCTGGCCCTTGCCGCGCAGCACCTCGCCGAGGGCGCGGAAGTGGCCGATGTTGGTCATGCAGCTGCCGACGAAGACCTCGTCGATCTGCTTCGGGCGCTTCGCGTCGGCCAGCACCTCGCTGAGGGTGGCGACGTCGTCGGGATCGTTCGGGCAGGCGAGGATCGGCTCCTTGATCTCGTTCATGTCGATCTCGATCACCGATGCGTACTCTGCGTCGGCGTCCGGCTCGAGCAGCTGCGGATTGGCGAGCCACTCCTCCATCTTGCCGATGCGGCGGCGCAGGGTCCCGGCATCGCCGTAGCCCTCTTCGATCATCTGGCCGAGCAGCTTGACGTTGGACCGGAGGTACTCGATCACCGGCTCCTTGTCGAGGCGGACCGTGCAGGCCGCGGCGCTGCGCTCGGCGGAGGCGTCGGAGAGCTCGAAGGCCTGCTCGACCTTGAGCTGAGGCAGCCCCTCGATCTCGAGCACCTTGCCGGCGAAGATGTTCTTCTTGCCTTTCTTCTCGACGGTCAGGAGCCCTTTCTTGATGGCCACGTACGGAATGGCGTTGACCAGGTCGCGGAGGGTGATGCCGGGCTGGAGCTCACCCTTGAAGCGGACGAGCACCGACTCGGGCATATTCAGCGGCATGGTGCCGGTCACGCCGGCGAAGGCCACGAGGCCGGAGCCTGCCGGGAAGGAGACGCCGATCGGGAAGCGGGTGTGCGAGTCGCCGCCGGTGCCGAGCGTGTCGGGCAGCACCATGCGGTTCAGCCAGGTGTGGATGACGCCGTCGCCCGGCTTCAGGGCCACGCCGCCGCGGCTCATGATGAAGTACGGGAGGCTGCGGTGCATCTGGACGTCGGACGGCTTCGGATAGGCCGCGGTGTGGCAGAAGCTCTGCATGAAAAGGTCGGAGCTGAAGCTGAGCGCGGCGAGCTCCTTGATCTCGTCCCGGGTCATCGGGCCGGTGGTGTCCTGCGAACCGACGGTGAGGGTCTCGGCCTCGACGTACATGCCGGGGCGGACGCCGGGCAGGCCGCAGGCCTTGCCGACCATCTTCTGGGCGAGGGTGTAGCCCTTGCCGGTATCGGCGGGCTGCTCGGGGCGGCTGAAGATCGCCTCTTCGCCAAGGCCGAGGACCCTGCGGGCCTTGCGGGTGAGGTTGCGGCCGATGATGAGGGTGATGCGGCCGCCGGCGCGGACCTCGTCGGCGAGCGTGTTGGGCTCGAGCGAGAAGGTGGAGATCACCTGGCCCCCCTTTTCGATTTTCCCGGCAAACGGGTAGACGTCGATCACGTCGCCCATCTCCATGGAGTTGACGTCCGCCTGGATCGGCAGCGCGCCGGAGTCCTCGGCGGTGTTGAAGAAGATCGGGGCAACGATGCCGCCGATCACCACGCCTGCGGTGCGCTTGTTCGGCACGGCCGGGATATCCTCGCCGAGATGCCACTGCACGGAGTTGATGCCGGACTTGCGGCTGGAGCCGGTACCCACGACGTCGCCGACATAGGCGAGCGGATGGCCCTTCTTCTTGAGTTCGGCGATGGTCGCGATCGGGTTGTCCACCTTGGAGCGGAGCATGCTGAGCGCATGCATCGGGATGTCGCTGCGGGTGAAGGCCTCGCCGGCGGGAGAGAGGTCGTCGGTGTTGGTCTCGCCCGGCACCTTGAAGACGGTGACGGTGATCTTCTCGGGAACGGTCGGCAGCGAGGTGAACCACTCGCCGTTCGCCCAGGACTCGATGACCGATTTGGCGAAGGCGTTGCCCTTCGACATCTCGAGCACGGTCTCGAAAGAATCGTAGACGAGCAGGGTCTTTTTCAGCGCTTCAGCCGCAGCTTCGGCGACCTGCTGGTCGGCATTGGCCAGGGCGTCCACCAGCGGCTTGACGTTGTAGCCGCCGAGCATGGTGCCGAGGATCCTGACGGCCTCGACGGCGGAGATCGCCGCGCACGCGGCCTCGCCCTTGACGATACGGTCGAGGAAGGCTGCCTTTTCCAGCGCCGCGTCGTCGACGCCGGGGCTGATGTGGTTGCGGAACAGGTCGAGCAGGTACTCCTGCTCCTGCACAGGGTTCTGCTGCAGCAGTTCGACCAGCTCGCGGGCCTGCTCTGCGGTCAGCGGAAGCGGCGGGATGCCGAGCTTGGCCCGCTCTTCGGTATGGGCACGGTACGTACTAACGAGATTCATTATAGGATCTCCCTGAAGGTTGGATTATGGGTGAAAATCAAGCGCGAAAAAAGGCTGGGGCGGCTCTGGGCCGGGAAATGCGAAACACTAAAATACGGCAGGCGCAGATCAATTACAAAGCATCGAGCTTTTCCAAAACGCAATCGCCCGAAGATTTTCAGGCCCGTAAAGGGCCGGGCCTAATATTTCGAACCGGAGGCACGACTTTATCGTGCAGGGAGCTTTTTGGACAGGGAAAGAGACGGTCCGCGCGTCACGATCCATCATCCCCCGCGGGCGGCCACGGGGGGCCGCCCCTACGGAATCCCCCATTATCCATTATCCATTATCCATTATCCATTATCCATTATCAACTGATCAGCATGCTGTCGCCGTAGCTGAGGAAGCGGTAGCCGCTGTCGAGGGCCTCCCGGTAGGCCTGCCTGAGGAGGTCGCTGCCGGCGAATGCGGCGGTGAGCATCAGCACGGTCGAGCGGGGGGCATGGAAGTTGGTGAGGAGCGCATCGATCACCCGGAAACGGCAGCCGGGGTAGAGGAAGATGTCAGCCTCGCCGGCGACGGATTCGCGGAAGCCGGAACCTTCGAGCTTCTGGGCGGCGTGTTCGAGCGCCCGGGTGACCGTGGTGCCGACGGCGACCACCCGCCTCCCTGCGGCTTTCGTCCTGCCGACGGCCATCGCGGTTTCGGCCGGGATATGGTAGAACTCGCGGTGCATGACATGCTCCTCGAAGGTTTCGGACCTGATGGGCAGGAAGGTGCCGAGCCCGACGTGCAGGGTCATCTCGGCGATCCCGACCCCCTTTTCCCTGAGCCGCGACAACAGCTCGCCGGTGATGTTGAGCGACGCGGTGGGTGCTGCGACCGAACCCGGGGTGCCGGCGAAGACAGTCTGGTAGCGCTCGCGGTCGAGCGCTTCGGCCTCGCGCTTGAGGTAGGGAGGGATAGGTACCGAACCGTAAGCCTCGAAGAGCTCGGCCACCTCCCCGCCATCGGGACGGGAGAGCCTCGCGATGCCATCCTCCGGCAGCTCCTCGACCAGGAGTTCACCACCCTCGGCAATCAGCCGGTCCCCTTTTTTCAGGCGGCCGCGGTGCAGCGCCCGCTCCTGCGTGCCTTCGTGCTTTTCGAGCAGCATGAGCTCGATGCGGGCTCCGGTCGGTTTCCTGCAGAGCAGGCGGGCACGGATGACCCGGCTGTTGTTCAGCACGAGCAGGTCGCCCGGCTCGAGCAGGGTGTCGAGCTCCGCGTAGCGGGAGTGGCGGATCGACCCCTCGTTGCGGCCGATGACGAGCAGGCGCGTCGAACCGCGCTCTTCGGGTGGGTAGCAGGCGATGCGGTCAGCGGGCAGGTCGTAGTCGAAATCACTGACTCTCATAGCTTCCTCAGCCTTGCCCTGACCGCCTCGGCGTGGGCCTGCAGCCCCTCCTGGTCGGCGAAACGGGCGATCTTGCCGCCGGTTTCGCGAAGCTCCCCCTTCGACCACGAGATGATCGAGGTGTGCTTGACGAAGTCGCGCACCGAGAGCGGCGAGAAGAAGCGGGCCGTGCCGTTGGTCGGCAGCGTGTGGTTGGGGCCGGCGTAGTAGTCGCCGACCGTCTCGCAGGACCACTGGCCCATGAAGATGGCGCCGGCATGGTGCAGGTCGGGAAGGATCTCCCACGGGTTGGCGACGTGCAGTTCGAGGTGCTCGGGGGCGATCATGTCCGACACCCTGCAGGCCTCGGCCATGCTGTCGACAACCACGATGGCGCCGTTCGACGCGAGCGCCTTCGTGATCACCTCGCCCCGGAGCATCGTCCCTGCAAGGCGCTGCGCGAGCTCCCTGACCGCTTCGGCCAGCTTCGCCGACGGGGTGATCAGCACCGCGGAGGCGTCGGGGTCGTGTTCGGCCTGGGCGAACATGTCCATCACGATGAACTCGGGATCGGCATCGCCATCGGCGACCACCACCACCTCCGAGGGGCCGGCGATGCTGTCGATGGAGACGTGGCCGAACACCTGCTTCTTGGCCAGCGCGACGTACTTGTTGCCCGGTCCGGTGATGATGTCCACCTTGGGGACGCTCCCGGTGCCGAAGGCGAAGGCCGCGATGGCCTGCGCGCCGCCGAGCTTGTAGACGTCCCTGATGCCGGCGACCCGGGCCGCGGCGAGGATGTGCGGGCTCACCCTCCCCTCCGCGTCGCACGGGGTGGTCATGAAGATCTCGCGGACGCCGGCGACCTGCGCCGGGGCGGCGTTCATGAGCACCGACGAGGGGTAGGCGGCCTTGCCGCCGGGAACGTAGAGGAGGGCCCGCTCCATCGGGGTGACGCGCTGGCCGAGGATCACGCCGCCGGGGCGCTCGTAGAAGAAGCTGCGCTCCGCCTCGTGGCGGTGGAACTCCGTGATGTTCCGGTAGGCCTCCTCGAGGATGGCGATGAACTCCGGATCGGCGTCGCGGTAGGCGGCCTCGATCTCTGCGGCAGGCACCGTCAGCTCCGTCAGCCGCACCCCCTGGAAGCGCTCGGTGAAGTCGACCACCGCGGCGTCCCCTTCGGTCCTGATGCGGTGCAGGATGTCGTCGACCGTCCGCTGCGCCTCGGGGTCGAACGACACCGTCCGGCTGAGCTGGTTCCTGAGGGCTGCCTCTTCCTTGGGGAGATGATAGATCGTAAGCACTGCTTCTTCGGTTGGTTGATGGGTCGGCGGGCGGCCGGGGCCCGCAGGCACGGGCCCGTCCCCGGGCGCATGCATGGCGTTCTTCAATGTAAGGAATAGCCGGATTTAACAGAAACCCCGGGTTCGCCGCGCTTGCCCGGGGCTACCGCCATGCCGCCCCGACGGGGCTCGGTATCCAGGCCCCGCCAGGGGCGAAATACGGGGAGCCGCCGTTGAACGGCAGCACGATATTCTACGAAAAACCTCATTTGAAAAAAACGTTCGATTAGCTACCTTACACGTTCATTTTAAAATTGGAATCCGGCGTGTGCCACGCGCCCTCCAAGCGCCACCATGTACCATACCAAGATCCTCACGCACCATGAGCTTTTTCAGTGACCTGTTCAGGGATATCGCCATCGACCTCGGGACAGCCAATACCCTCATCTTCATCCGCAACAAGGGCGTGGTCCTCAACGAACCCTCGATCGTCGCCCGCGACCGCAATACCGGCAAGGTCGTCGCCATCGGCCACGACGCCCTCCTGATGCACGAAAAGACCCATCCGGGCATCGTGACCATCAAGCCGCTCGCCAACGGCGTCATCGCCGACTACGAGGCCACCGAGGAGCTCATCAAGGGGCTCATCAACAAGACCCAGAAGCAGTTCTCCCTCGGCATCCGCCGCATGGTGATCGGCATCCCCTCGGGCATCACCGAGGTCGAGAAGCGCGCCGTGCGCGACTCCGCCGAGCACGTCGGCGCCAAGGAGGTCTACCTGGTGGCCGAACCCATGGCCGCGGCGATCGGCATCGGCATCGACGTGAAGGAGCCGATGGGCAACATGATCGTCGATATCGGCGGCGGCACCACCGAAATCGCCGTCATCTCGCTCGGCGGCATCGCATCCGGCGAGTCCCTGCGCGTCGCCGGCACCGACATCACCAACGCCATCATCCGCCACTTCCGCAAGGCCTACAACCTCGCGATCGGCGAGCGCACGGCCGAAGAGGTGAAGATCCGCATCGCATCGGCCTACAAGCTCGACAAGGAGCTCACCATGATGGTCCGCGGCAGGAACCTCGTCACAGCCCTTCCGGAAGAGCGCGAGATCAACTCCGCGACCATCCGCGAAGCGATCGCCACACCGATCAGCCAGATCATCACCTCGATCAAGAAGAGCCTCGAGGTCACCAAGCCGGAGCTCTCGGCCGACATCCTCGACCGCGGCCTGTTCCTGGCCGGCGGCGGAGCGCTCATCAAGGGGCTGGACAAGAAGATCAACGAGGAGACCAAGCTCACCGTACACATCAGCGAGGATCCGCTCACAGCCGTGGCCAGGGGTACCGGCGCGGTGCTCGAGGACCTCGAGAAGTACCGTACGGTGCTGCTTTCGACGAAGCGCTACTGAGGCTTCGCCGCCGGAGGGCTCAGGTCCGCTCGACCAGCCTCCGGTAGAACGACTCATACCTCTCCACCAGCAAGGCAGTATCGTACTGCCTTGCCTGCGTTACGGCCTCCGCCGAACAGCGTTGCCACATGCCGTCGTCATCAAGGAGCGTGATCGCGCTGGCGCTCATCGCCTCCACCTCCCCTGGCGCGTGCAGGAAGCCGTGGACACCGTGCCGTATGAACTCCGGGAAGCCGCCGACATCGGTCGCGACGACCGGCACGCCGCAGGCCAGCGCCTCGAGGGCCGCCAGCCCGAACGACTCGGCGTTGCTCGGCATCAGCATGAGGTCCGAAAGCGAGAGGAGCGGCACCAGGTCGTCGATCTTGCCGAGGAACCTGACGCTGTCGGAAAGGCCGTGCTGCCTGACCCACGCCTCCGCCCCGTGCCGCTCCGGCCCGTCGCCGACGAGCAGCAGGGTTGCGGGAATCTTCTCCCGCAGGTTCGCGAACACGGCAAGCACGTCGCCGATGCATTTGACCGGCCGGAAATTGGAGATGTGGATCACCACCCTCCCCTCCTCGATGCCGAGCAGTTCGCGGGTCTCCCGCACCGGCAACCGCCGGAACACCGACGTGTCGACGAAGTTGGGGATCACCTCGATCGGCACCCGCGGGCTGAACATCCGTTCGGTCTCCTCCTTCAGGTAGTCCGACACGGCGGTCACGCCGTCCGACTTGTTGATCCCCAGACGCACGGCGTCGTGCATGCTCCGGTCTGCGCCGACGATGGTGATGTCCGTGCCGTGCAGCGTCGTGGCGATCCTGAAGCACTCCGAGCCGGGGCACTTCTCCTCCAGCATCTGCCTGGCCAGCAGGGCGCTGACGGCATGCGGGATCGCATAGTGCGCATGCACCACGTCGAGCTTCTCGTAGAAGGCCACCTCGGCGATCTTCGAGGCCAGCGACAGCGTGTAGTAGGGGCTCTCGAAGAGGGGGTAGTTCATCGCCTCCACTTCGTGGAAGAAGATGTTCTTCGAATAGCGGCCGAGCCGGAACGGCGCCGCCTGGCTGAAGAAATGGACCGTGTGCCCGCGAAGGGCGAGCGCCTTGCCGAGTTCGGCCGCCACGGCGCCGCTGCCGCCGTAGGTATGGTGGCAGGATATCCCGATCTTCATAATGCGCAGCGAAGGATTGTGGTGCGGCAGGATCCGCGCCGGTGATCGAAAAAGCGGAAAAAAATGTTAATCATAGCGTATACTACCTGTTAACCATCTCCGGCAGTGAAACCGGAAAGGTTCTTACACCTAGATCAATCTATGGAAATCCTCATACTTTTCTTCCTGCTCATCCTGGTCAACGGCATGTTCGCCATGTCCGAGATGGCGCTCATCACGGCGAAACGCTCGCGGCTGGCGAAGCTCGCCGAGGAGGGAAACCGGGCTGCCGCCGTGGCGGTCAAGCTCGGGCAGGAGCCGACCCGCTTCCTGTCGACCGTGCAGATCGGCCTGACGGTCATCGGGGTGCTCAACGGCATCATCGGCGAATCGGCATTCGCACCGCCCCTGTCGCAGAAACTCCGGTCGCTGGGCATGGAGCCCGAAACAAGCCATATCGGCGCCACCATCGCCGTCGTCCTGACCATCACCTACCTGACGATCGTGATCGGCGAACTGGTACCCAAGCGCCTCGGCCAGTACAATCCGGAAGGGATCGCCTGCATCTTCTCCATCCCGATGCAGACCCTCGCCACCATCACCAGGCCCTTCGTCCGCCTGCTCTCGGCATCGACCGACGCCATCCTGCGCATCCTCGGCAAGCATGGCCAGAAGGCGCCAAGCGTGACGGAGGAGGAGATCCACGCCCTGCTCGAGGAGGGCTCCGAAGCGGGCATCATCGAGCAGCAGGAGCACGAGATGGTGCGCAACGTCTTCAGGCTCGACGAGCGCCAGCTCGGTTCGCTCATGGTGCCGAGGTCGGAGATCATCTACCTCGACACCTCCCTGCCCGTCGAGGAGAACATGAACCTCGTCGCCAAGTCCGAGCACTCCAGGTTCCCGGTATGCCAAGGTGGCCTGCAGTCGCTGATCGGCGTGATCAACGCCAAGCAGCTGCTCTCCCGGACCCTGAAGGGGCACCTGACCAACCTCGCCGAGAACCTCCAGCCCTGCGTCTTCGTCCCCGAGACCCTGACCGGCATGGAGCTGCTCGACCACTTCAGGACCTCCGGCACCCAGATGGTGTTCGTGGTCGACGAGTACGGCGAGACCCAGGGGCTCGTCACCCTGCAGGACCTGCTCGAAGCGGTCACCGGCGAGTTCGTGCCCCGGAATATCGAGGACTCGTGGGCGATCCAGCGCGAGGACGGCTCCTGGCTGCTCGACGGCCTGATCCCGGTCCCCGAACTGAAGGACACCCTCGACCTGAAGGGCGTCCCGGAGGAGGAGAAGGGGATCTACCACACCCTGAGCGGCATGCTCATGTCGCTCCTGGCACGCATGCCGCAGACCGGCGACGTCGCCACCTGGGAGGAGTGGCGCCTCGAGGTGGTCGACATGGACAGCAACCGCATCGACAAGGTGCTCGCATCGAAGATCTCGGAGCCGGAAGCGGAGGAGGAGCTGGGAGGCTGACCCCCCTTGGAGCTGAGGCCTCCCGTAGCTACATTGAAACCATACCCCACACCGAACACTCCCCCGAGCCAGAGGAGGGCACCATGATGGCCCCTGCCCGGAACATCACCATCGAAAGGGCTCCCGGCGGGCCCATGGAGTCCCAGCCGATCGAACTTGTCGAACGCAAGGGCACGGGACACCCCGACACCATCTGCGACTCGATCATGGAGGCGGTCTGCCTCGACCTTTGCCGTGAGTATACGAAAGCGTTCGGCCGCATCTGCCACCACAACATCGACAAGGGCCTGCTGGTGGCCGGACGGAGCCTGCCCGAGACCGGCGGCGGCATCGTGCTCGAGCCGATGAAGATCGTCTTCGGCGACCGCGCCACCTACAGCTGCGAAGGAAAGCTCATCCCCGTCGGGGAGATCGCCGCATCGGCGGCGAAGAGGTGGATCCGCGAGAACCTCCGGTTCGTCGACCCCGAGAGCCATGTCATCTTCCAGAACGAGATCAAGCCGGGCTCACCGGAGCTGACCGACGCCTTCAGCCGGAGCGTCGTCGTGGCCAACGACACCTCGGTCGGCGTCGGCTACGCCCCGCTGAGCGAAACCGAGCGCCTGGTGCTCGCAACCGAGCGGCACCTCAACGCCGGGGAGTTCAAGCGCTCGTTCCCCGAGATCGGCGAGGATGTCAAGATCATGGGCTACCGCTCCGGACGCACCCTCACCATGACCGTGGCCGCGGCCTTCGTGGACCGTTACGTCAGGGACCCGAGGATGTACTTCGAGAGGAAGAGCGCGCTTCGGGAGGAGCTCCTGAGGTTCGTCGAAGCGGAAATCCGTACGCTCGACCAGGTCAGGATCGACATCAACACCCTCGACGACCCCTCGCGCGGCGAAGGCGGCATGTACCTCACCGTGCTCGGCACCTCCGCCGAGGGGGGGGACGGCGGGCAGGTCGGCCGGGGCAACCGGGTCAACGGGCTCATCCCCTTCAACCGCCCCCAAACCACCGAAGCCGCCGCCGGCAAGAACCCGGTCAACCATGTCGGAAAGATCTACAACATCCTCAGCCACGAAATCGCCGCCCGCATCCACCGCGACACCCCGGGCGTGATGGAGGCGACCGTCACGCTGTGCAGCCAGATCGGCAGCCCGGTCGACCGCCCGCTGATCGCATCGGTGCAGCTCTGTCTCGAGCGTGGCGCGGGCCTGGACGAAGCAAGGAAGCAGGTGCAGCGCATCATCGAAGATGAGCTGGACGGCATCCCCTCGTTCTGCAGGCGACTGGCGGAGGGCTTATACCCCGTCTGCTGAAAATCGGGCCTGCATCCATCCCGCCGAAATGGCATAAACGCCAATTGATAAATATCTTGGATAAATACACACTATACAGATAATACATAGACCCGATCGCGGACGAATCCATGCAGGAGCAGCTCGGGCTCAGGTATCTGGAGAGCTGTTCCGGAAATGACACTCCAATACAAATCGGCAATTTCACTTTGATTTTCACGTGCAAATACATACCATACACATAAGCATCATATTGCAAAGACTTTAAACAACAGTCATTAAATCGTTTCATTTAAATTTCTTGGAATTTCAATCAGGCGCGAAGATGGCAAAAAGGAAAAATTTCACCGGGGACCTGTTTGCTCCTGATGAGGAGTTCTCCCTTCCTGCCGGTGGTGGACTTGCCGAAGCCCCCGCTCAAACAAGCACTCCGAAAAACCCGGAAACAGCACACACCATACACACGACACCCGCCGAACAACTGCTTGCCGATGAACCGGACCCGGCAGATGCGGTCGCTGAAGAAGCCCCTGCCGGAATGCCTCCTGGCGAACCCACCGATGAGGCGGCACAAGCGCTGGGGGCTTCCGCCCCTGATCCGGCTCCCTTGAAGCGACGTAGCGCACTGAAAAAGGAGGAGACCAAGAGCAAACGGCTCAACCTGCTGATCAGGCCAGGCGTCCTGAAGGAGTTCGCCAAGATCGCCTACATGCGGCATACCAGCGTGAACGACCTGATCAACCGGCTGATCTCCGAGCATAACGCACATGAGGCGGATACGATCAGGCAATACGACCGCCTCTTCAAAGAGAGGAGATAGGCGGATCAAGATGAATGAAGCGTTACCGGTTTCGTTGATTCTTGTTATCTTGCGCGAAACCACTCCACCACCTCCATGAGTTCACCTGAACAGAAGAAGCAGAGCGTCGCGCTGAGCTCGGTCTCGGCAAGCCTCCTGCTTACCATCCTGAAGCTCGTCGTCGGCCTGCTGACCGGCAGCATCGGCATCCTGTCGGAAGCCGCCCACTCGACGATGGACTTCGGCGCCGCCGCCATGACCTGGTTTGCCGTAAGGATCAGCGACAAGCCGGCCGACGACAAGCACCACTACGGCCACGCGAAGATCGAAAGCGTCACCGCGCTCATCGAGACCGGCCTGCTCTTCCTGACCAGCGCCTGGGTCATCTACGAGGCGGGCACCCGCCTGCTTTTCGGCGGACACGAGGTCGAGGTCACCTGGTACGCGATCGCCGTGATCGTGGTATCGATCGTGGTCGACATCTCCCGCGCAAGGGCACTGAAAAAGGTCGCGAAAGAGACCGGCAGCCAGGCGCTCGAAGCCGATGCCCTCCACTTCACCTCCGACATCGTCTCCTCCGCCGTGGTGCTCGTCGGCCTGGTGTTCGTCCATTTCGGCCTTGCCTGGGCGGACGCGGTATCGGGCATCTTCGTGACCATCCTGGTCGGCAATGCCGCCTGGCAGCTTGGCAGGAAGACGATCGACGTGCTGGTCGACGCGGCCCCCGAAGGTATTTCGGAGCAGATCGAGGAGATCGCCTCCGCAGTGCCCGGCGTGGTCGCCATCGAAAAGATCAGGGTGAAGCCGGCCGGCCCCTTCGTGTTCGTGGAGCTTTCGGTCACGGTCAGCCGCACCCTGGCGCACGACAAGGTGCGGGCCATCTGCAGGTCGGTGGAGGAGCGCCTGAAGGCGGAGATCCCCGAGAGCGACATCTCGGTCAACGCACGGCCGATCGCCCTCGACAGCGAGACCGTCACCGAACGGGTGCATGTCGTCGGACTCAACCACAACATGCACGCGCACAACATCTCGGTCTCGCTTTCCGGCGACCGGAAGCAGATCACCTTCGACGTCGAGGTTGACGGCCGGCTGACCATCCGCGAAGCGCACGACGAGGTCTCGGCGCTGGAAAAGGAGCTCCACGAGGAGTTCAACGGCACGATCGACATCTGCATCCACCTCGACCCGCTCCGGCAGGAGGAGCGCAACGCCTGCCCGCTCGATACGGAAGAGGGGGCACACGTCTCGGCGGCCATACGGGAGGCCGGGGCTTCGATACCGGGAATCCAGGACGTGCACGACATCAGGCTCAGGAAGACCGACCAGGGCCGCCTCTGCGTGACGCTGCACTGCGCCTTCGAAGACGCGATCCTGCTGGACGACGTGCATGCGCTGACCAGCCGGCTCGAGGGAACGATCTACGCCACCCTGCCCCAGACCGCCAGGATCATCATCCACGCCGAACCCCTCCACGCCGAGGACTAGCAGCTTCAACGGCAAAGTCAACATTGGCATCGGTATCGAAATCGGATTCGATGCCGATAGCGATTGGATACATCACGTTTCAACTGGGGATTGACACTTTTTGCGACATTGCCCCGAAGGCCTTACATTGAAGTCAGGCGCCGGCAACGATACTCCCCTGCCGCCGGCTTCTTGCAACTCCCCCGTTCCGATAACCGTTCAACATACAGCTGCATGGAGATGAATGCGGACAGGAAAGCCCGCCTGCTCAGGGGGGAGGTTGTAGTAGATATCGACTGGCTCGGGGGTGATGTGATCACCGCCGGTGGCGGCATTTTCGTCAAGGCACCCGAGGAGGTCGTCTGGGGGATGCTGACCGACTACGACCACCTGCACCAAACCATGCCGAAGGTGGTGTCGAGCGCCCTGCTCGAAAATCGCGGCAAGATCAAGATTATCGAACAGACCGGAAGGTCGGGCATCCTGATCTTCGAGCGAAGCGTGCACTTCAGGCTGAAGGTGGACGAGGAGTTCCCGAAACACCTCCATTTCGAGCAGGTGGACGGGGATTTCAAGCTCTACGAGGGGGAGTGGAACCTTGAAGCGGTAGAAGCGCCGCAGGGCAAAGGGACGCTCGTGACCTATGTTGCGAGGATGAAGCCGGACTTCTTCGCCCCGCCGATCCTGGTGAGCTTCGTGCAGAGCCAGGACCTCCCGGCGATCCTGAAGTCGATCCGGAGCTACTGCGAGCCGCGGGCCGTCGCCTGAACCGGGCTCCGGCTGAGCAGGATCGAGAGCGGCGCCCCCCTGAAGAGTTCACGATCGCCGACGCGCCGGCCTCGCTGGACCGCCCGCCTCCAGCGCAGCGTCGCACCGAGATCCCGAAAATTGTGCACGGCGGCCCGGAGCACCTGCCGGGCGCGTCCGGCCCCCTCCCTGCCCCCAGCCAGATAGTGGAGGATGGAAGCGGCCTCGAGCAGCACGCGCAGCGGCACCACGCCCCAGAGCGCTGCGGCGCCACGGTTCCGGAGGAGCATGGCGAAGGCGTTGCGGTGGTTGTAATAGACCTTCATCGGGCTTCCCTGCTGCAGCGACGCACCGCCTTCGTGCCAGACGATCGAGGAGGGGACGGACCTGATATGGAAGCCATCCAGCCGCATCCGCCAGCAAAGGTCGATCTCCTCCATGTGCATGAAAAAACCCTCATCGAAACCCCCGAGCCGCTCGACCGCCTCGCGCCTGGCGAACATGGCGACCCCCGAGGCCCAGAAAAGCTCCATCGGGAGATCGTACTGGCCGCGATCCTCCTCGGTCCCGGAGAAGTCCCTGCCGAGGCAGAAGGGGTAGCCCAACCGGTCGAGCATGCCGCCGGCCCCTCCCGCGTAGTCGAACTCGCGCCGCCCTTCGCGCCTCGCCTTCGAGGAGAGGATCTTCGGCTGGAGCGCGCCAACCGACGGGTCGCGCTCCGCCTCGGCCACGAGGGGCTCCAGCCAGCCGGGCTCCACCTCGGCGTCGTCGTTCATGAACACCACGTAGCGGGATGAGCAGCGCCGCAGCCCGGCGTTGCAGCCGCCCGCATAGCCGGCGTTGGCTGCAAGCCGAAGCACCTCGACGTCCGGACGTGAGGTTTCGATGCCACGGGTATCTGAAGCGGGACCGCCGTTGTCCACGACGATCACGCGGGGCTGGATGCCGCCCGACGCGAAGAGCGCATCGAGGCAGCGGTCGAGCATGGGCCGGCCCTTGAGGTGCGGGATCACGACCGTGACCGATGGCTGGGCTGGTGGCGAGTCGTGCATGGCCGTTGCAGTCGGGTGGAGGGTATCCGGCAGCTCCGCGAAGGGGAACTGCCGGACGGGATAGGTCACTTCAGGCTGTTCCAGAACTCCGATGCGAGGCGGGCGGTCTCTTCGGGGCTCTTCGCTCCGGCGACGTGCTGCAGCAGCGCCGAACCGACGACCGCGCCGTCGGCAAGCTCCCACATGCGGCGGACGCGCTCGCGATCCTTGATGCCGAAGCCGACCACGAACTTCTTCTTCGCATGGCGCCGCACCCGCTCGAGGTAGCCGGCGATCCGCTCGTCAGTGCCGGCGTCGTCGAGCTTGCCGGTCCCCGTGGTGGCGTTGACCGCGAGGCAGTAGGAGAAGTCGGTCGACAGGCTGTCGATCCATTCGATCCGCTCGGGCGGCGTGACGGGCGAGATCAGGTAGACCACCGTCAACCCGAAGCCCTTCGCACGATCAAGGAAATCCGCCGACTCCTCGGGGGGCAGGTCGGGGATCAGGAGGCCGTCGACGCCGGCCTCGACCGCGTCGGACATGAAGCAGTCGCCGCCGTAGGCGATCAGCGGATTGCTGTAGCCCATCAGCAGGATCGGCGTGGTGATCTTCCTGCACCCCTTCCCCCCCCTGGCCAGCTTGACCATGTCGAGGATGCCGCGGACGGTCACGCCATGGCGGATCGCCGTATGGGCCGCGTCCTGGATGACCTGGCCGTCGCCGATCGGATCCGAGTAGGGCATGCCGAGCTCGATGAGGTCGGCGCCGCTCTCCTGCAGGGCTTCGAGCACCGGCAGGGTCGAGCCGGGCACGGGGAATTCAGGCATGTAGTAAGCGATGAGGAGTTTGCGGTCCTCCTGCATCAGCCGGGTGATTCTGTTTTCAGGCATAGGAAAAGGTAACGGTCAGTGCATGTACTGGTAGACGAGGTTCGGGATCACGAACAGGTCGAGGACCATCGACAGCATCGTGATCATGTGGACAAGGACGCTGCCCCAGACGTTCTTCGAACGCAGGACGATATAGCCGCCGAGGATGCCGATCGGGAGAGCCATCATGCCCATCAGCGCACGCTCCTGCATGCCTACGGGTGCGACGGCGAAGTGGTTCACCACGTAGAACATGGCCGTGATGAAGACGGTCAGGTGGCGGTTGAAGCCACGGTCGATCATCGAGGAGAACATGATCCCCCTCCAGAGGAACTCTTCGGCAAGCACGAGCACCGGGAAGAGGTAGAGGAAGTTCATGTTCACCAGGATGTCCTGCATCTCCATCATGGGGGGGTTCCCCTTCGCATACCACATCACCGTATTGGAGACATCCATGAGGAACAGGATGCCGCCGGCTATGCCGCCCCATTTGAGCGATTTCTTCAGGTCTCCGCCGGCAAGGTACATCGCCGCCCACTCACCCTTGCCTTTCCCCCTCCAGATCACCACGCCGATCGAGCCGAGCACGTAAAGCGCCAGGGCCGGCCATTCGAGAAGCGGGGTGAAGTGGCCCACAAGGCCGGCGATCCAGATCGCCGCCGTCAGCCCGAAGGCGAGGTTGAAGCGCTGGTTCAGGGTCGTAGGGGCGGATGCGGTGTTGGCCTGTTCCATGGTTGCCTGATTGGGAGTTGGTGGTGGATCAAAGGTAGTTGGGGCGAACCTCGTACTCGATGGGATCGCGGATGCCGGCCATCGCGAAGGCGCGCAGCCGGCGGGCACAGCTGTCGCAGAGGCCGCAGGCCGCCCCCTCGCTCTTGTAGCAGGACCAGCTGCAGTCGAACGGGGCGTCGAGCTCCATCCCCTTCGCGATGATCTCGGCCTTGCTCATGTCGATCAGCGGGGTCATGATCGCGATCTCGGTCTCGGGACGGGTGCCGAGGGAGATCGTCCGGTTGAACGCTTCGTAGAAGACCTTGCGGCAGTCGGGATAGCCGGAGGAGTCCTCCTCGACGGCGCCGATGAAGATGCGGTCCGCGCCGATCACCTCGGACCAGCTCACGGCCATCGAGAGGAAGTTGGCGTTCCGGAAGGGCACGTAGCTGCTCGGGATGGTGGTCCCCTGCAGGTCCGCAGGGCCGACCGGAATCCCCGTGTCGGTCAGCGACGAGCCCCCGACATGGCCGAGGAAGAGCGCATCGACCTCGAGCCGTCGTTCGATGCCGTAGTGGTCGCAGATGCGGCGGAAGCAGTCGAGCTCCTTGTGCCAGGTGCGCTGCCCGTAGTTGACGTGCATCGCGGCCAGGTCTAATCCCTGGTGGTGGGCCATCGCGGTCGCGACAAGGCTGTCCATGCCTCCGCTGACCAGCAGTACTGCTCTCATGTCGAACTCTCGAAGATCGTGTGGTTACGGTTCGTCAAAGATAGGCAATTCTCGCGTAAAGCAGGCAGGGAGTGAGATAAAAAGGGCATGACGCCGAACCCCGGGAACGCCGTGCCGGAAGCGGCATACCCCGGGAGCGCCGAACTCCAGTTCGGCACTGGCGACGAAGGCGCCTGAACAAGCTTGGCCGACTGCTATAACGGCACTTGCTGCAGTGAACCTGCCGCTCCCCAGGAAGATGCCGGGCTGGAGCCCGGCGCTCCCGGGTTTCGCCTTTCCCCGAAAGCACCATGCCCCGGAGCGCCCTTTCCCAGGAAGCACCCATTCCCTGGGAGCGCCATTCCCTGGGAGCGCCGAAGTCCTGGGAGCGCCGAACTCCAGTTCGGCACTGGCGCCGAAGGCGCCTGAA
>OMIK01000058.1 GCA_900299075.1 Chlorobi bacterium Chlorobi_1
CCGACTGCTCGCCGCCGAGCAGGTTGCCGGCGCCGCGGATGTCGAGGTCCCTGAGGGCCACGTTGATGCCGGAGCCGAGCTCGGTGAAGCTCTCGATGACCGCCAGCCGCTGCACCGCCTCGCGCTTCAGGGTATGCAGCGGCGGGGTGATCAGGTAGCAGTAGGCCTTGCGTT
The DNA here is from genome assembly GCA_900299075.1 of Chlorobi bacterium Chlorobi_1. Lineage (GTDB taxonomy): Bacteria > Bacteroidota > Chlorobiia > Chlorobiales > Chlorobiaceae > Chlorobaculum. Next base: position 175 of record OMIK01000058.1, read on the forward strand.
CGCTCCGGCCGACCCTTCCCCTGAGCTGGTAGAGGTCCGAGAGCCCGAACATGTCGGCGCGGTTGATGATGATGGTGTTGGCGTTGGAGATGTCGAGCCCCGAGCCGATGATCGAGGTCGAGATCAGCACGTCGAGCTCCTTCTGCATGAAGTCCATCATCACGTTCTCCAGGTCGCGCACCGGCATCTGGCCGTGCGCCGTGGCCATCCTGGCCCATGGCACCAGCTCCCGGAGCTGCCGCTCGGTCTCCTCGAGGCTCGCGATCCGGTTGTGCAGGAAGAAGACCTGCCCTTCGCGCTGGATCTCCTGCCTGATGGCCGCCCGGACCGCCTCCGCGTCGAACTCGGTGATGACCGTCTCGACCGGCTGGCGGTTCTTCGGCGGGGTGGAGACGATCGAGATGTCTCGCGCGCCGAGCATGGAGAACTGCATCGTCCTCGGGATCGGGGTGGCGGACATGGTGAGGGTATCGACACCGGGGAAGTTCTGGCGGAGCTTCTCCTTGACCTCCACGCCGAAGTGCTGCTCCTCGTCGATGACCAGCAGCCCCAGGTCCCTGAACTCCACATCGTTCGAGACGATCCGGTGGGTGCCGATCACGATGTCGACCAGCCCCGCCCTGATCCGCTCGAGCACCTCCTGCTGCTGCTTCTTCGGCACGAAGCGGCTCAGCACGGCGATGTTGACCGGGAAGTTCTCGAACCGCCTCGAGAAGGAGTCGGCGTGCTGGTGGGCGAGGATGGTGGTCGGGGTGAGCACGGCCACCTGCTTTTTCGACTCCACCGCCTTGAAGGCCGCCCGCATGGCGATCTCGGTCTTGCCGAAGCCCGCGTCGCCGCAGATGAGGCGGTCCATGGGCGAGGGCGACTGCATGTCCTTCTTGACCTCCTCGATCGCCTTGAGCTGGTCGGGGGTCTCCTCGAACATGAACGACGCCTCGAACTCGCGCTGGAAGATCGAGTCGGGAGCGAAGGCGAAGCCCGGGGTCATCTTGCGCTCGGCGTAGATGCGGATCAGCTTGGCCGCGATGTCGCGCAGCTTCTTGCGCACCTTCTCCTTCTTTGCCGACCACTTGGCGCTGCCGAGCTTCGAGAGGTTCGGCAGCGACCCCTCCGAGGCGGTGTACTTCGAGAGCAGGTTGATGTTCTGGACGTTCACGTAGAGCTGGTCGCCGCCCTCGTACTCCACGAGCACGCACTCCTGCTCCGAGTTGCCCACCTGGATCGTCTCGAGGGACTTGAAGACGCCGATGCCGTAGTCCTCGTGCACCACGTAGTCGCCAACCTTCAGGCGCTGCAGGTCCTTCAGCGAGATCCCCTTCACCTTGCGGCGTCGGTGCGCCCGGCGGGTGTGGAACTTGCCGAAGATGTCGGATTCGGTGTAGAGGTCGACCTCGCCGAAGAGGAATCCGGTGTGCAGGTTGGCCTGCAGCCAGCCGATCTCCGTCTGGCCCCCCTCGCCCCCTCCGTGGATCTCCTGGTTGATGAACTCGCTGAGCTCCTCGATCTCCCGCTTCGAGCTGCAGGCGAAAAGCCTCGACAGGTTGCGGCCCGCGTCGCGCTCCAGGCGGTCGGCCAGCAGGCGGAAATTGCCCTGGAACCGCTCCTGCGCCCCCGAGGCAAAGTCGATGCCCTGCTTTTCGAGCCGGTGAACGACGATGTGCCTGAACTTCGGCAGGGCCGCCTCCAGCAGCTCCCTCGAGTCCGATCCCGCCAGTCCGGTTGCATCGTCGACCAGCACGATCGTGTCCGGCGGCAGGAAGTCGAGGATGCCGGCTGCGGAGGATCCGGCATCCTCCGTGAAGTTGCCGAAGAGCTCCGCCGAGTCGACAGAACCCGATGAGAGCTGGCTGTCGATATCGAAGCTCCGGAGCGAGCTGACCGTGTCGCCGAAGAGCTCGATGCGCACCGGGTCTGCGGCGCCGTAGCCGAACACGTCCACGATCGAGCCGCGCACCGAGAACTCCCCCTCGTCCTCAACGAACTCGCGCCGCTCGAAGCCGTTTGCCGAGAGGAACTCCATCAGCCTCGCATAGCCGGCCTCCTGCCCTGCCTGCAGGGAGAAGATCCTGCCTTTCGACTGCTCGATGCCGCATACGGGGGTGGCCACGTCGTCGAACTCCGCCACCACGACGACCGCCCTGCCCTGGGCGAGCCTGGCGAGCGTCGGCGAGAGGCCGTCGTCGGTGCTGCAGACATTGGCCGCCGTCAGGAACGCAGGCAGGTCGTTGTCGTAGAGTTCGATCCCCTCCGGGTTGCTGAAGACGACGACCGGGGAGGAGAGGTCCCTGAAGAGCCTTGCCGCCAGCAGCGAAGCGAGCGATCCCCTGAGGCCGGATACGGAGACCCGTTCATGGACCGGGCCGCTCTTGGTCGCGCCGAGGGCGTCGAGAAGCGTACGGTACGGCGCCGAACCGGCGAGCGATTCGAGCAGGTAGGCGGCAGGCCTTTTGACGATGCTCGCGAACTGGCGGGCACTCTCGTGTGAAGAGGTCATGGATACGGGATGAAAGCTGGTACTGCTATTATGAGCAAATGCCCATGAGGTAGAATTGCAATATAACAAAGCATCACCATAACCCCGCCTCCGGCATCTCTCCGCACGGGGCGTGCGGCGGGTTTTCCTGTTTTCCTCCGGTTGCGAATTGTGTAACTTCACCTGAAGCAGCCGTTTGGGGTCAGGCTCGCCGATGCGCCTCCACCTTCGTTTATGGTGAATTTTCTGCAAAATGAGCCTGCACGGCCGCCCGGTCTCTGGCATCGTCCCTCCTCTCCTTCGTACATTGGCTGCAATGCAACGGGCCGGCTGGGGAGTTGACGGCGGCGCCACCGCTCTCCGGCAGGCATCATGCGGGCGGAACGAATAAGTATCAACGCGGTCGAAACGATCATCTATGGAGCCTATTCTCGACGTCAGGGAGCTGAAGACCTGGTACAACACCGAAGACGGGATCGCCAAGGCGGTCGACGGGGTGAGCTTCTCCCTCGACCGGAACCGTACCCTCGGCATCGTCGGCGAGTCCGGGTGCGGCAAATCAGTCACCGCGCTCTCGGTCATGCGCCTGGTGCCGATGCCACCCGGCTACTTCGCCGGCGGCGACATCCTCTGGAAGGGGAGGAGCATTGTGAAGGCGACCGAGGAGGAGATGCGGAAGATCCGCGGCAACGAGATCGCCATGATCTTCCAGGAGCCCATGAGCTCCCTCAACCCGGTCTACACCTGCGGCGACCAGATCATCGAGCAGATCATGAACCACCGCGCCGTGGCCAAGGCCGAGGCGCGCCGCCGTGCCGTGGAGCTGCTCGACATGGTCGGCATCCCCAACCCCTCCGCCCGGGTCGACGCCTACCCGCACGAGATGTCCGGCGGCATGCGGCAGCGCGTGATGATCGCCATGGCCCTCTCCTGCGGCCCCGAGCTCCTGATCGCCGACGAACCCACCACCGCGCTCGACGTCACCGTGCAGGCGCAGATCCTCGAACTGATCGCCCGTCTCCGGCAGGAGAATGGGATGGGGGTGATGCTCATTACCCACGACTTCGGGGTCGTCGCCGAGCTCTGCGAGGAGGTCGTGGTGATGTATGCCTCAAGGGTGGCCGAGCGGGGCAGCGTTGCCCACATCTTCGAAAACCCGCTGCACCCCTACACCAGGGGGCTCCTGAAGTCGATCCCGCGCCTCGGCGCGAAAAAGGAGCGGCTCAACGTCATCGAGGGAAACGTCCCCGGCGCGACGAGGCTGCCGGACGGCTGCCGCTTCGCCGGCAGGTGCCCGCTGGCCGACGACCACTGCCGCAACGCCCAGCCGCCGCTCGTCGAGTACGAGCCCGGCCATCTCGCCGCCTGCTGGAAGATCACCTGAACCGATAACCGAACCGCGCATGCCGGACCTCTGCCTGCTGATCGTCGAGGACGACAGGAACCTTGCCGGGCTCCTGAAATACAACCTCGAAAAAGCCGGCTATACATGCAGGCATGCCGCAACCGGGGAGGAGGCCCTCGCCGAGCTGCGTTCGAAGGCTTTCGACCTCGTACTGCTCGACCTCATGCTCCCGGGCATCGACGGCTTCGAGGTGTGCAGGAGGATCCGCCAGGATCCGCTCTTCGGGGAGGTGCCGATCGTCATGCTCACGGCGAAAGGGGAGGAGATCGACCGGGTGCTCGGCTTCGAGCTGGGGATCGACGACTACGTGGTCAAGCCCTACAGCCCGAGGGAGCTCAACCTCAGGATCCGGGCCATCCTCAAGCGCGACCGGCGTCATCGCCACCAGGAACCCCGGGCGCTGCTGCGTTCAGGCGGTATCGAGGTCGACATCGGCCGCCACACGGCCACGCTCGACGGCCAGCCGCTCACCCTGACGCTCATGGAGTTCAAGCTCCTCACCCTGCTCTTGCGGCGCAAAGGGCAGGCACAGAGCCGCGAGGTGCTGCTCAGCGACGTCTGGGAGGTCGACCGGGAGATCAACACCAGGACCATCGACACCCATGTGACCAGGCTCCGCGAAAAGCTTGGCGATGCCGGCCGCCGCATCGTGACCGTGCGGGGCCTCGGCTACAAGTTCGACGAAACCGGGGAGGATGGCCATGCGGGGTAGGCTTTCGGCCAGGCTCGGGGCCACCTTCGGCCTGATCGTCTTCTTCTCCCTGGCGGTCAGCTACGCTTACCAGGGGCGCCAGCTCCGCGAGCTCTTCATCGGCTCCGTCCGCACGGACCTGATGCGCGAACTCAGGCTCAACAGCGGCATGCTCGACGCAAAACCCCGCGAGTGGGCCGACCGCGTGCTTTCCGACCAGTGGGCCGACCGGGTCGGAGCCGCCCTCGCCGTCCGCGTGACCCTGATCGACCTCGACGGTCAGGTCATCGGCGACTCGTATGTGCCTTCAGGAAGGCTGCCGGGGGTGCAGAACCACGCCTCCCGCTCCGAGGTGCGGGAGGCCCTGTCGAAGGGTTTCGGCGAGGCGATCCGCTACAGCGATACCGTCAGCGAGGAGATGCTCTACCTTGCGGTTCCGGTCGGCTCCCCGAAGCGCTGGGGCGTGCTCCGCTTCGCCAAGCCGCTGCACGATATCCGCCTGCTCGAGGCCGAGGTCCGCAAAGGCATTGTCGGCGGCCTCCTCTGGGCGCTGCTGATCTCGGCGGCCGCCGGCACGATCACCGCCTATTTCCTCTCCCGCCCCCTCGAACGCATTTCGGAAGCCGCCGACCGCTTCCTCCACGGCGAGGCCGGCGCCCGGGTGCCGGCGCGTCGGAGGGACGAGGTCGGCAGGCTCTCGATGGCCTTCAACTACATGGCCGACGAGATCGTCCGGATGAACCGGCAGGAGGAGTGGCTGCGCGAGGTGCTCTCGAGCATCAGGGAGGCGATCATCGTCACCAACGCCGAGGGGCAGGTGGTGCTGGTCAACCCGGCTGCCTCCCGTCTCTTCCCGATCGACGGCGGCATGAACCGGGCCATGCCGGTCAAGCAGATCAGGGACCGGGGCCTCCGCGGCCTGCTCGAACGGGTGCAGGCCGCCGGCGAGCGGCTCTTCCGCGACGAACTGACCCTCATGACCTCGAAGGGGGAGTGCCTGCTCACGGTCAGCGCCGTCCCGGTCAGGCACGGCGGCCGCTTTGACGGCACCGTCCTGGTCATCAACGACATCACCAGGCTGCGCAACCTCGAACGGACGCGGCGCGATTTCGTCTCGAGCGTCTCCCACGAGCTGCGGACGCCCCTTGCGAGCATCAGGGGTTATGCTGAAACCCTGCTCGAAGGAGCCATGCACGACCCCGACAACGCCGCCGCCTTCCTTCGGATCATCCTGCAGGAGAGCGAACAGCTCACGGCGCTGGTCAACGACGTGCTGGACCTTTCAAAGATCGAATCGGGGAAGATCGTCTACCATTTCGCACGGCTCGACCTCAGGCCGCAGATTGAAAAGTGTGCCGCCATGTTCGAACAGGCAGCCGCGAAGAAAGGGGTGCGGCTCGAGCTGGCACTGCCCGAAGGACTCCCCGCGGTCATGGCCGACGCCGGTTATTTCGACATTGCGATGCGCAACCTTATCGACAACGCAGTCAAGTATGCAGGGGAGGGGAGCGGCATGGTCAGGGTCAGGGCCTTCTCGAAGGATGATACCGTGTGGATCGAGGTGGAAGACAACGGGATCGGGATCCCCCCGGGCGACCTCGAGCGCATCTTCGAACGCTTCTACCGTGTCGACAGGGCGCGCTCACGGGAGCTCGGAGGCACCGGCCTCGGCCTGTCGATCGTCAAGCATATCGTGCTGGCCCACAAAGGGGATATCCGCGTCCGTTCACGGGTCAACAGCGGCTCGACCTTCACCCTGGCACTTCCGGCAGCAGGCTCCAGCGGCTCTCATCGATGATCTGCCGGTGCAGCGGGATCCTCACCTCCGGCAGCGTGCCGGGGGAGTAGAAGCCCGCCTCGAACACCTCGTGGTTGATGGCGATCTCCTCATGCGCGGCGGCCACCCGGTAGGCCACCACCATCAGCGAACCGTACATCTCCGACTCTCGGTGGTAGACCCCGATCAGCCCCTCGACCCGCCCTTCCAGCGAGGTCTCCTCGTACAGCTCCCGCAGGCAGCCCTCTTCGGGATGTTCGCCCGCTTCGAGGAACCCGCCGGGCAGCGCCCACTCGTTGAACGCCGGTTCGTGGGCTCGGCGGATCAGCAGCAGCTGGCCGCTGCGGTTCACCGTGAAGGCCAGGGCCACCGGAAGCGGGTTGACGTAATGGATCCATCCGCACGCGGGGCAAGCCATGCGGTCGCGTCCGTCGACGAAAGTCCGGTTCAGCGGGGTCGCGCAGATCGGGCAGAAGGTGTAGCTCCTCATCAGCATACAAAATTGTCGCCGCTCGTGCGGCATCGATGGTAACCGTAGCAACAACCCGCTGCAGCCGTTAATAATTCTTGCGCTTGCCGCTCCGGCGCGGGCTCGAAGAAACTTTTTGGCGACCTCGACGATTGAATCGGTCAACAGCAGTTCAATAACCCCAAACTCGTTTCGACATGGCATTACTCGAGATCGGCCAGAAGGCACCGGCATTCTCCGCTACAGACCAGGACGGCAAGCCCGTCAGCCTCGAGGAGTATCGCGGCAGGAAGGTCGTCATCTACTTCTACCCCAAAGACGACACCCCCGGCTGCACCAGGGAGGCTTGTGCTTTTCGGGACAATTTGCCTAATTTTCAAAAGACGGGCGTCGAGGTGCTCGGCGTCAGTGTCGATGCCGAAAAGGCGCATCGCAAGTTCGCCGACAAGTACCAGCTTCCCTTCAGGCTCGTCTCGGACGGTGAGAAGCAGATCGTGGAAGCCTACGGTGTCTGGGGGAAAAAGAAGTTCATGGGTCGGGAGTACATGGGCACCAACCGCGTGACCTACCTGGTGGACGAACAGGGCAACATCGAAAAGGTCTGGCCCAAGGTGAAACCGGAAACGCATGCGGCGGAAATCCTTGAATGGCTGCAGCAATAAACGCAAGGTATGGTCAACGAATTCGAACAGCTCAAGGCCGGCAAGCTGCTGCTCGCTTCGGCGAACCTGCTTGAATCGAATTTCAAGCGAACGGTACTCCTCATGTGCGAGCACAACGAGGAGGGGTCGCTCGGCTTCATCCTCAACCGTCCTATGGAGTTCAGGGTCTGCGAGGCGATAAGCGGCTTCGACGAGATCGACGAGCTCCTGCACATGGGCGGCCCGGTCCAGGCCGATACGGTGCACTTCCTGCACAGCAGGGGGGACGTCATGGACGACGCCCACGAGATCCTGCCCGGCCTCTTCTGGGGCGGCGACAAGGACCAGCTCAGCTACCTCATCAACACCGGAGTCATCAGGAGCTCAGAGGTGCGCTTCTTCCTCGGGTACTCCGGGTGGAGCTCCGGCCAGCTCGAGCAGGAGTTCGAGGAGGGGTCGTGGTACACCGCCGAGGCTTCGAGCGATCTCGTCTTCACCGACGAGTACGAACGCATGTGGAGCCGCACGGTCCGTTCGAAGGGCGGCGAGTACTGCTTCGTCGCCAACTCGCCCGAGCTTCCCGGCATGAACTGACTGCCGGGCTCTCGACCGCACCCCGCCGCCTGACAGGCCGGCAACCCTCATGTCTTCAGCCGCCCCGGGCTCCCGGATTCAGGCGGGTTTGAACCCTCCGGAAATTTGAACTCTTCTTTTCTTTTCAGTTGCCCCGGGCTTCAGCCCGGGGAACACCCGATCCCAAAAATATCCCGGGCTTCAGGCCAACCCTCCCCCCGCCATTATCCCCTCAAATCCAGGAACTAATCGAGACCGCACCGGCGTTCTTTTGCTTATCTGCGCCGAAATGGTTATCTATCAACCGCCACTACGGCAACGCTCTTTGATATTACTGGGGATGACAGGCATTCGACAGGATAGGTGTGAGATGTCGTTGCACTCCGAGTTTCAGCATGGATGGACTCGTTAAAGAAGTCTATGTACCAATTAGATGCAGACGATTATTCGTATGCAATGGCTGCCTGATTAGCAAAAGTTAACTCAGACGCCATCGTCCCGCGGTGAATGCGCTTACTCTGCAGCCGCCGGATGGCATAACCCGCGCTTGAGCTTCGGTTCGCGCAAGTAAGCTTCATGCGTTCAGGCCCACTGGGGCGCATGAATACCTGTGAGGGATAAGGGACCGAACGTTGCCGGCGATGTACATGGTCCACGAAAAAACAACCACCGGAGATGAGTGTGGTGACGGCTTCGATCAATGTTCTGGACGCGGGTTCGACTCCCGCCATCTCCACTCTTGGC
>OMIK01000059.1 GCA_900299075.1 Chlorobi bacterium Chlorobi_1
AGGGTGGTGACGAACGGCACGCCGCTCTGCACCGAAGCGGCGCCGATCGCCTCCTCGTCGTGCAGGGCACGCTCGCCCCTCGGGGTGTTGATCACGAAGTCCACCTTGCCGAGCTTGATGATGTCGAAGATGTTCGGGCGACCCTCTTCACCCACCTTGAAGACCTTCTTGCAGTCGATGCCGTGCAAGGTCAGGAAGGCGTGGGTGCCGGAGGTGGCCACCAGGTCGAAGCCCATGCGGTAGAGCTCTTTGGCGACGCTGATGATGCGCTGGTTCTTGTCCTGCTCGTTGACGCTGATGAAGACCGTGCCGGAGAGCGGCAGGTGCATGTTGGCCGCCTGGTAGGCCTTGGCGAAGGCCTCCGGGAACTCGTCCGCGAGGCTCATCGCCTCACCGGTCGAACGCATCTCGGGGCCGAGGTAGACGCCGGACTTGACGAACTTGGAGAACGGGAAGACCGGCTCCTTGATGGCCATGTGCTTCAGGCCCAGATCGTCGCAATCCTTCAGGTCGAACTCCTTGCGCAGGTCGCTCAGCTTCTCGCCGAGCATGACGCGCGTGGCGATCCTGACCACCGGGATGGCGGTCGCCTTGCCGACGAACGGCACGGTGCGGCTGGCACGCGGGTTCACCTCGATGACGTACACCTTGCCGTTCTGCACGGCGTACTGCACGTTCATCAGGCCGACGACGCCGATGTTCTCGGCGAGCATACGCGTGTACTCCTTCATCGTGGCGATGGCCGACTTCTCGATGTTGTAGTAGGGCAGGATCGAGGTCGAGTCGCCGCTGTGGATGCCGGCCGCCTCGACGTGCTGCATGATGCCGCTGATGACGCAGTCGGTGGTGTCGGCCAGGGCGTCGATGTCGAACTCGACGGCCGTTTCGAGGAAGCGGTCGATCAGGAGCGGGTACTTCTCGGAGATGAAGAGCGCCTGGTCCACGTACTCCTTCAGGGAGTCGTCGTTGTAGATGATCTTCATGGCGCGGCCGCCGAGCACGTAGCTGGGGCGGACCAGCACCGGGTAGCCGATGCGCTTGGTGATCTCCTGCGCCTCGGGGAAGGTGGTCGCCGTGCCGTAGTCGGGGTGCGGGATGGCGAGCTTCTCGAGCAGGGCGCCGAACTTCTTGCGGTCCTCGGCCAGGTCGATCCCTTTCGAGGAGGTGCCGAGGATGTTCACGCCGGCGGCGTCGAGCCTGGTCGAGAGCTTGAGCGGGGTCTGGCCGCCGAAGCTGACGATCACGCCGAGCGGCTGCTCGTGGTCGATGATGCGGATGACGTCCTCGAAGGTGAGCGGCTCGAAGTAGAGCTTGTCGGCGATGTCGTAGTCGGTCGAAACCGTCTCGGGGTTGCAGTTGACCATGATGGTCTCGTAGCCGGCCTCCCTCAGGGCGAACACGGCCTGCACGCAGCAGTAGTCGAACTCGATGCCCTGGCCGATGCGGTTGGGGCCGCCGCCGAGGATGATCACCTTCTGGCGCTCCGTGCGGATCGACTCGTTCTCCTCGTCGTAAGTAGAGTAGTGGTAGGGGGTCTTCGCGTCGAACTCTGCGGCGCAGGTGTCGACCGTCTTGAAGACCGACACGATTCCGTAGTGCTTGCGCAGTTCGCGCACCACGTTCTCGCTGGACTGGAATATCGTGGAGATCTGGAAGTCCGAAAAGCCGTGCTCCTTGGCCTTCCTGAGGGTCTTTGCAGACAGTTTCGAGGCGAGTTGCCGGGCTTCCGGCGAAAGGTCAGTGACTGGAGTGGACATGCGGTGTCGTTTGGTAAAAACTTGGAAATTCGACCGTTCTAAAAGGTAACATTTAGGCTTCGTTCAAAAAAATCCGGGAAGTATAAAAAAACGAAGCTCCTGATCCAAACCGGAGGGCGCCCCGGAACGGCGCTCCGGTGCGCCGGCAAAGGGCGCCGGAGTCGTGAACTTGTTTTACATTACCGGGAAATTCATGTAAATTCCCCACCTGAATTATCCCGTCCCGGAAGCTCTCCGGCCGGGCCGCAAAGCACCTACACCTACCAGGATGAACAAACAGAGTTTCGACTCCATCGAATCGGCCATAGAGGATATCCGGAACGGCAAGCTGGTCATCGTCGTGGACGACGAGGACCGCGAGGACGAAGGCGACTTCATCGGCGCGGCCGAGCACGCCACCCCCGAGATGGTGAACTTCATCACCAAGGAGGCCCGCGGCCTGCTCTGCGTCGCCATCCCCATGCGGCGCGCCCGCGAGCTGCAGCTCGAGCCGATGGTGCAGCGCAACACCTCACAGCACGAAACCAACTTCACGGTCTCCATCGACGCCATCGCCGAAGGGGTCACCACCGGCATCTCGGCCTACGACCGCTACATGACCCTCAAGATGATCGCCGACCCGGCCTGCACGGCGGACGACTTTTCGAGGCCCGGCCACATCTTCCCGCTCCGCGCCATGGACGGCGGCGTGCTCCGGCGCGTCGGCCACACCGAGGCCGCGGTCGACCTCGCCATGCTCGCCGGCTGCCAGCCCGCGGGCCTGCTCTGCGAGATCCTGCACGACGACGGCAGCATGGCCCGCCTCCCCGAGCTCATGAAGCTCAAGGAGAAGCTCGGCCTCAAGCTCATCACCATCAAGGACCTCGTCGCCTACCGCATGCAGCAGTCCAAGCTGGTGCACCGCGCCGTCGAGTCGAAGCTGCCCACGGCGCACGGCGAGTTCAACCTTATCGCCTACGAGTCCTTCGTCGACCAGCAGAACCACATGGCCTTCGTCAAGGGAGAGGTCGACAACGGCGAACCCGTGCTCGTCAGGGTGCACTCGCAGTGCGCCACCGGCGACACCTTCGGCTCCCTGCGCTGCGACTGCGGCAACCAGCTCGCCACTGCCCTGCGCATGATCGAGAAGGAGGGGCGCGGCGTGCTCGTCTACCTCATGCAGGAGGGGCGCGGCATCGGCCTCGTCAACAAGCTCAAGGCCTACAACCTCCAGGACGAAGGGTTCGACACGGTCGAGGCCAACGAGAAGCTCGGCTTCAAGGCCGACCTCCGCGACTACGGCATCGGCGCCCAGATCCTCCAGGACCTCGGCGTCCGCAAGATGCGCCTGCTCACCAACAACCCCAAGAAGATCGTCGGCCTCGAAGGCTACGGCCTCGAGATCGTCGAGCGCCTGCCCCTCGAGATCGAACCCAACGAGGTCAACCGCAGCTACCTCCAGACCAAGCGCGACAAGCTCGGCCACCTGATCGAGACCGTCACCGGCAACGACCAGCTCCGCTTCGAACAGCTCGCCGATGAAAAGTTGAAACAGCAAAAACCATAAAACTCCAACGGGAGAAGGACCACGATGATGAAGCACGATATTCTGAAGATGCAGGACCCCGAAGTGTTCGCCTCGATCACCGGCGAAGTCAGGCGCCAGACCGAGACCCTCGAGCTGATCGCCTCCGAGAACTTCACCAGCAGGGCCGTCATGGAGGCCTGCGGCTCGGTGATGACCAACAAGTACGCCGAGGGCTACCCCGGCAAGCGCTACTACGGCGGCTGCGAATATGTCGACATCGCCGAGAACCTCGCCCGCGACCGCGCCAAGCAGCTCTTCGGCTGCGAATACGTCAACGTCCAGCCCCACTCCGGCTCCAGCGCCAACATGGCTGTGCTCTTCTCCGTGCTCAAGCCGGGTGACCCGATCATGGGCCTCGACCTCTCCCACGGCGGCCACCTCACCCACGGCAGCTCCGTCAACTTCTCCGGCCAGCTCTTCGACGCCCACTCCTACGGCGTCGACCGCGAGACCGGCATCATCGACATGAACAAGGTCGAGGAGATGGCCATGCAGGTCAGGCCGAAACTCATCATCGCCGGCGCCAGCGCCTACTCCCAGGGCTTCGACCTCAAGGCCTTCAGGCAGATCGCCGACAAGGTCGGTGCGCTCCTCATGGCCGACGTCGCCCACCCGGCAGGCCTCATGGCCGCAGGCGTCATGCCCAACCCGATGGAGCACTGCCACTTCGTCACCACCACCACCCACAAGACCCTCCGCGGCCCGCGTGGCGGCATGATCATGATGGGCAAGGACTTCGAGAACCCGCTCGGCATCACCATCAAGACCAAGACCGGCTCCCGCGTCAAGATGATGTCCGAAGTCATGGACGCCGAGGTCATGCCCGGCATCCAGGGCGGCCCGCTCATGCACATCATCGCCGGCAAGGCGGTCGCCTTCGGCGAAGCCCTGCAGCCCGAATTCAAGGTCTACGCCCAGCAGGTCAAGGACAACGCCGCCGCCATGGCCGCCAGGTTCCTCGGCCTCGGCTACCATATCGTCAGCGGCGGCACGAAGAACCACCTCATGCTGCTCGACCTCCGCAACAAGGAGGTCACCGGCAAGGTCGCCGAGAACCTCCTGCACGACGCCGGCATCACGGTCAACAAGAACATGGTGCCCTTCGACGACAAGTCCCCGTTCGTGACCAGCGGCATCCGCGTCGGCACCCCGGCCATGACCACCCGCGGCATGAAGGTCGCCGAGAGCGAGCAGATCGCCGGGCTCATCGACCGCGTCATCTCCGCAGCCAACCAGCCGGACATCGCCGACGTCTGCAAGCAGGTCAAGGCCGAGATCCGCGAGCTCTGCCTCAGCTTCCCCCTCGACGGCTACGGCCCGCTCATCTGATCCAGCAGGACATCCAACGCAAAAGGCCGGCACCCCAAAGGTGACCGGCCTTTTGCGTTTATTCGCATCATTCACGGGAGACTGACTGATGGCGCTTGATAACTCCCCCAAAATCAGGCAGGCAAGGGATCTGGAACGCAAGCTGGGACGTCGTGGAAGTTATGACCGCATCTTGATCGTTTCGGAAGGAAGCAAGA